>JAUWBM010000036.1 GCA_030601705.1 Thermoplasmatota archaeon
TCTACACAAGTCTTACCGTCCTCCCTTAATTTTACAATCAATTCCCTTTCTTTTCTTTTAGCTAAATTCATGAGTGCACCAAAAAGAATATGCATGACCCAGTATATACAATTAATCCATTAATTAATGTCGCATACTAAACAGCCAAATTCTTTATATATAACCTAACATTTGACCCTTACTCATTATAGGTGTCTAGATTGAAAAAGGGCGTAGGCATAATTGACAGAGCTTGGGAACTACAACACAAAATAGAAGTAAGACAACAAAGGATAGGTAAAGGGAAGTACGGGAGAGTCCTTAAAATGGCTCGTAAGCCCACCAATGAGGAATATGAAAAAACATCTAAGATTACAGGTTTAGGGATACTATTGGTTGGAGCAATAGGCTTTGCAATATACATAATTAAAGAGTTAGCAGTACCTTGGATATTATCAGCACTTGGTTATTGAATGGTTGGTGCATATTGTGCAGAACAACGATTTTGAAGAATTAGATGAGGAACAGTCAAACATATTTACCATTAAAACTCAGGTTGGTAAAGAACAAAATACTGCCGATCTCATCAATAGTAGGGCAGATAAATCTAAATTGGACATTCCATCAATTCTTGTGACTCCTGAGCTTAGAGGATATATATTCGTAGAAGGCTTTGATGAGGAACGCTTAAAGAATACAATCAAAACAATTTCATATGCACGGAATGTGCTCGAGGGAGACATTCCTATTGAACAAATAGAACATTTCCTTACACCAGCTTCTGCAGTCGCAAAGATTACTGAAGGAGATACCGTTGAAATGGTCGCAGGACCGTTTAGAGGGGAAAAAGCAAAGATAACCCACATTGACTATGCAAAAGAAGAAATTACTGTCGAACTACTAGATTCAATGGTTCCTATACCAATAACTGTTCGGGGAGAACAAGTAAGAATCATTAAAAGAAAGGAAGAAGACAATAATAAAGATGAAGGAGGAATGAAATAACATGGCAGAAACAATAAAAGCACTCGTTGAAGGAGGAAAGGCATCTGCAGGTCCCCCATTAGGTCCGGCTCTTGGTCCCATGGGTGTAAATATTATGCAGATCATAAATACAATCAACGATAAAACTAAAGAATTCGACGGGATGAAGGTTCCAGTAAAAGTCATTATCGATCCAAAGACAAAGAATTTTAAGATAGAAGTAGGTACTCCTCCAGCAGCATCGTTAATTCTTAATGAGATGGGTAAAGAAAAGGGATCAGGCTCGCCTTCAAAGCACAAGATAGGTGATATTACCATCGATCAGGCCATCAAAGTCGCTAAGATGAAATTTGACAGTCTCTTGGGAAAAAGCTTAAAAGAAAAAACAAAAGAAATTATCGGTACCTGTATGTCAATGGGCGTTACTGTAGAAGGAAAAAATCCGAAAGAAATACGGAAAGCAATCGATGAAGGAGAATACAACTCTAAATTCGCTTAGATTGTTGCCAACATGATTTTAATTTATCGTTGATTACTTTTTTTCGAAGGAAATAATTGGTTTTTTTATACGACAGTTACCTCTTACTCCCTAGTGTCTTCTACGTTACAACCATTATTTCGTTACAAGTTCCGTTAAACTGGAAGCTTGCTGGAATTAAATCAAACGGCTCTGCTCTTGAGAATGCAAATGTTCCTTCAAATCCTGAGGCGATAAGGATATGCTTTTCAGTAAAAGAAGTTTCAATGTCATTTTCCTTGATAGTTGTATTATATGAAAGCCCCTGGAAAAGCGGCATCTGTGGAATATTTTTCTTATACTTGATTGCAAACGTCAGATCTTCCACGTGGAAAGAAATGTCGGGAAGTAAGAAATATGCCTTCATGCTTACCAGGATTAGTTTTATTATAAATGTCTTTAAAAATGGTCCAGCAATTATGATGATTTCAGCAATGTCTAATATCGGTGAGACAGGGCCAACTGTTGTAACCTGAGTTTTATTTTCGAAGTTCACTATCGATTCAAAGCAAGGTTCAGACATCCTGCTTAGAATATCTATTTTCTCAGTATGTATCGCCACGGTATTTTCTGCAGCAACGATACTGCCGAAGCCACTCGTTATCATTATTCCTATTATTACAATTCCAATTAGTTTCTTTTTCATAGTTTTCCCCCAAATATAAATAAGTAAAGTAAATATTACTATTTAAATATTTGTTAAAATATAAACATTGCTTGATACTCAATTGTTCTAAATATTTTTGCCTTGTTGCCATAATTTTATATTCGCTTAAAACCTCTTTGAAAGAATTGTTTAAGTGATTTAAGCATACGATCACGTCTATAATCAAGGGGCATGGCAATTCCCTCGCCCCATGTTTTTTTCTTGTTTATTTCTGAAAGAATAGTGTCAACAGTCATGTCAGTTGAATCTACAATTGTGTAACCATATCCTGCATACAACAGATCATGTGAGTCACTGCCTCCGGTACCGCCGAGATTGAATTCTTTTGCAACCTGTGCTGTTTTTATGTTGGTCTTTGGAAGGCTGCAACTATTATATACTTCAATTGCGGGTATTTTTGTATAAATTTTTTTGAGTTTTTCCTTCTTGATTCCTGACATGTTTCTAAAAAGATGAGGGACTATTGCCATCCCGCCTGCATCAATAATTTTTTCAACAGTTTCCTCGACAGAGAGACCTCTGGCAATATCTTCTTTTACATTTAGGCCTAACATGTGTCCGTCTGCAGTTGATATTTCTACTCCTGGAATAACAATGAAATCTTTAGGTGTAACTTTTAATGCTTTAAGTCCACCTTCAACAGTGTTATGATCGGTAATGACCATTCCATGTAGTCCTTTCTTCTTTAGTGATTTAATTATATCCCGAGGATTTCCTGTGGCATCATCTGAATATTGTGAATGAATATGTAAATCCAATTTTAACATGATTAAACGTCCGGCTGCAATTGGTAGTTAAATTCTATATTAGAAATTTACGGTTAACAAATCGCAGTATAACAAGATACCATTCTAAGAAAATAAAGCTACCATACTGTAAAAATAGCAATCCACACAACAATGTTTATCAATAACGCAATAAGACCCATACGAAGGCTATTAACCCAACTTAACTTGAGTAAATACTTAGAAACAAGCACAAAGGATAGGAAAATAAATAGCAGCGCTATCAAAAGTCCTCCAATCCACGCCCCTAAAATCAATTCAGAGATTAAACCTACCAAACTAATAATAAATACTGACAAAAGTAATGTCGTTTTAGAAAAATCAAATGCGTTTTTGATTGTGACTAGATTATAACGGTGCAGCAGATATATTCCGCCATATATGATCAAAACGTCTATAAAAAAATCCATAATGAATACAATTGCAATCCACGCTATATTTAGACTACTAACACCATTTGAACCAGAATAAACCGGTTCAGGATCTGGATAGATTGGGATTGGATTTCCAGTAGACATTGTTACAAAAAAAAATGATAAAAATAGAATTAATGACACTGATGAAACAAATCTAATG
Organism: Thermoplasmatota archaeon; assembly: GCA_030601705.1. Taxonomy (GTDB): domain Archaea; phylum Thermoplasmatota; class E2; order DHVEG-1; family DHVEG-1; genus JAGLML01. The sequence continues at coordinate 3,509 of JAUWBM010000036.1, forward strand.
TAATTGCCCATATTTTGTTTAACGAAGTTCATTATATAAAATACGAGGTAATTTGCAAAGTAAAATAGTTTGATCTCCAATAAATAAAAAAGAAAGTGTTATATAATCGAATTTTATTGCATCGCTTGGGAGAGGCAGATTATGATAGCCAATAAGAACAGACATCTTAACAATCATTATTTTGGTGAGTTGGAACTGGTGGATAAAGAATTGTTTTTTATCTCAGCAAATAGACGCGACAATTAGCACATATCGCCGTTTTAAAACCACAGTAAGAAACCTCTTATTTGAAAAACAAAATGATGCTGTCAACATTTATAATAAAAAAGATAAAGAGTCTATTTTAGTTTATAGAATTTTAATGATCGGAAAAAATCTAACCAGCATTCCCTTTCAAACATTTTTTGTTTCAAGAGAGATAAGTAACTGCCCTTTGATTGCAGATATCATTAAATTGGGCAAAAAGATAGATGGATTGGGGATAGTAGACAACAAGGACTACAGCATAAGTGTTGCCTACGGTAAACGTATACTGATTAATGCCAAAAACGTTGGTGTCGAAAGTATGAATCAGCAAGACATCATAGAAATTGCGGATTATGACCCAGTGAAGAACATTATTTTGGCGATAGGGAAAAAAGATCCATGCATTGAATCACCAGTTCATTGGCTTATACATCATGCACGAGATGATGTAAATGCAATTATTCAGCTCAACGGAGAAAAAGTTGTGAAAAAGTTTTCAAAAAATCTTCCCACTACTGAAAAAGAATATCCATCTGGCACTCTTGAACTAGCAAAGGAGGTTTTAAAGGTACTTAGGGCTAGTAAAAAAATCTTGATTAAAAACAGAGGGAGTTTATTTGTAGGTATCAGTTTAAAAGAAGTCGAGGATCTAATTTTAAAGACATATGGGGAATCTAAATGAAAGTTGAAGGAAAAGAGTATAGAGCACTATGGATAGAAGAAAACTCTGTCAAGTTCATAGATCAGAGAAAATTACCCTATACATTCGAGATTTTTACTGCAAAGACTGTAGATGATATTGCATTTGCTATAAAAGACATGGTAGTGCGCGGTGCTCCAGCGATTGGAGCTGCAGCTGTATATGGCATGGCCCTCTCAAAAAAAGATTTAAAAAAATCAGCAGAAAAATTAAGAGGTACACGTCCAACTGCATATGATCTCTTTTATGCTATAGATTACATGATCGATAAAATAAACGATGGAGGGAATGGATTTGATGCAGCATCAAAATATGTTGAGGATATTATAGAGCGATGTAAAAAAATTGGAGAAAACGGAGAAAAATTGATCAAAGATGACATGAAAATTCTTACTCATTGTAATGCTGGTGCTCTTGCAACAGTGGATTATGGAACAGCACTTGCGCCTTTAAGATTAGCCCACATGAATGGAAAAAAAATTTTTGTATATGTAGATGAAACAAGACCTCGCCTCCAGGGGTTGTTGACAGCTTGGGAACTGAAACACGAAGGTATTAAACATGCAGTTATTGCTGACAATGCTGCAGGCTATTTCATGAAGAACGGAGATATTGACATGGTCATTATAGGTGCAGATAGAATTGCAAAAAATGGTGATTTTGCAAATAAAATTGGAACGTATGAAAAAGCAGTATTGGCCAAGGAGAATAATATCCCCTTTTATGTCGCCGCTCCAATAAGTACCTTTGATAATACCATTGAAGATGGTGGTCATATAATTATTGAAGAACGAGGGAAAAGCGAAGTATCAGAGATCAATGGAAAAACGATTATGCCGGAATGGATATCTGTTAAGAACCCTGCTTTTGATGTTACATCTGCAGAGTACGTAACTGGCTATATAACAGAAGAAGGGATAACTAAAGGTGATTTTTCTTACTAATGATTTAATCTATACATAACAGTAGATTTAGTAGTGCGATAGAAGAATAATTAAAGTTTGGCTAATGGTTTCAGTCACCCCCATTTTGCCAATATAAATGAAGAAAGGTTTTTTTATCAAAAACATCGAGGGATAATAATGATCACATGGAAATATATAATAAAAGGCAATGCAGGAACAATTATAACGAAAGATTACAGATATGCAGAAGAGAAAAGCAGATTAGGATATCGTGTGTTTTGTAAGCGGGAAAAAAATATCTACAAGTGTTATCATTGATGGTCTTTGCCGTAAAAGAAAAAATAGTAAGAATAGGATGTCGTAAGTTCCAATTATCCTTCATTTATTGTTTGATATGGATTGAATGCTGGATCGCCGTAAAGTGTAAACTCATGTAAAGCAACATATTTTTTGTCTAAAACCCGTGTTCTGCTGTTCCCAAAGAATTTGTTTTCTGTTGATTCGAGATATTCTTGATCAATAAAACTGCATCCCGTAGAAAGTGTAAGCGGCGGTGTCCACAGAAATGTTGAATTCGCATCTTTCGGTAGGTACTTGTTCTTGGCATTTCTTAGAGCAGTTCCTGTATCGGAATTGTTCTCTATTAAATCCAAGATGAAATCCTCTGCAATTACTGCGCCAAAATGAAGATCAGGATATTTATTCCTTAACTTGAGATCTAATGTTGCTTTCATCAAACCAAGAATACCAATACCCCATCCACCTGGGAGTGGGCGAGGTTCTAAATATCCTGGATCTGCAGTAACTCTCGTTGCACCTATATACGCATTTGCACCAGAATGAATATAGGTTTGCGACAGTACATTTTCCCCGCGCATACCGTCTGTTCTAGCAGTAATACAGCTTTCAATAAAGATAACAGAAGGGCCGTATTCCATGTTTTCTACTGAGCGAATATCAAAAGTTCCTTTAGCAGACAGTCCACTTCTAATTAGAGGATAAATTCTTGAAAGAGACGTAACAAATGGAAATCCTCTAGAATCGATAAAGACATCTCCATGTTCAAAAAGATTATAGGAGCCGTGTGCAAACGAAAAAATTAAGTTACTATCCAGATGATCTTGTCCGCCTGTTACCTTTTTATCAGAATTTAAGAACTTTATAAATTGTTTAGGGAACAATAAACGATTCATAAGGCCAAGTTTTTTAATTTCTCTGAGATCTTCATTGCTGAATCCTTCTCTTTGTGACTGTAGCCACATTGTGTTTTTAACATTAGAAAAGCCTGTTTCCATCTGTTCTTTAAGTCGTAAGTTGATAAACGTACTTTCGCCTGTCGGGGCCTTCGTCGGATCACCTCTCCCTTTGTAAAGGAATCGACTGAATCTTGTTATAATCGGTAGATTCTGGAATTCAAGTCCACAACCTGTTTGTACCAGAGCACTATCCTTCCATTCCCCCATCTTCCCGATTATATTATCATAGAAGATTGTTCTTGCAATAAGTGCACTACAATCTTGAACATCTCGACCTGTTACTCTGCCAACAATATTTTCCTGGAAAGGCCAGTAGGAGCAAGTATTGTTTTCAGGGTCAGAATGATTAACGTCAATATCAGCATATATAAAGTCACTTGGGAGGGAAAATCCCAAAGTATAAGCAGCTAAATTATCAGGTTCGCCGTCAGGATTATAATAGAAATACATTGGAACCATGGTTGGGTCAGCAGAAATTGCTATATACATTGGATTCTCTACATAATGATCTCTTAGTTCATCCAGATTTCCTATGGGGATTTCCGCTATTTGAGCTAATAATTCATTAAGTTCATCATGAATTTGCATCGTATGGTTATTAGATGGATCGATGAGATTAGGATTTGAACCTGGCTGAGATGCCCCCGGGCATGTTGTGCCATTGTAGATAACATCGTCATCTGCCGCAAAGGCAAACTCTGGTTTTGCAAAAATAATTCCCTTATGATAAGCTGTTAAATATGGTGCAATGGAAGATAAATTATCCATTAACGGAACTATTGGGCTGTCAATTTTTTCTAACGTTATATCTATATGATAATTTCCCACTCGTGAAGCAAACCATTGACCATAAACTTGAACAGTATACGTACCGGGTCTATCATATATTGTCATTTCGTAATGAATTCTATCCTCCACTATATCGCCATTAATATTACGAACAGGAAGGCCACCTAAAGTTGAAGCATAGATGTATCTTTCATTATCAGGACTATTTACCATTAAGAACATTCTGTCGCCTAAGGATTGAGAATGTTCGGAATTAATATTTTTTAAATCAATTTTTAATTGCATATATTTGTAATCGTTAGGAACAGTAAATTCATGAGAAGCAAAAGTTCCTTTCAATAGAGATCCAGTAAATTGAGTGGGCAAAATAGCCCCAGAAGCTACTGAACCATTAAACTCATGGGATGTAGTGTCTAATATCTCAGGTGGGAAAACATCTAACGGATTTGCCATAGTGATATAATTAACAGTCTCGCCAAATCTATCATCAATTACATCGATACATTCATCCATAATTTCACTCACAGTAGAAAATTTTGTGGTGTTATATGCAGAATCACTGAGATCTCCACAAATATAGAGATTCTCTATACCAAGATCATCTAACACTTCTGTTACGTTTTCATCTATGTCATCGGTCACAATAACGGGTATACTAAAATATGATGCTAATGGAGTTGCTACAATACCAAGTTCATAACCTGGTTTGTCATCCTTAATGAGAAGAGCTGTGTTGCTTTCTTCCCAAAACATATCTGCAACAAATAATGAGGTTTCTTTTGGGGAGAAGATGCCATCGATAATGTAATTTGCATATATGCCAATTTGTTCTTCTGCCCGTTCAACTGCTTTGGAAGGGTTATCAAAATTTTTTATATAGAAAGGTATAACTTCTTGCTCTCCAACATCATTGTAATGAACTCCCAGTGGTGTAGCAATTAATGCATAGAATGGATCTGAATCTGACACAGCAATTGCCGAAGGAAGATATTCAGATAAAGTTGAAAATACATCAAATTTTTCAACAAAATTCAAATCCGTAGTTAATTCTTCGTGTGTTTGATTTTCCGTTGACGTAGTGTTAGCAATTACACCAAAAGAAGTCATAATCATTAGAAAAACAACTAGCATAGAAATAATAGTTTTCTTCTTATTCATTTGTATCGGTAGTAATTATTATTTATGTATTATTTAAATGTTTGTCAATTAAATTTAACTAGATTTATATTAATTGAAGTTACATAAAATTGAATTAAACTATAATGAATAATTAAAAGAGGGATTCTAAGTTAAGTACTAGTTCCTTTTTCTAATCCAAAACAGCAAAAATATAATGATAATTACAACAATCATTATAATAATTGGCAAAAATGAAGATTCATCGGCAGTATCTTCTTGTTGACTTCCATGTTTATCATCCTTGGATGATTCAAAAGTTTGAGTGTTCAAAGCATAAATTGTTCCATTTGATCCTATGTAGATCATACCATCATTTGCAACTGAGTCAGAAACAATAGGAGTAGTAATGAAATTATACACATCGTCGTCTATGGTCAATCCGGGAGCAAATGACCATGCAGGTTCGCCAGTTGATATATTCAACGCATAAAACCTACCATCATCAGATCCAAAAAATACATATTCACCATATGCAACGGGGGCTGAATGAATGGCCGCTTTACAGGAGAAAACCCATTCAAGGCTACCTGTGTTGACATGTAACGCATACAAATTATTGTCGGCAGAGCCCACAAATACCAAACCCTTGTAAACAGTAGGAGATGTATCAAAACCCCAACCAGTTTCATATTTCCATTTTAAATTACCAGTATTAGCATTCAAAGCATAGACAAAATTATCCCATGAGGTAAAATAAACAGTGTTGTCAACTAAAACAGGAGCTGAAGTAATCATGCCATCAGAATCAAATTTCCACAAGACTTTATGATCATTTATACCAACAGCATAACAACTATTGCCTGAAGTAACATAGATATGATCATTAAATGTCGATGAGATATATGCCTCATCAGAAAAATTAAGCTGCCATTGCTTTTTCTTATCAGAAACAGATGATGCGTAAACGTTTCCTATGTTGTCTCCATAAATTACGTTTTCATCAACAATAACGGGGTTAGAAACTACATCCGCGGTAGGTATTTCCCATTTAATATTTCCGTTTAAATCTAAAACAGATAATCCTTCTGAATGACCAACGAACAATAAATAATCATTAACAACAGGAGTTATGGGCTTTTCTCCAACATATTTCCTCCATTTTAACTGCCCACTTTTTGCATTAATTGAATAAATCATTCCTTCGGAAGTAGTTACATAAAGTATATCCTCATCAATAAAACCCGATGAATAGAAATTATTAACATTATTTTCTGTATCAAATTCCCAAAGAACCTTTGCTTTTTCACCATAATCTTTATCCTGTCTTTTTACATTAAAATCCTCCTTCGATGGAACGCCAAAGAGGCGCACCCACCCACATGGATATACTTGCCGAATTTTTTCTACGTTAACATCAATATTTGAAATATTCAATATCTCCCATGGATTGCCAAAAAACGCCCAAACACCATTTTGTTCAAGAAGTTTAGAATCGGTGATCTTACTATCGGTAATCCAGTCGCTAATTGGAGAAGTAGAGGCAATTTCCTTTACAATATCTATATCTATTTGACCATAATACTTTTTGCCCAATTCTTCATATTTGAGATCCCTACCTTCTGGTCTGTATATTATAGAATAATATCCAAATCCAGGAATTTTCAAGACGGAGTAAAGTATTTTCTCAAAATATTTTTTCAGATTAAATTTTTCCATTCTTACCTTAATGTCATATGGATTATTTGAACTCCAGTAAAAACCGTCAAATTTACGATGCACAGCATAGGCTTTATATCCTAATTCAAACCGTGAAATTTCACCAGTTTTAGTATCACCAATTAACCATACAGCATTCATGCTACCATCGTTTTTGTATCTAAGATGATAAATGACGTCATCAATGCTAGTACCATATTGCATCGCATTACGGACCCGGACTGAAAGAGGAAGTCCCTTGTTATCAAATAACCCTTGAGGGACTGTTGTTTCAAGTAACACAATACCTGCATCATTTTGATAGTAATCTTCATCACTCCAGATAAATCCTGGAGATGTTGGCATCATTATTCGATTTCCATCAGTTGGCTGTAAATCAAGCATGACGTTCCAACGCAGTGATATGTAATATGTCCACCACCACATTCCACCTCCACATATCGTAGAGTGAGTAACAACCAATTGACCATTTGTTGTTGCATTGCCTGTAGCTATGAAGCCATTGCAATGATGTGCAGGTTCTTGATTTAAAAAACTTTCAATAAAACTCGTTGCATCGATATATGAAGTCTCAGGTACAACTTTTTCTAATTGATGGAAAAATGTTCGCAGTGGATGAATTCCTTTGCGGATTCTGGTTAGTTTAGACATGAATTCATACATTTCGTTCATGGCAAGAATATCTTTATATGTGACATCTCTCCCATGTATTTTCCCACCTCTTGCAGTAACGCCATCTGCAATTCCTTTGATTTCTGATTGATATTCCTCAGGGAATTTATTCCAATACATTCGATAACAATTTTTTGTGCAAAAATTCCACCACATATTTGCAACTTTTTCATACCGAGAATCAGAGAGACGTTTGCTAATAAGCTTCATTACTGGGTAGTTGTGTATTATATTGCCCCATCGATTTAACATATCAACGATTTCTGCAGATAAAAGATAACCATGCTGATAACCACGTTCATATGGATCTCCCTGAATATGTAGATAAATCCATCCCTGTACATTATATCTAAAACCTTGGCCGTATTGATCAGGACTAACAGGTATATTAAATTGATTTTCTTCAGCCAAAATATTAGATGAAATTAATAAGGAAAACAAAAGAATTAAAATCATTGCAAGACACTGAATTTTTTTCATATATATCGATGTATTTTATAAGATATGATAGATATATTATTTTAATTATTATATAAGATTTATCATTCAATACTTTTGGTTATTAAAAAGACATAAAACACATTATGTAATTATAGAGACATGTGATCAATATGAAAAGTAGTATTCAGAATATCAAAGAATACAGAGAAAAAATGAATGAACTTATTCTAAAAACGGATAACAAAAACATAAAGAGATTTTTCGCTATTGACAGTAACATCTATAAGGATGGAACATTAGATAAAAAAACGAAAGAACTAATGGGACTTGTAGCCTCAACAGTATTACGATGTAATGACTGTATTTTTTATCATTTAGATCAATGTATAAAAGAAAAAGTTACGCCAGATGAACTTTATGAATCATTGAGTATTGCATTAATTGTTGGAGGTTCAATAACCATCCCCCACATAAGATATATATTTGAGTTATTGGAAGAAATGTCATTTGGAAAATAGTTATTTTTTTAGATGAAAAACATACAATGTGGGAATCCTTTTTTTCTTACCGGTCCAATATCCGCAGTTAGGACATCTAAATTCAATAGTAACCTCCCCACCCCAAATGGTAAGATTCTTTACCCTTTTTAACGCGTTATTACAAACAGGACATCTACTAAGTATTTTGTCAGGATCTCCCTCTCGACTATGAATTTCTATATCTGCTAAACCATTTTTTAGAACAATATTACGTAACCTATGTTCACTCACATGAAATTGTTTTTCCTTAGTTTTCAATTCTTTTTCTACAAGTTCTTTTAACTTACGTTGTGACGAAATGGTACGATATTTTTTAAAAATCTTTTTAGCAGATTTTATGACTCTTTCATCCGATGGAATATGGTAGGTCATAATATATCAGAATTATCTTGATTGCTTATAATCTTTTATAAAGATATTGTTTTCAAAAGATCAGTTCTGGTAACAATTCCAACAAGAGTATTCTCTTTTATCACCGGTAAGGCCCCAACATTATGCTTGGTCATAAGTTTTGCTGCATCAATAGCAGTTACAGATGGTGTTGTCCAAACTACAGAAATCTTCATGACATCCTGTACTAATAATTCATCAAGTTGATGTTTCTGATGTCCTAAAGAAAAAGATTTTTTTAATGAAGCGAATGCAAAAGCAATTTCAACATCAGATATAATACCAACAAGTTTTCCCTGGTTTAGAACAGGCAAACGTGCAACATTTTTGTTTATCATAACCCGTCTAGCATGTACTACTCTGTCATCTGGCGATACAGAAAAAACATTTCTCTGCATCAGATCGTTTAGAGATTTTTTACTATCAACAAGATGTAAAAGATCAGCCTTCGTGATAACCCCTACAAGCTTATCTTTGTCTACAGCCAGAAGCATAGTAGGGCCAGGTTGACCGACCATTTTTAAAATCTTTTTAACATCAGTATTTGGAGAAATCGTAATGATTTCTTTTTCAGTAACTGATGATGCATGTAATCTAGATGTAGAAACGCCTCTTTTTCTTATTGATCCCAATTTATATGATATGACATTGTCAGTTATAACGCCAAAAGGTTTTTTATCTTCTACAACAGGAATTTTTGTGATATCATGTTTCTTCATAAGATCAAGAACGTACTTTAAATCCTGATCTTTATCGACATAAACAATGTCTTTTGTCATTATCTCTTTTACTTTCATTATTTCATCCCTTCTCATCAAAAAAATCATTGATATTTTAATGCATCTATACAACTCTCACACAACAAACGTCCGTCAACATTTTTTAGGTTAGTAGACAGTGAACCACAATCCTCACATTTGCCAGAAAAGATCTGGGCTCTAAGATGAGCTTCATCTTTCTTGGATATATTATACCATTCTCTAGCTATCTCATTTAATATAGGGGAAATCCGCGATATATCTTTATGGGTTATTATGCCAATTAATTCGCCATTTTCGACTACGGGCAGCCTTCTAATATTACATTTACCCATTGTCTTCATAGCTTCTTCAACTGGGATATAGGGGTCAGCCACTATAATCGGCGTGCTCATGACCTCTTCCACCAATATCTCGTTTGCATTCTTCCCTTCAGCCACAATTTTTTTTAAAATATCGCTTTCAGTTAATATCCCAATAGGATGTTTTTTCTCTACAACTATTACATTTCCAATTTTTTTCTCTCTCATCAGTTTAGCTGCTTCTAAAACTGTAATTGTATGTTTTACTATAACAGGATTGCTTTTCATCGCTTCCTTGACAATGACCGCCTTCTTCATTTGATAATCACCTCAAATTGTAATTAAAGAACAACCAGCCCAAACATTAAAAGATTTCCAAGTATTTTACCTTTTTCATATGATTAATAACTGTGAGCAAGGATTTAAGAACATATTAGGAGAGAAGGCAAAACTCTTTTAAAAATAACTACATCGCATTCTGCCATAGATGTGGATTTGAATTAACTATAAATAAAAAAGGTGAAAACGAGTATGGTAACATTTGTAATTAAAGGAATTCCAAAGGTAAAGAAAAGACCTATGTTTTCTACTCAAGGTGGCAAGGTCAGAGCATACACTCCAAAAACAACAGCAACGTATGAGAATTTAGTAAAACTCAAAGCAGAAGAACAATTTAAACATCCACTTGATGGTTCTATTAATTTGGCCATACGATTCTACCTCCCAAGACCAAAACGATTAATCTGGAAGCGAAGACCCATGCCTGAAATTTATTCAGACAAAAGACCTGACATCGATAATCTTGCAAAAGCAGTAATTGATGGATTGAATGGTGTTGCCTTCAAGGACGATGGACAGATAGCGGATTTACACATCACAAAAAAATTTCACGCTGGAGATGACGAACCAAAAACAATAGTTATAGTTAATAACGTAAAAGAAGGTTCTAATCAATCAACACTAGAAAGTTAAAGTCATCTTAGATAATACGAAATCTTTTTAGTAATAAGCCGATTTTATCGATAGAAGTTCCCAAGTTGACTATCTATTTCACTTGCAATTTTTATCATTTCAGAAAATATTCTATCAATGTCTTCTTTTATTTCTTCTATACTTTTTTGTAAACATTGACGTCTAAGTTGATATATATTTCTATCTCTGATAATAATTCCTGCCCCAATAAAACTATTTAAATGATGAACAATTGCACCTCTTGTTAAATCAAGTTGTTCTGCTATTTGATCGCTAGTAAGTCCTCCTGATTTACAACTTTCTCTGACAAGCAATCTAAATATTTTTCCTGCAGTATCTTGTTTGTCTCTTGGAGAAAAATATCCAAAGGATTTACAAACAAAATCAATATCTTCTTTTAGACTTCCTGCAGGTGGCGTGTTTATTTTTTTAATAAGGATTCTTATCGCCATGTATGACAAATAAGCTGTTTAGATTATTTATATTTTTCTAATAAGAAACTAATTTTGTTAACGTTAATTTAACTAAACCAAAAAGTATTTAAACAAGCACTGACATATATATCTCGTTAGCTTTAAGCTAACAAAACAAAAGATAAACTAACAAGTGGAGGTAAAAAGAAATGGACCGAAAATGGAATATTTTGGATCAAATGCAAAGAATGCAAGAAGAAATGGATAGAGTGTTTGAAGGCTTCACAGGCTTTGGACCATTCGGAATCTACAGGTCAAGAGAAGCACTACCAAGCCACACCGAAAGTGATATAGTATGCAGCAATTACAAACGACCACTCGCAGATATGTGGGAAACCGATAAGGACGTTCTAGCTACCTTAGAAATACCGGGAGTAACAAAGGAGGACATCGACATAAACGTAGTAGGTGATTCACTAGAGATAACGGTAGAGAAAAAAGAGGAATTAAAAGAAGAAGACAAAAAACAAGGAATGTATCGTCTTGAAAGAAGATATGGCGGATACTACAGAAATATATCTCTTCCTGAGAATGTTGATCCTGATAAAATAAAGGCAACATACGCAAATGGCGTTTTAGAACTAAGAATGCCAAAAGTAAAATCCCGTAAAAAAGGAAGGTCTATCAAAGTCAATTAGACCTTTTTCTCCATTTTTTAGATTAAACTATCTAACTTAATTAAGGTGATAGAAATGAAAGATGATAAAAAAAATAATCAAATAAAATTAACAGTAGCAGAATCTCTGCAGATGGATGTTGATCGAGGAATTGCACGAATCCCCGATGACATAATGAACAAGTTTAAGATAAATGCAGGAGATGTAATCGAAATTCATGGCAAAAGAAAAGCAGTAGCAACTGTTTGGAGAGGAAGGCCTGAAGATGATAGACAAAATATCATTAGAATTGATGGCATTATACGATTTACAGCAGGTATATCTATAGGCGAAGATGCAAATATCTCCATTGCAAAATGGGATGAGGCAAAATCAGTAACACTGTCTCCACTACAAGATGTTATGTATAATAATGATCCAACATCTTATTTTCATAACAAACTTATCGATCGCCCTCTGATTAAAAATCAGAAAATTGCTATTGATGTCATGGGAACACAACTATATTACATGATAACTGCTGTTTTACCATCAAATAAAATTGTCAAGATAACTCCTAACACGAAAATCAATGTTTCAAGCAAAAAAGTTAAGGATACGCCATCAAGAATGCCAGAGGTAACCTATGAAGACCTTGGCGGATTGAAAAAAGAAACTGAAATGATACGAGAAATGGTAGAAACCCCAATGAGACATCCTGAAGTTTTCCGAAGATTGGGAATAGGTTCACCAAAAGGAGTTCTACTTTCAGGACCGCCAGGCACTGGAAAGACACTTCTTGCAAAAGCTGTTGCATCTGAATCAGAATCGAATTTTTACTCAATTGCAGGACCTGAAATTTTAAACAAATATTACGGTGAAACTGAAAAACAACTTAGAAACATATTTGAAGAAGCAGAAAAAAATGCCCCATCAGTTATTTTCATAGATGAAATTGATTCTATTGCACCAAAACGAGGTGATATAAAAGGAGAACTTGAAAAAAGACTTGTGTCTCAATTACTTGCACTTATGGATGGTTTAAAAAACAGAGGGCAAGTGGTTGTAATGGCTGCAACCAATAGACCTGAGGATCTTGACCCAGCACTACGAAGACCAGGGCGTTTCGATCGAGAAATAAAAATTAACCCACCTGATAGAATTGGACGAAAGGAGATATTACAGATTCACACTCGTGGTATGCCTCTTTCAGAAGATGTTAATTTAGAGAAACTCTCTGAAAAAACACTAGGATATACGGGAGCAGATATTGAAATTCTATGTAAAGAAGCAGCAATGAAATCACTTGCACCACATATGTCTGAGTTAAAAACATTAGAGGATAAAGTACCGACCTACCTTTTAGAAAAAATGAATGTTACAATGAATAATTTTATTGATGCATTCAAAATGGTTGAACCGTCAGCAATGAGGGAGGTTTTGATCCAAAAACCAAATGTTAAATGGAGCGATATCGGTGGTTTACCTGAGGTAAAAAAGAAAATAATTGAGGCAGTTGAATGGCCATTAAAAGATCCTGATTCATTTAAGAAATTTGGTATAGTCCCTGCAAAAGGGATGTTACTCTTTGGGCCGCCAGGCACTGGAAAGACACTTCTTGCAAAAGCTGTAGCAAATGAGGCCGATGCAAATTTCATTGCAGTAAAAGGGCCTGAACTTGTATCAAAATGGGTTGGCGAATCAGAAAAACATATACGGGATATCTTCAAAAAAGCAAGACAGGTATCACCTTCAATTATTTTCTTTGATGAGTTCGACAGTATATCTAAAGTTCGCGGCAGTTGTTTAAATGATTCAACAGAGAGGATGGTAAATCAATTGCTTACTGAGCTTGATGGTGTGGAAGAACTAGAAAAAGTTGTAATTATTGCTGCTACAAACAAACCTGAACTAGTCGATAAGGCACTTCTCAGACCTGGACGAATCGGTCTTAAAATTGAGACACCAATCCCAGATGAGGAATCTAGAGTTGAGATTTTTAAGGTTCATACCAGAACTATGCCTCTCGATAAAACATTTGACCTGAAAAAATGGGCTAAGAAAAACAAAGGATGGACTGGAGCTGATATTGCAGCGATGTGTAGAGAAGCAGGAATGCAGGCAATGCGAGAACATAAATTAGGTAAAAACAAAGATGCAAAAGTAACAGATGAACATTTTAACCATGCATTCGATGTAGTACAAGATGATCTTTCGATAGGTCAATTCAACAAAGAAAAACCAATAATTGCAGAATACAACACAGAGGTATCTTAGAATTAAGGTAGAAAATGGATATAATAAACTCTCTATCTATCTATTCTTTCAATAATTGCAATATGCATAATGATTGGGGCGTTGATTTTTGCATATGTTAAAAGATTGATGATGACTTATGCATTAATTTCTGCCAATATCTTTATTTTTATTTTGACGATAATTTTTCCACCTTTTTATTCAAATTCTGGTAATTCACCTAGATTGTCTTCTTCGATTTCGTTTTTTTCCGCTTTAATAAACGACTTCTGAACTATTTTAACAGCATCTCGATTAATATCATTATGTCAAGTAACAAATAATTCTGTTAAGAGTTTCTGGGCTTTTTAGCCAGCAAGGTTAACTAGCAAGGGAAAGGATTCTCTCACTGGTGTCTATAAAAGTGTTTTTAATATTTAGATGACCAGCAAAGGGCTATTGCCCCTCACTGGTTGTGCATATTGCCATATGACACGAGTAATGAAATCAATTTGAGTACTATAAAATATTCGTTATTAAGATATTGTACGAACCAACCACAATCTTTTTAGAATAAGATGTTGTACGAACCAACCACAATCTTATTAAGATATAGCAAAAGGTTAATGATTTGCTCTGATTCTTGGTCAAATGTAAACCAGTTGACAGGATACAACACATGCTTCGCTGTGAAACGTGCTGCCCCTATACGTGTTTTAATAGTCTTTTCAGTACGATTTTTAGTGTTTACCCACCAATCTCTTATACCTTTGAACAGCTCTTCTTGTGTTTCAAATTCTTTGGGAAACGTTTATATTCTACATCGTATGTTATATTTTTCTGTATTAGGGGATTAATATGAAAGATCATCATCATTGTGGTAGAAAGTATCATTTTTTTGAAAATGCTAAAAACATGAAGGGAATATGTTTTCATCTCATTGGTCTTGCCGCAATTATCTGGTTTTGTATACGAGTTCTACCAGCACCTCATCGGTCGCGATATCCTTGTCAGCAGGTATCTATAGTTGTTGCCCTTGGATATATTGCGTTTTGGGGGGTACTATTCACTGCTCTACGTCTTTGGCTTCCACATGCACGATGGCGTGCCTCAAAGATAGCACCATCTATTGTAGCTGTTTTTGTGGTGTTAATCATGATATCGGGGGCAGGTTTTGCCGTAAATTTCCTGGGAAGTCAACCTGTTCAATCGTGGGATCCCATCCCAAAAGAACCTATTGGAACGCCACAGGGGGCAAACCCTGGACGATTAGTATGGGTATGGAATCCAGATGCAACGGAAGAAGAACTCACAGGGTATTGGTGGAACAAAGAAAATAACAACCCGGAAGAAATAGATCAAATGTATTCGGATGGTCTTCAACAACTTGCAGGTGTGGATGATGATTATGATGCCTGGGATGTATTATTCCATTATTTCAACATTGAACATGGAAAAGGCGATGTTGGATATCAACCTGGTGAGAATATATCAATTAAAATCAATATGAACAATGGCTATTCCGGGCCCTATACAAGTGAATATGATGATGTCGATGCAAACCCCTATGTTGTCAAAGCGTTACTACGACAATTGCGTGATGTTGTCGGCGTTGCCGAAGAGGACATTACTGTTTATGATGCATCTCGGAAGCTGATGAATTGGTTCTATAACCGGGCGTATTATGAAGAATACCCAGCTGATCCTTTGGTTCCTGAGTTTCCAGATGTTCATTTTGTTGACATGTATGGTGGAGCAGAAGGCAGAGAACAAGTTGTCGCAAGTGATGAACGTGTGTATTTTGCCGCAGGACCCTGTGCATATCGGACGCTTCCAACTGTTGTCACTGAGGCTGATTATATGATAAATATGCCTATTACCAAACGTCATGTTGCCGAGCGGGTAACCCTTGCCGGTAAGAACTGGTTTGGAACATGGATGGAAGATGTCTATTCCGTTCATGATTACCATACCATGGGTTTTTCACAGATGGGCAATCCTGCTCCGCAGGCAGATCTTGTCGCCCATGAACGGCTCGGTGGAAACACACTGCTCCTCATTGGTGATGGAACCTATGCTTGTCGGTATGGGAATTCTGATATTAGCAAGTTTGAAATGTATCCTTTTAATGGGGATTGGATGAGTAGTTTGTTCTTTTCTCAGGACTCAGTTGCTCTTGATTCGGTGATGTTTGATTTCTTTATGGTTGAAGGGACAGGCGGCGGACCAAGTGAGGGAGCACAGAATTATCTCCATCAACAAGCAGAGCCTCCTGAGAATCTCTACGATCCTGAAAACGATGGTGAATATGCCTCAGAGAGCATGGGTGTCCATGAGCATTGGGATCCAGATGTTGAAATCTTCTCTGAGGAACGATATTCAGGTGTTGCAGGAGATGGGATTGATTATATCCCGATTGGGGAAGAACAAGCAGCACCGGGGATTACTATTACAACTCCAAAAGAAAAACATCTGTACATTGCAGGAAACGAGATCCGATATCTCAATTTGTTCCCCACTACTCTAATTTTGGGAAAGATTGATGTAGAAACAGAGATTGGCGGCATTACTGGTGATATTGATAAGGTTGAGTTTTACATCGATGGAGAATTACAAGAAACAGACTATGATGAGCCATATGGATGGACTTGGGATAGCCGATCGTTCTTCAGGCATGAGCTTGAGGCAACAGTCTTTTTTGATGAGAGATCCGTTGCTAGTGATACCCTTGTGGTGTGGAAGTTTTTGTAGATATTTTCCCAATTTTTTCCTCTTTTTCTGTGCATATGATGGTCTGATAGGTATTCTTACGGATATCTAATTCTGCGTAGTATTGGATTTTTATAGACTCCATATACAAGAAATATGAAGGCGGACTTTAACATATCATCAAAAATCAAAATAAACGACTTCTGAACTATTTTAACAGCAACTCGATTAATATCATTATGTCATAGTAACAAATAATTCTGTTAAGAGTTTCTGGGCTTTTTAACCAGCAAGGGAAAGGATTCCCTCACTGGTTGTGCATATTGCCATATGACACGAGTAATGAAATCAATTTGAGTACTATAAAATATTCGTTATTAAGATATTGTACGAACCAACCGCAATCTTTTTAGTAAGTTGTATATTACTGCTCCTTTGATTACAATGAAAAAATTGCTTATTGCCTATGATGGCTCAGAGGCTTCAACAAAAGCTATCGATATGGCACTAAAATGTTCTAATAAAGAAGATGAAGTAATACTTCTTACAGTGATACCTGCTGCACTGGTAGAATCGGCTTTTACAAACATGTTACTTCCAACAATTGATCTAAGCTCTGTAGTAAAATCAGGTAGCTTTAAAGAAAAAGCCGTGGAAAATATGAATAAAGTTGTAAAAGAGATGGAAGATAAAATAAGTAAAGTAGATATTGTCGTGGAATCGGGCGATGCTGCAGATGAGATACTTCTGACTTCAAAAAAACATGAAGTCGATATTATAATCATTGGATACAAGGGATATGGAAAAGAAGGAAGATTTCTGCTTGGCAGCGTTACTGATAAAGTGGTAAGACATGCGAGCAGATCTGTTCTAGTTGTAAGATAAAAAATTGTGATTAAATGCATCCTGCTGGCGAGATACGCGGGATTAAAAGTAAGAAGCTTTCTAAAAAGAAAATTGTTCTTGGTGTAACCGGAAGTATAGCAGCTATCGAATCAATTAAATTATCACGAGAGTTGATTCGTCATGGTGCAGATGTTTACCCTGTTATGACGAAAGCAGCAACAGGATTCATTCATCCTGATTCTTTAGAATTTGCCACTTCCCATAAACCAATTATTGAATTAACTGGAAAGACAGAGCATGTTTCATTTTGTGGCCTTACGAAAGACCGCGTGGATCTATTGCTTATTTCTCCCTGCACAGCAAATACCATCTCAAAAATTGCACTTGGTATTGATGATACACCAGTGACGACATTCGCAACTACGGCAATCGGATCAGGCATATCAATAGCAATTGTGCCAGCCATGCATCTCTCCATGTACAATCATAAAATCATACAAGAAAACATCGATAAATGCAAAAGAATGGGCATATCTGTTATTGACCCGGTTATCCAAGGAAACAAAGCCAAGATGCCTAGTGTGGATGAAATTGTCGAATATATGATAAGAAAGATAGGAAGACATGATCTAGAAAAGAAAAATATTCTAATTATTGGTGGGGCTACCGCTGAGCCTATAGACGATATAAGGATACTTACAAATAGGAGTTCAGGTAAGACTGCTGTTGCTCTTGCAAATAATGCGTTTGAGCGAGATGCAAACGTTGAGTTATGGTATGGACATGCAAAAGAGGATGTTCCATCACATATATCTGTTAAAAACTTTGAAACAGTTGAAGATTTGTTGAATTTATTGGAGAATGATGACACGAAATTTGACATAATCATTGTCTGTGCAGCAATTGCAAATTATATCCCAAAAAAACAAAACGGAAAAATTCCTTCTGGAAAAGACAAGCTTGATTTAGAACTTTCTCCCGCACCAAAGATTATTCAAGAAATAAGATTAATTGCACCGAAATCCAAAATTATTGCTTTTAAAGTAGAAGAAAGTAAGAAAAATTTGAAAGAAAAATCATATCAATTGCTAAAGAAAAATCAACTTGATTTTGTTATCGCCAACACTATTTCTGCTTTTGGTAAAGATGAAAATGAGATTTTGATTATTAATAAAAAAGGCGAGAGTATTCATAAAAAGGGGAAAAAAGAAGAACTTGCTGATTATATTCTAGATATGATTAGATGAGCTTGTTATATTTTTTGCTTCTTATCTTTCAATGACGGTTATAACAAAATACTAAATGATTTTTTAGGTTTCTCCAATAATACGAATTAAAGTGATTTGTGAAGTGTATTACTGAGCATGACCTCCATTCACTATACTTATGAAAAATTAAAAATCCCTTCCTCCTCCATTGATGTAATAGTGGCACAGTATAAAGAGGATGAATAATTCAGAAGCAATCTATTGACCACTGAAAAAAATCTTTGACAATGACCCAATAAAATCCTCACCAAATCTGCATCCCTACTTTTCATCCAAAGGTATGAATTCGCTTTGCATGCCAACCTCTCCTCAGCGCAGTATAGATATGTTTAAATGTTATTTAATGTAGTTTTAAGGGTTTAAATCCCCGCCTTTTAAGGCGCCTCCCTGTTTCACCCAGAAAACCTTCTTTTTCTAGAAAACATTTGCGTCTTGGGCAGGCGCACCCGCCTTTGGCGGGTGTCTCAGAAAACCTGCC
>JAUWBM010000104.1 GCA_030601705.1 Thermoplasmatota archaeon
TCTACACAAGTCTTACCGTCCTCCCTTAATTTTACAATCAATTCCCTTTCTTTTCTTTTAGCTAAATTCATGAGTGCACCAAAAAGAATATGCATGACCCAGTATATACAATTAATCCATTAATTAATGTCGCATACTAAAATGCGCCTATGATTGCTTTGTTTAATGATAAACATTTCATCTTGATTTACATCTGAGCATGTCATTTAGGGATTTAGCCGAATCAGGCGATAAGTTTATAACTGATTTTTCATAATTTATTCTTCGCTGGGTGTAGGTGGACGGTTGACGGCGATTTATTTCGCTGAGGAAAGTCCTCTCTCACTCTGAATCAGGATACCGTGCAAGCGGTTAAGGCAAGAGTCTTAGCAGAGGCACAGAAACGACACAGCCCTTGGAATATGCAATGATTCATTTGATGATGAGTTCTCCCTGGGATTTGGTGAAACGGCCAATCTGCTCCTGGAGCAAGCCCAAATGTCGAGATCAGTTATTCAGACTGCTTGAAGGTAGGGTGCATAGACGAATACCGTTAGAACAGAAAGAGGCTTACGGCCTAGACCCAGCACTTATGTTCTACACACAGACTTATGACCATGAACTTATGACCTACTGATACCCATTTAATGAGTTTGTCTCATTCTTGCTTTTTCTGAGAAGATTCACTGCGTTATTGAAGGCTTCATTAGAGATTTCTCCATCTATTAGTTTGTGAATTAACTGCTCTTCTACTAATTTAGAAGTTCCCTTATGTTCTACGTTCTCTTGCTTTAAGGGAATTTCCTCCTTAGGCTTTGGTTTCTTCTGTTCTATGAAAGATGGTAATGTTTTATTATAGACATCTTTCACATGCTGATCTGATAGCTGGATATACCCTAATAATGTCTCCAGGTCTTTGTGTCTACTCTGTCTTTGTATCTCTGACATTTGCGCTCCATTTTGAGCCATGTGTGTTATGCTTGAGATCCTGAAGAGATGTGGGTAGACTCTTTTTTCTATTTTTGCTCTTGATGCGTGTCTTTTTATTGCATATGCAATGTTACGGTGAATTGATTCATTTTCTGAATAATCATTCAGAAGATTTTTCTTGATATTTTTTAATCACATATGGAGAGGTCATAACTGAGAGTAAGGCTCCGTAATTGAGATCGAACTCCACTTCGTTTCCTACTTTTAAGTCTATCTGCTTTGCATTAACTATGATATGGTCACTGCTCGTCCCGAGGATGTCAATATCTGATCTAGGAGTTAGTCCAGAAACTAGAACATCTTGTAATCCAACTCCCAGTATAGCTCTTCTTATTTGGCCACGATCTTGAAACTCGGGAACATTTCCAAATGCGTCTTGACAAACTTCTCCATAGGGTACAGACGGCTTTATTTTTGACTCAATAACTTCTGTAACCAGTGCAAACGCATCTGTGAATAGCCCTGGGATGGGTTTTCTATAGAGGGTTTCACACCCTAAATAGATAGATTCACCCAGTCGTAAGTTATTGATCCTTCCGATATTCTCTGTTGATATGAACCAGTTATAATTGGCTGAGTTTCCACCAGAAACAAACTCTAATGTCAGTCCGAACCTCTCTTCAACATCTCTAGTGATTGAAGACAAATATCCCATTTTTTCCTCATCAGGTTTGATCCCTCCAAGACAGGCTAGATTTGTTCCTATACCTACAATCTCGATCCCATCCCTCTCCATTACCGCTCTAACGGTATCCTCCAGATCCGAAGGCATTATCCCTTCTCTCAGATCACCCAACTCTACCATTAAAATGAGTTTATGTGTGGTATCTTGCTTCACGGCAGACTTCGAGAGTGCCTTGATCACCGAGAGCTCTGAATTAAGGCTGATGTCAGTATATCTTACCACGTCCTCGATCTGGCTGGGGATGGGTGTTCTCAATAGGACGAACTGCGCCTGTATGCCTGCATCACGCATCCTCCGGATATTGGCTATTCTTGAGTCGGCGAGGACACTTATTCCGCTTTTTAGTAGAGCATCAGCGATATTGGGGTCTCCACAGACCACCTTTGTAACCCCGATAACCCCGACGCCCTTTGAGCCGTATAGTTCCTTCAGCTCTTTCGCGTTGTGTGCAATTTTTGCGATGTTAATATCTATCCTAGGTGTTGTCATGCAAGTCACTCTATATCTTCTATCCATCTATTCATCGGGCTGTCCCTCGGACAGTTCTGGAAAGACCTGAAAGATCCTTTTGACAAGCTTTTCGCATCCATACTTCAAGGTATCTGTCGTTGGGAGTTGAAACCTCTCTTCATACTCGGTTATGGTCTCTTTGATCTCCTCGTCCGTCATATCTTCATGGTTGAGTGTGATGGCAATTACCTTTGACCTTGAAAAGATCTCCAATAGCTCTATCTCGCTTTCCAGGGTCGGCATTGGCATATAGGGGAAATCTCCGATGTTCTTTCTTTTCGGAGGGTGCTGAACTATGATAGCCCGTGGTCTCGCACCCCGTATAATGGCGCATGCACTAAGGTATGCCGGATGGCTCAATGCACCCTGGCCTTCAACTATGATTATGTCCGGATGTTCTGTATCATATGCCTCCATAACGGCATTTTCTATCTCCCCTGTCATAAATTCCTCGATAATAGCATCTATTGCAATGCCATACTTTGCGCCTTGGATCAATCCTGTCTGGCCAGTTGCCACAAACGCAACGTTCAAGCCTTCTTTTTTCAATGCTTCCGCAAGTAGTACAGAAGTGGTTCTCTTTCCAACTGCGCTGTCTGTGCCAAGTATGGTCACTATTGGTATATTGACTTTAAGAATGCGCCCGGAGAAGAGATGAAGATCCTTTTTTGCCGGAGGCTTTCTAATGTCGTATATCTTGACGCCATATTCCTCTGCCTTTCGTATAAACTCTTCATCCTCGGTAAAGAACTCATGGAGGCCGTTCACTATATCCATCCCCTTTTCTATGGCCTTGAACACTATCTTCCGCTGTTCATTCGTAAGAAACGCCTCAAGGGGCGCAACGCCATATATGAAATATTCTGGAAGATCCTCTAACCTTTCGATAGCGTCATCGAGGTCATGGAATATCGGTATCCCGTTTTTTATTCCATCGAGATATTCCCCTGCGTCCATACCCACTTTTGAGCTGTCAATAATACCGACTATCTCATACTTTTCCGAGTGCCTGACAAGTCCATTCGTGGTCTTCCCATCCATCTTCCCGAATTGATTGTCACAATATACTATTGCCTTCGCTTTCATGTGTTATCATCTTAATTGATTGATTTCTTAATATCTTTTATTGAATACATTAATTGGAGCAGTTTATACTTATCGATAAGGGGCTCTGAATTTATTGCATATAACGTATTGGATTATGAGAAGTTTGCGGAGTGAAATGGAGCAAATTTGGATGGAACGACCACAGGGAGTGGAATCTCATAATCCTTGTTATATTCTTCCGTTTGGGATGAGGAATAGCTGCAAGCGGTTTTTTGCATAGCAAAAAAATTCTGAAGAGTTTACTTTACCTCCGTTAGAATTGATTTCATATAAGTAGTGGGATCTACTAAATTATTTGGTTTTTTATGTCCAAACCAATTTCCGCCTAAATAATTATCATGAGATGTAATTGGATCATTCAAATATAATTCAAGATGCAGCATGCTAGGGTTTTTATTCTTAAGTTTTTGAATATACTTTGGAGAAGCTTTATTAATTTTTTGAAAATTAAGTACTAAGCCAATTTTGCCAATTAATTGTCCTGCTTTAATATTATCACCTTTCTTTGGTGTTATGACACACAATTCAGCATATTTACAAAATGTTCCAGAAATATTTTTGACTATAATATAATATGTTTTATTCCAGTAAGAAATCTTTTTTGGTGTTGTTGCGATGCCAATATCTACAACGATTCCTTCTTCGATTGCTACAACGTCACTTCCTTCAGGAGCATAAAGATCTATTCCGCAATGATATCTATCCTCTCTATCCTCCCAGAAAGAGCCCGGCGAGGGTTTTTCTGGAATATTTTTGAGAGTGGTATTTTTAAGTGGCCAAACCTTCATAGTAACATTATAATTATAGGAATTTAAAAAGATAACTATATCTATGTGGTAAAGTAAATTGCATATAACTACTATTAAGCTAATACAATTCGTTTAATAGTATTATTTTGGGTTAAAGCGAAGTTTTTGATATTCATTCAACTATCTACCGTTATGAAACTTGATATATAAAATTTTTCACAATTTTCTATCTGCTGGAAATATTCTTTACTAAAACCTTGAATACCTTTGGTATTTTCAGAAATTTACTAGTAAATACGGGTTCCCGTCCCGACGGGAACATGCTACTCATTAATGCACTTAAAAATAGAGGGAGAAGAAAGATATGAACTTCCAGCCCTATGTTCAGTATTTTTTTTATTTTTCATCATCAAGGACGATTGATAATATTTGTCTAAGAGGTGGTCTTTTAGGCGAGTTCTAAGGAGTTGAAAGAGGCTTACGGCCTAGACCCAGCACCTAATTATTCTTACCCCATTATATAGAAGAAAAGAGAAAGAAAAAAGAAAGTAAATCTTTACTCCTTAGATACTATCTAAATATCATATGGTTCTTTTGCAGGATGCCAATCAAATTTAAACCATGGTACAAGTATATCTTCCCATATAACAACTCGTCCAGGTATTATCTTTGGACCAACACCAATCCAGGTATCCCAATAATTCTCTTTCCAGGTATTATCTTTCCTAAATTTAATCAAAATATTAAAAAAAGGAAGTTTCATCCACCAATTTACACCTCGGCTGTAATTTTTGAAATTATTTTTTGTAATAATATTATCATGGCCTAATACCAAACTATCAAAAATCCCCACAGGACAGCTTTCAATATCATTTCCATATATAATATTTTTATCACCATAAATTATAATTCCATATCCACATCGTTTGATCCTATTCCCTGAAACATTTTGCAGATCACTCCAGAAATAAATACCTATTTCAGGACAATCTGTTATTACATTTCCTGATATGATAAAACTCCCTGTTACAGTATAAACTTCATCGAGAATATACACTGATTCAACATAAATCCCATATCTATTACAATGACTTATTTGATTATTAATAATTTTAATATTATTCATATGTCCCATATGACTAACAAAAATCCCTGAACTTGAATTACGAATAATACAATCTGAAATAATACAATCTGATATCGTAATATTGTATAGTTCATCTGGCCAATAAGTTCCTACACGAATACAAGAACAATAAATTGAAATATCCGACCATGAGTTTTCAATTATAAAATTAGAGACAGTCACATTACTTGCTATTAACTTAATGACATATGTAGTTCCATCGCCTTTAATAATAGGTTTTCCGGTATCATTGCCTCCCCCTAGTTCATGAGAAATACCTAGAAGTGTAATGTTTTCTTTTACAATTCGAATCCCTTCTTCAGGATAAGTCCCACTATAAACCTCGATAGTATCTCCAGGACTCGAATAATCCACTGCTTCCTTTATTGATGTAAAGTCTGCATCTCCAGGTTCATCATCAACCGTTATGATATTCTTACCATTAGTTAGTCTCTTACTATTAGTTAGTTCAGATGTTGCAGATGGAATGATGCAGGTTCCTATGAAGAGAAGTATAACAGCTACTGCCAAACCCTTCTGAATCATTACCTTTCCCCATATTCTCATGTAGGCGATGGTATTTATAAGTTTCTTCAAGGGCTGTTGTATTAATAATGGTGGAATGTTCTTCTGTCTTATAAAATTCTAAAAATCTTTGTTTTTCTCCTGTTGCAAAGAGGCTTACGGCCTAGACCCAGCGGCTAACATGAGAAAAATACAGTTTTGTTAGCCTCACTCTAATTTTGAAAAAACTCTAATACTATTTTTCATTTATTTGGATGATAATTCATGGATGGAGGCATCAGATCGTATTGATTTATTACAAATCGGACATTTCTTCTCTTCTTCATTATTATTTTGGCCCATATTTTCTCCTCATTTCTTCTATATCCATTTTGGTTTGCATATATTCTTTTCGGGTTATTTCGCCTTTTGCATATCGGTCATCAAGAACTTTCTGAGCATCATCAAGGCCCTCTTTGATTTCAGTTCCTTCACTTCTTACAATTAAATATCCTATTATGAAAAGTACACCGATCCAAGGAAGAATTATGAGGATAAACCATAATAAACCATTCATATTCCTTTTTTCACAATCTTTCAAGACTAAAAATGCAATAATTAATTGTACGATCCATAGACCAATGTTCCAATAGCCCATATATGGGATTCCCCACCAATCCATCATATGATAACCCCAGTCCATCATGTGATGGAAATCACCACCATTCAGAATAATAAATGGAACGTTGAACATTATTTGAAACCCTCCGGTATCAAATATTTTGAAATCATAAATTTCTTTCTTACAAGCCTATTTTGCATATTTTTTCTTTCCATAATTAACAATTGTTAATCATAGTTAATAAATATTTCGTTTCAACAAATCAATATCCCAAATTGTACGACCACATTATCTTGCAAAACGGATTTTTAAATCAAAATATCTACATTCTACTTTACAGCCTCGAATACATGCTCTAATTTTGTTTCAATTTTTTCTGCAATTTGTTTTAACTCTTCATTATTAATCATTCCCATTGCTACAGTCGGTTTTATAACCGAAACTACAGTACGGTTCGCCTTCTCGTAGACAATGACGTTACAAGGAAACATCAACCCAATGTTTTCCTCCGCAAGAATGGCCTTATGCGCACTGGGTGGATTACAAGCACCTAAAATCACATACTTTTTGAAATCAACGTCGAGTTTTTCTTTAAATTTATCTTGGACATCAATTTTTGTCAGGACTCCAAAGCCTTCCATCTGCTTCGGTGGACAAATCACACTACCATGGGAGCAGAATACACAACAATCACCTTGTTTTGGTTTTAGAACCGGGCCACATTTGGTACATTTATAAAAAATTTGACAAGCATCAACTGGCATAATTTCCTCTTTTTCAAAACCACATTTAGGACATTTTATTCTTGATTTTAATTGCATAATTTTACAACCGTTCTGGTGGATTGCATTATACATCCTTTACTATGCATCAACATATTTTTCAGGATTCTCATCAAACATTTTTTTGCAACCAGGTGCACAGAAGTAGTATTTTTTCCCGTTATATTCTGAAACGTACTGTGCAGAATCTTCATCAACTGTCATTTTACATATTGGATCTATTGCCATATTATCTTCACCTCCCTTCTAATTTTATCTCCTTTTTTACAGGTGGTATATATCCCTTTAATAGCAAGGAAAGAGTTATTACCGTTACGGAACTCATCGCCATGGCAAGACCTGCAAGTTCTGGTCTAAACGTGATGCCAAAGAAGGGATAAAGCACTCCTGCAGCAATAGGAATCAATGCAGTATTATATGCAAAAGCCCAAAATATGTTTTGTTTTATCCTTGTCATGACCTTCTTACTTAACTGTACTGCTCCTACTGCATCTAAGAGATCATCTCTCACCAAAACAATTTCACCGCTCTCCACTGCAACATCAGTACCACTACCAATAGCAATGCCAACATCGGCCTGCGCTAGAGCTGGTGCATCATTAATACCATCACCAACAAAGGCGACAACCTCGCCTTTCTCTTGCAGTTTCTTAACCTCTGATGCTTTATCCTGTGGTAACACCTCGGCAAGTACAGTATCAATCCCGATTTGCTTTCCAACAGCAGATGCCGCTCTCAGATTATCACCTGTAATCATAACAACTTTTAATCCCATATTCTTAAAAGCACTAATCGCGGCCTTTGTTGTTTCCTTCAACGTATCTGCAATAGCGATCAATCCGATTAAATTTTTATCAAGACCTATAAGCAAAACTGTTTTTCCTTCACTTTCAAGTTGAACAATTTTTTGTTCAAATTTTTGAAATGAAATGTTTTTTTCAGTGAATAATATCCTATTTCCAATTATCATCTCTTTTCCGTCAACTGCTGCCACTACACCCTTTCCACTTAATGTATTAAAATTCTTTACTGTTACTAATTTTACTTTCTTTTCCCGGGCTTTTTTAACAATAGCCTCTGCAAGTGGATGGGAAGAATTATTCTCAACACTTGCCACCATCTTCAATAAGGTGTCATCATCACGTCCAGTTCCAATTATATCTGTAACTTCTGGTCTTCCCTTTGTTAGTGTTCCAGTTTTGTCAAAAATAATAGTTGTCAACTTCTGAGGGATTTCAAGTGCTTCACCTTTTTTAATGAGCACACCTAACTCAGCACCTCGACCTAAACCCACAGTGACAGCCGTTGGTGTAGCAAGACCAAGGGCACAAGGACAAGCAATTACAAGAACAGAAATCAAAGCAGTAAGGGAAAAAAGTAGGGTGTTGCCAAGAATTAAATACCATACCATAAAAGAAAGAATACCAATTGTTAGCACTGTTGGAATGAAATAGGGGTTTCACCCCTAGTGTGCCCAGCAAAGCCTATAGATACTTACAGGTGAAAGTCCGGTCATGGTAAAACCAGAGAGCCATGTAGCATATACCCAATGCTGGAAGTGATTTCAACATTGAAGCGGTATGTATAAATCCCATACTGGGAGAGCAAGTCAGCAGTCCGTAGCATGAAGCGAATACTGCTGCGTCGTTATG
>JAUWBM010000099.1 GCA_030601705.1 Thermoplasmatota archaeon
GTAAAAGTTTATGTTTCTCTCTTGTGATATTCTTTTACTATCACATTCACCAATATTTGAACTCCGAGAGTTCACTCGATTCAATGTTTAGAGACCTCATTTTTTAAAATGGGGTCATTGAATCGAAACCATCATTTTCAAAAACATTTCCCGTAACAATATTATTCTCAGTTGTAGCAGAAAAAATCATTAATCCATCATGCAGGTTATTTTTAAAAATATTCCCAGAGACGACGCAATTTTTTGATTCAGAAATTCTCATACCGCATAAGGGTCCATGTGTAGATAGCATACCATTATTTCTGATAATATTTCCTGAAAAATTCATATCGTTACAGTTTCTTACATAAACACCTTCATCCTGAGCATTTTGGATGGTAAATCCTGTTAATCTTCCTCCCATACAATCTTTAATCCGAATACAACGACTGCTTCCATTGCTATCTATAATTGTTGAATTTTTATCTTCACCTATAAGATTTATAGATTTATCTACAATCAAATTCTCATAATAAGGTGAACTATCATCATAGACATAGACAGTATCACCATCTAATGAGTCATCTATAGCATCCTGTATCTTTGTGTAGTTCCCAGGACCTGAACCACCCACATACAATATATTACCATCAAAAGTTGCTATAGTTGATTGTTGTTCCAGATTAAAACCAATAGAAGAAGATATAGTCATCCCAAGAAACAACAGCATTATTCCAAGGGCAATTATCTTTCTCATTTTGCTTTCCCCCATGATTTATAATGCAGAAGTGATATTTTTATTTATCTGTGGTTTTGTTGCATCTGGGATGGTAATATGTTGTTTTATCATTAGATATGGGTAAAATCTAAATACCTGACATGCATTAGCATTACATAGGGGGAAATTATGAGAAAGAATTTGTTAAGTAAAACCCTTGTAATGGGCATAATTTTTTTATTTGTTGGTGTGAATGTTGTTCCATCCACTGAAAATATTGTAAAAGATTTGTGTAACAATAAAAAGATTCTGAATATAGATGATAGTTCAGGGGAATTATTGTTACGTGGTGAAACTGCTTATGCTTATTGTGCATATGACCCAAGTGGTCAATTAAATGAAGGTTTTGTTTATTTTGATTTGGAAGATCCAGGTACTATAGCAAATATAAATAATATTAGCAATCCTGGTCTTCTGAGCGGTGGTACCTGGGCATGTAATGAAAAATTTCTAGTCTGTGATCCCATAATCGGTTATTTATGGAAGATAAATCCAATTAATGGTGACGTAGTGTTTATTGGTGGTGGAGGTGTAGGTCTTAATGGTTTAACATATGACGCAACCTTATTTTATCCTGTACTATATGGATGTTCTTCAAATGAGCTCTATAAGATTGACCAATATTCAGGAGAACAAACTTATATTGGTAGCTTTAGTAATGGCCCTGTTAATATGATTGGTCTTGCATGTAATATTGAAGGTGTATTATATGGATGGGATACAGGATCAGATAATCTCTGGATAATTGACAAAGAAACTGCAGATTGTGAATTAGTCGGTTCATTAGGAATTGATCTTAACTATGCACAAGATGGTCATTTTGATTTTGAATCTGATATTTTGTTTTTAGCTGCTTATACAACAAAAGGACAATTATATTACTGTGATGAAGATACTGGTGAATGTTACCTTATAGGTGATTTTCAAGGAGGTGCTGAACTTACAGCTTTTGTAATTCCATTTATCTGTTTTAATATTCCACCAAGTGCACCAATAATTATTGGTTATGAAAATGGAACGCTATTTTTATATTCAAATGACCCAAATGATGATGATGTCAAATACTTTATCGATTGGGATGATGGCACAGTTACTGAAACTGGCTGGTACTCATCTGGTCAAATAGTTGAAATAAGCCATGAATTGCCTGAACCAGGAGTTTATTACATAAGAGCAAAAGCAATGGATATATGTGGTTTTGAAAGTCCTTGGTCAGTGTATATGATAGTAATCGGTAATCAGCCACCAGAAGCACCAACTATAGATGGTCCAACAAGTGGAAAACCTGGAATTGAATATGAATATACTTTTAATTCTACAGATTTAAACGAAGACCCTGTAATGTATATTATTGAGTGGGGAGACAATACTACAGAATGGACTGAATATAGTGATTCAGGTGAAAAGATAATATTAACACACTCTTGGAGTGAACAAAAAACATATACGATTAAAGCAAAAGCAAAGGACATCACTGAATTGGAGAGCGAATGGAGTTATCTAGAAGTTACTATGCCAAGAAACAAAGTAGCGAGTAACAATTTACTCCAATGGTTTTTAGAAAGGTTTCCGTTATTGGAAAAAATATTCCTATCTCTGAATATTTAAAATTAACTGTTCTGCACATAAATTCCTCATTTTGCACAAAAAATAGATGTTTTTACCTAATTTATGTGCAAAGCCGATTCTAGGAGAATAAAAGGAGAATTCAAAAAAATTATAAAGATAAACATGATTCGTTTATCTGTGGGAGAAACAAATTACCGTTGGAGCTGTAATAATTGCGGTGATCTTTTTAATTATCCAAGGTTCGATTTAGATACTAAGAAAGATCGTTGTCCGGCCTGTGGAAGTTCGGATATCAAAAGATCTAGGATTCTAAAGAGGTAAGTATTATTGTTACAGATGTTGCAATAAAATTATCATGGGAAACATTTAAATCTAAGTAATATATATCAATTTTACCAAATTTAATTATTTGGGGGAGGTCAGTAAAAAAATGAAAAAGAAAGTAATTGGTATTTTTGTATGTATGCTGTTGGTTACTAGTGTTTTACAAATAGTAGCAAATGAAGAAGAAGATTTGTACACAAAAGAAAAAATTGAATCAATTGTTTTTTCAGAGCCGAATATCCAAGAAGAAGATCAATATATAACTCTGAACGTGGAAGAAGCACCTTCATGTTTAATGAAGCCAGGGGAACCTGTATTACCTGTTTACACTAAAATATTTAAGTTCCCTTTTGGAACGAAGATTGAGGGAGTAGAATGCAGACCTTCGCAGATCTATCAAAAAGTTATCTCTGGAGAGATACAACCTTCACCAATACCTGTTCCATTGATCTCTCTGGAGAATGCAGTTGAAAAGAAGGTTGTTGAAGATTTAGTTGTCAAAGACGATACAGTTTATAACAGTATGGATTTCTTCCCATATGGGTGGTATGATTATAGAGTTGGTTGTGGTCTTGATGATTCTCGTCATGTAGTTTTTCTAACTGTTCGATTTTATCCTGTTCGATATTCTCCAGGCCAAAATATGATTCAATATGCCAATAAGGTAGATATCGAAGTAAAATATTATGGGCCCACACAGCCAGCCATTTTTACTGATGAATATGACATGGTTGTAATAGCTCCTTCAGAGTTCTCTGATGATTTACAACCATTAGCAGAGTACAAAAACGATAGTAGTATACCTACTAAACTTGTTACTCTTAACGATATTTACACTGGAAAATACTTCCCCGCTCAAGGCCGAGATGACCAAGAGAAAATAAAGTATTTCATTAAAGATGCAATTGAAGAGTGGAACATTACATATGCCCTATTAGCTGGTGGAGCGAATAAAATTCCTGTAAGAATGTCATATTGTCCAGATGGAGAAGAAGAGTGTTTCATAAGTGACCTATATTACGCTGACATCTATGATCAATATGGGAATTTTTGTAGCTGGGATGCAAATGGTAATGACATATTTGGAGAATATAGTTTAGCAGGGAATATTGATTTAGTAGATATTTATCCTGATGTCCATTTAGGTAGACTTAACTTTCGGAGCATCGATGAAGTCAGTAATGTTGTAGATAAGATTATTACTTATGAGTCAACGGGGGCTTATATGGAGGATTGGTTTTCAAATTTCGTAGTTTGCGGTGGTGATACAGCAGAAGATACCGGGAATGTAGACGAGGGTGAGTACCTTAATCAGAAAGCGATTGATATTATGGATGGTTTTGCCCCTGAGAAAATCTGGGCGACAAATGGAAAATTGGAATCTGCAACAAACATCGATAATGCAATTGAAGATGGAGCAGGTTTTTTATATTTCTCAGGACATGGAAATAATCAGAATTGGGCTACACATCCACATAATGATTTTGATAAATGGATTCCTTGGCCAGGTGGTTACAAGTATTCAAGAATTGAGACACTCGAAAATGAGGAAATGGTTCCTATTGTTATTATCGGTGGATGCGATAATTGCAGATTTTCAGGTAGTGTTTGTTTTGGATGGTCATTTTTAAAAAATCCTGATGGTGGAGGAATTGCTGCCTATGGGAACTCAGCATTAGGATGGATTTATATTGGTAGCTATTGTAGTGAGGGTCTTACTGGAGCAAGGGAACTATGTATGTTTGGAGCCTATAACTATCAAAACGCTGAGACTGCTGGTGAATTATGGAGTCAGTCAATAAATAATTATATCAGTGATTTTGGACTAAATTTTGAGCTTGATTTTAAGACTGTGGAAGAATGGCAACCATTTTGCGATCCATCTCTTCGTATTAGGAAAATATCTGATAAACCAAATAAACCCGATACACCTGATGGTCCTACTTCTGGAGAAATTGGAATAGAATATACCTATACAACCTCAACTACTGATCCTAATGGCGATTTAATAAAGTGTTGCTTTGACTGGGATGATGATACTGTTAGTTGGACTGATTGGTTAGAATCCGGGGAAAATGCTTCGTTAAGTCATATTTGGGAGAAACCAGGTACCTATGAGATTAAAGTGAAAGCACGAGATGAGTATGGCTTAGACAGCGAATGGTCGGATTCTTTGTTGGTAACTATAGAGGCTCCTGCTCAGCCTTATCTTGAAATAGGTAGTATCACGGGTGGATTATTCAAAGTAAGTGCTCCAATCAGCAACACCGGTTCTATGGATGCAACTGAGGTGAATTGGAGTATCAAATTAGATGGTGGTGCATTCATTGGGAAAGAAACCACTGGCACAGACGATATTCCTGCAGGTGGAGAAATAACGGTAACTTCGAAGTTAATACTAGGACTAGGGTCAACTACTGTTACAGTTACTGCAGAGTCGGCTGAAGGAGTTTCCGATACAAGAGAACAGAATGGGTTTGTGTTCTTGTTCTTCATAAAGGTAAATCCAGGTGGAGGCATTTAATACAACCATAAAAAGGGAGTTTTTCCCTCTTCTTTTCTTTTTTAATTCCATAAAGTAATGTTGAAATGAAATCACCCCACTAACAATTTGTTTTGTTACAGATGTTGCAATAACTGTGTTTATAGGTATAAATTTAAATAACCCTTAAACATTAGAATCATTGGTGAGGGGTCTGATTCTACAAAAACGTAATACCTAATATTTTCTTTTTCATGTTTTTGTTTTCCTCCCTAAATTCAGGCCTCTCTCTCCATGACATGATATTTTAAGCCTGTATTTTTCAATCCCTTTATATCCTACCACAAAACCCAAAAGGATTGGTTTTTTAAAGCGATTAATGTTTATGGAATTGTAAGTGAGGGATGAAGTAATGACAACTTTTGGACAACGTATCAAAAAGGCGTGGAAAAATATCTATGAAATAAAGCCGAAAAAAGAGGAAAAATCGGAGGGAGAATAACCCGTTTTTAAATTTCCTTTTTATTCTTCACAAAAACAAAAAGAAGATTAGGTGTGGTGTTTTTTCATAGGTAATATGCTGTTTGTCTAATCTTCTGCACGTATATGTGCCTTATCACATGCGAAAAAGATAGATAAAGATAGGGTTGCTAAACATTTTTTCTCACTAATAGGAGGACAAATAATTGAAAGGAAATAATTGGATGCAGAATGGGACACGCACAAATTTGTTTAGGAGCATAAAAAGTGAAGGCGATATTGATGATAATACATTTAATATGTGGAAATCTGAATTACAGAAGGAGTTAACATCTTTTTGGGAATCAATAATAAGTTAACGAAGTTATCATATTATTCCAAAGTCTTCTGGCTAAAACAGATTATTGTACTGATTTCATTTCTACAAATAATTTCTAATGGAATTAAAAAAAAGAAAAGGAGAGGAGAAAAAATTATTAATATGGGTAGAAACGAATTTGCATGTGTCTATCTGATCCTTTTAGATCCCAGAAATACAGTGATTCTTCCCACATCCATTCCTCGACTTGCCAAAGCCAACCCAGATAAGTACTGTTCCAATATGTCAGGTTTATCCAGAATGCACCTGTTACATCCATCCATTTTGGCCTGCCCTTATGTGGCTGTATGAAGAACGATTCGTTTAGTTGATAGTACCATTTTCCCGTATCGTTATCATATGTCCAACTAGATGTATAGTTGACTTCTGTTCCATCCATGGGTTTTCCTAAAGCAACTACGTAGACATAGAAATTCTTTTGTTTCCGAGGTATTTGGAAACTGCATTCTCCATCTAAACCGTTACCGTCTAATACTCTGAAATCTGCACCTAGTTTCATTTTCATTGTTGTATCGCCCTGAAGGGGAACAAAAATGCTTCGCCTGTCAGGATTATCATAGGATCCGTTACCAATGTGTTTTTTACCAAGGATGTTGAGTAGATAGTGTTCGCCGCTAAAATCTATTCCTGGCTTTGGTCCGTCGTTTTGTTTGGGTTTTGCCTGAAGAGACGTTATGAAGGGAGCAACTGACATCATTACGATTAAACACAATACTATTAGTTTTCCTTTCATCTCACACCTCCTATGTATAATCTTTCTATTTAATACTATAAAAAAGCTCTTTGTAAAAATTACAAAAAGACAATTTTTCCACAAACCGAAATCCCCATAAGTCCCTTGTTCGAACGCATTGTTTGACAAAATGCTGATGGGCAAGATGATGAATGGATAATGGAAGAAGTTTCAGATGACGAATTGAAGGCATTATACGAAAAACAAGACTGGGACTATCAAGAATGGCTTGATATGACCCAGGTAAAGCATCTTTATATGGAGGGGATTGGGTAATGTGTAAAAGAGAGATTGTAGTTTGAGGGGGAAAAATTGGAAACCCGCCAACATCCAAGCGGGATCCACTCCCATAGCCTGTTTAACTATAATTTTTTTTGTTTTTTAACTTATATTTTTTAGGCAAAATATTTTAAAGCATTGTACTATATATTATAATATAAAAATAATTGAAAGAGGTTAAGCATGAAAAAAATTATTATATTATTTATTGCCATAGGCCTGCTGCTTAGCACAGCACCTATGATAACAGGTGAAAACACTGTTGACAAATCGAATGAAAAAATAAAAGTAATAATTGGATTTAATGGAAAACCCGATACTGCGCTGATAAATACTTTTGGTGGAGAAACTAAAAAGGAAATATCTGGGATTAATGCTGTGACAGCCACGATTCCAGAGACAGCAATAAGCGCTCTTCAAAATAATCCAAAAGTGAGATACATTGAGGAAGACAAGTATGTTCAGCTAGTTAGGGGGCAAACTCTACCGTGGGGTATTGACCGAATTGATGCTGAGAACGTGTGGTCATCTAATACGGGAGCGGGTATCTGCATCGCAATTGTTGATACAGGTATTGATTATA
Organism: Thermoplasmatota archaeon; assembly: GCA_030601705.1. Lineage (GTDB taxonomy): Archaea > Thermoplasmatota > E2 > DHVEG-1 > DHVEG-1 > JAGLML01. The sequence goes on from JAUWBM010000099.1 coordinate 7,587, forward strand.
ATCATCCTGATTTGGATGGCAATTTTATTGAAGGATCTGAAGGATATGATTTTGTTAATAATGATGACGATCCTATGGATGATAATGGTCATGGTACACATTGTGCTGGTATCGCAGCTGCTGAAAACAACGACATTGGTGTAGTAGGTGTTGCACCTGGTGCAAAACTTATAGCTGTTAAAGTGTTAGATTCCTCCGGTGCTGGATACTTTAGCGATGTTGCTGATGGTATAACATGGGCTGCTAATAACAGTGCAGATGTCATCTCTCTAAGCATTGGCTATAATCAGCATGTGCAATCCTGGCAGGATGCCTGTGATTATGCCTATTACACAAAAGGCGTAGTAGTAGTTGCGGCTGCAGGAAACAGTGGCAATCCTCCAGGTAAAGGTGATAATGTAGAATATCCTGGACGGTATGACTCTACGATTGCAGTATCCGCTACAGATAGTAGTGATAAAAGAGCCCGATGGTCTAGTACTGGACCTGATGTGGAATTGGCTGCACCTGGTGTTAGTATTTATTCAACCCTATGGGATGATACCTATGCTTATTATTCTGGTACATCAATGTCATGTCCGCATGTTGCCGGTGTGGCAGCTTTGGTGATAGCATCTGGTGTTACTAATAATGTAGAAGCAAGAAACAAGATGACTTCAACTGCCGAAGATTTAGGAACTTCAGGTAGAGATAATTTGTATGGATATGGGCTTGTAGATGCAGAAGCAGCAGCTTTGCCCCAACCAGATACTCATGATGTAGCGATCACTGCAATTAGCGCGCCTGGCTCCATAGTAAAAGGTGACACTGCAACGATAGGTGTAACCGTGGAAAACCAGGGAACATATACCGAGACTACAACAGTTACTTTGACTGATACGTACGATGGCGGTGTAATAGGAGACGAATCTGTGACTCTGGGTGCAGGAAGCTCAACAGTTGTTACATTCTACTGGGATACCACAAACGAGGCGCTTGGTGACCACATTTTAGAGGCTGCAGCAAGTGTCGTCCCAGGTGAGACAGAAACCGAAGACAATTCCATGACAACAACCGTTAACGTTTATGAGCAAGGTCAACAAGATTACATGTACGTATCTAATATATCATGGAGCGTCAAAAATGCCGGTCCAAATAAATTCTTGTATCATACTGTTACTGTCAAGGGGGAATCTGGTGCTTTGGTAAGCGGTGCGACTGTTTATTCCACATTAACGTTAACTGGCGGAGGATCTTGGGATTTCTCTGGCATAACTGATGAAAACGGTCAGGTGAAATTTAGATTGGGTAAAGCCGCAACAGGAGATTACACGGCAGAAGTAACAGATATAACACACAGCATATACGTGTACAATCCATTGATGGATGTAGATAACCCAAGCTACTATACGTTAACATAAAACCTCTTTTTTCTTTTTTTAATCCCTTAAAGCAATCCCTGCCAATTTTGTTTTTAGTCCAGAAGAATCTGTGATAAACAGTAGTAATTCATTATTTTATAGTTAAACCATGGATAAAATCTAAATACTCGACATGTATTTCCATTAAACTAGGAGGCAACATTGTGAAAAAGAAAATAATATGTATTTTAGTTAGTATGCTATTGATAGGCACTGCGGGCATAGCTGTCGCAGACTGGAGTGTGGGTGACGGTCACAAGATGCATTTCCCTCAGTTACCCGACCCAAACGGCTGGGATATAGACTTTGGTTATTGGTATCTAGCAGATGATTGGAAGTGTACTGAAACTGGACCCGTTGGCGATATTCACTTTTGGATTTCT
>JAUWBM010000034.1 GCA_030601705.1 Thermoplasmatota archaeon
TTTATGTCCATTGGTACAACAATGGAAAATACCATTCTGCAATAGCTACCTATCCAGAGGAACGATACTCTGGACAGCGAGATATCGAATGGTATAATCATCTTGTCAAAAGTCTTAAATTAGAAAAGATCCTTGTCATAAGGCTATAGAAGCGACATATCTCATGTCCCTACACATTTATTCCAACCAGAACCATCTGCCAAATAAAACAAAAAAAGATTCCTCGTAAAAATTGTTACCAAGATCTTTCTCAGGGATATTACCATTTGGATTGACCACACTAGACAATTTATAAAAACCAAAACGGGGCAGCCATTCTTCCTCTGCAAAGAAAATATCTATTGCCTCACCAGGCTGAACTCCACCTTCGAGATAGGCATTACCTGTAAAACTTTTTACAATTTTAATTGGAATCTTGCCGAATAACATCCATATAACATCAACTTCTATATCGATCCATCCTTCTGCCGTTACATCTCCAATGTTCTTAACTCTGCAATACAACCATTCAATAAAAATAATGTCACTCGGCTTTTTTACGATATCTTCAATAACGAGATCAGGGTTCGCGTTGAAACCCGAAACTGATGTCTTGTCAAAAGGACTGACGGATGTTTTAGGTTCAGGCAAATGATTTGTTGAAGCATATATACAAGGTACACATATTAAATTAGCAATTAGAAAAGCCACTCCAATAATCTTCATCTTCATAGAAAATCTAAAATAAAAACGCAGAATTCATTTATAAATCTTTCGATTGCAATTTAATCGTAACATCTGTTTCATAATTTTGCAAAAACATTTATTAACAAGTTGAGTATTATCACCAGCAGAGGAAAGATTTTAATGAAAAAAATATTTGTATTGATAGCAACGCTAGTGATAATACTATCTACAATTATGATCCCGACCAATGTAGAAATAGTAAGTGGGACTGGTGGCGAAGGAGACGAAATAGAACTGGATTATGATTGGATTTACGACATTGTTGTAAACCTGAGCAACATAATCCATAATATAACAACTAATGGCATCCATATGGGAAGAGATTTTGGAAGTTTAGGCGAACAGAAAGCAGCTGAATACATATATAATTGGATGGATGAAAATACTAAAAATCTGAATAAGAGCATACATATGTACCCTGTTGGGGATAATAGTTACACTGGCGAAGATAAAAAAGTGATAAACAGAGCAAATGATAAGATTGATATAAAGAGCTATGGGCTAACTTTTACTAATGGTACAGTAACTGCAACCATTAAAAATAACGAGTCTTTTCCAGTTCCGAGACTGATTAAAAAGAGCGGGGTTGTGAATGTCACTTCAAATTGGCTCGGATCTTCATATCAGACGGTTGTGTTGATGGATGAAGATGATATTTCCGATGAAAGTACCTACAATGTTGAAACTTCCTATGTAATGTTGGATGTCGCAAGCCAGATTGCGAGCGGATTCGCGGGAGAAGTGGTACTTATCGAGGATTACCGTACAGCATCAGAAAATGAGACAGCGGATAAAATTCATTTCCTTGAGTTTGAAACCAATGAATGTGACGATACTTATACGGATAAGATACAGAACGTCATAGATTCCAATGGGTTCGGTTTTATCTTTGTTGCCACAAACCCATCGTTTATCAAAGATCTCCCGATTTCTGCTTTTGGCGTTGCTGTTTCACCGAAGGAGGGGCATTTAATAAAAAACTATATTCTTGATAATAAAACCGTTATTGCAAGCTTTGGGAATGATTCTTTATTATCAGAAAGCGGCTCTTTTAGTATAAGCCCTCTATGCGGGATTCTTGGCGATAAAAAAATCGGGTTGATACATGAACATAGTGATAAGCCAGTGTATAAAGAAGAGGCTCCCTGGACTACAATGCTTGAATTATGTGCCAAACCAAGGGCAACTTCTGACTATGTAGGATTTTTATTATTCAATAAAACATATGACACTACTCATTACATGTTAACTTCATCAGGTTTTCCATGGACGTTACAGAATGTTGAGGCCGCTATGTTTTCATCTTATCTTTTCAAGCCTTTTATGTACATTAATGGTACCATCAACTTGGACAATGGTGAGTCTATAAATATCTGGGATTGGGCTGCTAATGATACAAACCTACAGGCAAAATTCTGGATCGAGGAAGAGCGGAATTATAGTGTCGATAGCTATAATGTCGTTTGTGACATTGAAGGAAAAAATCAGAGTAAATCAATTATGATTAGCGGCGGTCATCATGACTTTTTTTGGGGTCAGGGGGCTTCTGACAATGCTGTTAGTGTTGCAACGATGTTGGGAATTTTGAAATATTTGAACGAGAGCAAAATAACACCAGAATATAATCTTACTTTTGTATCATTTGGAGGAGAAGAACGTATTGACAGAGGAAGCGGAGCCTATGTGTTTAACGAATCATTTAAATCGAAAAATGAGAACATGACTTATATGCTCAACATGGATTGGTTTGCCTTCAACACACCTGATACAAAATTATTAGTTTCAGCTACAAATGTATCGTTTAGTAAAGCTCTCCGTAATGTAACTGCTCGAACTCATTATAACGAGACATTTTTTGACGATGGAAACTATAAACTCTATGTACATCACGGATCAGTTTCTAACGATGCATATCCTTTTTACAAGCGTTACGTTGACTCAGAAAGCGATATCTATGAGGAAGGAGCAAACCCCGATCTTCAACTCGTTGAAATTGGAAAAGAAAAAGTCTATAATAATGCTCGTCATAGAAGCGGCATGGATCATGAGTCCGGTGATGCATTGTGTCTTATTGATCGAAAAGACTTGAATTATACAGCAGATATTGCTTTAAATATTACAAAATATCTTGCATGGGAACCACCTGAAAATGAGTTTGTGAATTGCAGTTTCACATTGTTTGATAGAGGGGGAAACGGATGGAATGACTCAGTGAACATTAATTTCAATGCGACGACGAACTTAACGTCGTGGGCAAAAGTGGAAGCATGCCTATATAATGTTTCAACTGGGAACCCGGTATCTGATGTCAACATTACTGGGTTTACTGTATACAAAGATAAGAATACTAGTGGATATATTACAGTTACGCTTTACTCAACGATGAAAAATGATACTTATAATGCCTCTATTCGCATCTATGACGATCATGATAATATTGACGATGAATGCTACCAGTTGGTTAATCTAACACCATATGAAAAGCCGACCGCAAGATTCAGTTATGAAAAAGTGTGCGTTAAGAAATATAATTTCTATGATGAATCGCTTCCCTCCCCTGGTGCAACGATCCAGAGTTGGAATTGGAGTTTTGGCGATGGAACGTATTTTAACACAACAAGTCAGTCTCAGGCAAATACAAGCCATACTTATGCCGACAAAGGCAGCTATAATGTTACGTTAACGATATGGGACAGCAATAATTTAACTGATAGTGAAACAAAAACTTTAGCAGTAAAAAATAGCGTCCCATATGTTTCGTTCTCAGTTAATTACAATGTTGTCTGTGCAGGACAATCAATCCAGTTCACTTCAACAGCCAGTGATAGCGATGGTTCACTTACCAATTATACTTGGGATTTCGGCGATGGAACCTATGCCTATACAGCCAATGCCTCACATTCATATGGTCAAAGTGGCATTTACACTGTAACTCTCACTGTTATGGATGATGATAACGCTACTAATACTACAACTAAGACGGATTATCTGGTTGTCGCTGATGCGCTGGTCGATGATGAGTTTACCGATGACCCGGTAAATCATAAATGGGACAGCATCCAAGAGGGGATTAACGATGTGGGCAATGATAGCATTGTCTATGTCTACAATGGAGTTTATCAGTCGTATCTGGTTAATAAATCGGTGTCGATCTATGGCGAGAGCAAAGAGTTAGTTTTTATAATGCCGCAGCCTATCGGTATTGATGTCCAATGTCACGATGTGTATATCAAGAATTGTACCATAGATGGCGGGGTAACTGGTGTGAACATCATCAGCACCGCTAATGGAACTGGGAATATAACCATTGAGAACGTGGTTATTCATGGGCCAATTACCTATGGGGTCTACATTGACAACTCGACCAATAACACGATCAAAGGCTGTTCAATCGAAAAAGCTGATGTTGGCATCAAAATCTGCAATGGCGCCGAGTATAATGTTATTGATGACTGTAATATCTCTTGGTGTTATCATGGTGTCGGTGTCTACAGTTCATCCTATAACTGGATTGGAAATCCTTCTATCTATGAGTGGTATCCGAATGATTGCGTGTTCACGTTGAATACCAATGCGGTGTATATTGATGAATCAGATCACAACTACGTCCTCGGGTGTGACATTGATGCATCACCTTCTCCTGGACCACCCGGTACACGAAGAGGGATTTATCTTGATGAAGCAAGCAACACCACGATCAGCACCTGTAACATTTTCAATGGTACACAGGGTATTTATGTCAAGGACTCTAGGGACAATAAGATTTCATTCTGCCGGCTCCTTGAAAATAGTTATGGTGTTGAATGTTTTGGCAGTGACACGGAAGATAATTTGATCGTCCAGAACAATATTACTAGTAATTCAGTTTATGGTGTTTATCTTCCACCATTTTCAAAGATTAATCTGGTGTTTTATAACGACTTCTTTGATAATGGTGATGGTAATACGAATCAGTCATATGATGGCCAGACAGACATGCAGGATGCCAACAAGTGGTGTAAACAAGGGCCTGACACGTTGACGAAAAAGGACCGTGGTGAGGGGAACTACTGGAATGAGTATACCGGGGTTGATCTCAACAGCGACGGTATCGGTGACACCGAGTATGGTGTTGAAGGTAATGGCGAGGATGATGATTATCCGTTGATGGACCCGTATGGTTGGTGTAACGATTGGGGATGATATCCTCTTCCACCTTTTTTTAATAACGGAATAGCCTTAAAAATAAATTTGACATTTTTGATTGAATTTTTTCCTGGCAGAAACTAATTAATCCAAAAACTCATTAGTTTATAAGTTAGAAAAAATGTTTGAAAAACTTGCCTATCATCCATATAATTACAGGTAATGATTTGTCGTTTATATAATGATTCATGGTTTAATATAAAAGAGTTTTTATTTAATTTGATCCAAGCGGCACTTAAGTATCATTGATCAACAAGCAGAACAAAATAGATGACTAGTATACGTTGAATTTTGGTATAGAGCTGAGGTAACTCTTCCTCAAATCCCTATGGTCGATGTGGTAGTAGATATCAAATACCTCTTTTGGCTTGTCCCCTCTGAGCTCCCCGATGTACTCCCTGCTCATCCCCGCCTGCCTGAGATAGGTTGTAAAACAATGCCGGAAATTATGAGCTGTAAAATGATCTTCCAACCTCTCTGATTTTTTATCGTGGATCCCAAACTGCACCGCCCATTTTGCAATACGAGAAGCAATAGCCTCATCGTGTAACCTGTGGCCAGATTCACTTACAAACAACGCAGGTTCCCCCTGTTTCACTATCATCTTACGCCTCGCCAACCATCGTTTCAAAAGACGCTCAGTCTCCTCATCAAAGTACACCTTTAGATTCGTGCGCTTATAGAACCTACCATCACCCTTTAATGTAATGGAGTTATCTTCAAATTTTATTTCATCAACATCAAGGCTTACCAACTCATCACGTCTTAATCCTGTTTTAACAAGCACAGTGCAAATAGTTTTATCCTCTAGATTAATGATGCTGTTCAGAAAACGCGACATCTTCTCCACGTCTATAATTTTCCGCTTCGAAGGAGCAGCTCCTTTTTTGTACGATGTAAGATTCATTTTCCTAACAGTGAGAACAATATTCTGTTTGATAACCCCGTCATATTCTAAATAGCTGTACAGATGATTCAGAGCGGAAAAACACACATTAAAACGAGAAAACGAACGCACTCCATTGTCCCTTAAATGGTCGATAAACGCCTCCAACAGATCCTTGTTTTCCATCCCATCTATATCTACAAGATGTCGTCTCTTCTTATTAAGGAACCGCCTGAAAAACTCAACCGTATTAGAATACGTTACAATAGTCTTCTCCGACCGCCCCTGACGTACACAGTGCTTAACAAATTTCTGTATAATCTGGTCATCGCTTACCTTATCCACATAAGACCCCCCTTACTTCTCTTAACAAGCTCATAACTGAAAAGATTATCCAACTGTTGGTTTATTGCCCATATTGATGCAGTATCACTAGGGTCAATGTGCAAAAGATCCAGCAGCTCATGCTCCTTAACAAAGCCTTTTTCCTTTAGGAGTTTGATGAGTTTAGGTTCATATTCCCTAACACCCTCAAAAGAACTTTCATCCTGGAACTGACGGTTTTTCAAATTCCTAAGATCTTCCTCATACCTATCAGTCAAGACATCCAACATCTTGACCCGCTTAGCCAAAGCAATGTTTTCACTTCTCAACTGACTGTTTTGCCCCTCCAGCTCACCTAGCCGCCTGTCTAAAGCCTCCCTAGAAGCAACTACACTATTATCCCCGATATGGTTCTCTACGATATTTTGAACATACTGGGATATAGAGAGCCCTGACTTTTTCGCCAAACGTTTCCATCTATCAGCCATCTCATTCGTAGGCACATAAACGTAGATAGACCGTTGCTTTACAGGAGTCCGCTTCTCAGTCATAATATTACCAGTAATAATATATGTCGTGATGCATATATAAAGTTTACTGGTAGACTGCTAAAAGAACTGATATTTTACCCGATCCTGATTCACCTAAAACAGAAGAGAGAATACAAAAAGCTAAACGTGATCCTCTAATCCGTTGGTTTATAGAGAAGTACGGTTCTGATATTTATGATGTGAATGCTCAGGCGTTATCTCTTGATTTAACGGAGAGCCTGGTTTCAACAGCAATAGAACACTTTGTTGATACTTCGATTTTAGATGAACTTGATGAAGAGAGAGCATTGGATTATGAATTTGGTTGGGATGATAAGAAGGAAAAGTATTATATTGAACTGCCTGACGGGAGATTGAACGCTTAAATTATACTAATGGTATAACCAATGGGGTGATCTATTTTGCCGTCATTTTGTCAACCATGGCCAGGCAGATCTCAATCATTATGCCGTCAAAATGATGCGCCAGGTGCAGCAGATGCAGCATGTTTTGCCGTCATTATGCAATGGATCAAGATCTAGACGTCTTCTTTTTGACGGTATCCTCAAAATCGCTCTAAATAAAGATTCTGGACCCAATAGGCTATATGAAGTGATTTATTTTTATCTTTGTTTAAGATATTTTTATAGGTGGCCTACAGGGCCACATCTCTGTACGGCCATACGGGTAGCACTTTACAGAAGTACAGTTAGTGCAGTAAATTATAGTAAATTACTACAATTTGTAGTATGGGGCAAAACAATCTAAAAGGGGGTATCAAAATATTTTTAAAAAAACCAGGGGTATCAATTTAATGGTACCATTAAGGGTTCCATTAATTGGATCACCAAGGGTATCATGGATCTCTATTCAAATTTTTGAATCTTCATACAGTTTTAGCATTATTTTTTTACCTTTCAACTCTGTTGGTTCAATTGAATCTTTTTCATCAACATAATTTTGTAATTCTTGGCTAAGTGGGATAATGATTTTTGGTATGATTCTTAGATCTCTTTCGGAAAACATGTCAAATATTATTTTTCCTGTCAATATTTTACGTTTATAAAGAATAGCTAGATGAAGGAAAAAATACTCAACTTTTCTTCTGTTTATATTTTCACTACAATCTTCATTCTTCTCAATAAGTTTTCGAAAGTCTTCCCTCAATTTCCCCTCTTTTTTACTTTCTTCTATGTTACCACATGTTTTTCTATAATAATTATGCAATTCACGTACCGCTTTCATCATATCTGTTGGACGGTATTCTTTTTGAAATTCGAGAAGAGCTTGATGCCACATTGTTCTTCTGCTAGTTCTGTAATAAAAATAAGTTATAAGGCCTAAAAACATAGTAGCAACAACAAGCATATTATTCCTAATCCAATCAATGACAAAAATAGTATAATTCGAAAAGATAAAAACTAAGGAAATTAAAATAACGAACAGCAATATTAGAGAGATACTAGAATGTTTTATTACAAAACCTGTTATTTTTTTCATTTATAAACCTTACTTTTAAATAATTTATATAAAATTTATTTATAAACTTGCTCTTCACGGAACCAGTTATTTTAAGTCAAAATCGGTATTTTTAAGTCGTATAAAGGTTTACCCAGAAATGTTTATCCTGCATTGAAGATTCCTTACTACACTATTTTACATCCATTTTCCTTTTCAAGTCTTTCAATAACTTATCGATTTTTCTAAGGATTTCTCCTTTCTTTCTATGAATTCCTTTGTATTCTTCAGTCTTCTTAAATTTATTTAAAAAATAATTATAAAATTCTTTTATTGAGTCGAAATTTATACCTAAAAACCTCTTCACCCTCTCAAATCCTTGATTAAGATAGCCATCATCTAGATTTTCACTGAGGATAAACTTTGCAATTCCACTAGAATAATCCAAGAAATTATTTCTATCCGTTTCATAGCTATCCCATTTATCTGGAATCTCTTTGTTCCATTCACCAGTTCTTCTTTTGTCTTCCTGCGAAGTCAAAAACTCCTTCATCATGTCGATTATTTTGCGTATCCCTTTATCCCATAGCCTCCTATACTCTTCTAAGTCACCTTCATAGAATTTCTCGATATTCCACCTTAATTCCTTAGGTATTAACCAGAATAAATGTTCCTTCTTTATTCGACTCCACTCTTTAATTTCGATTGGAATCCTATACAATTCTTCACACTTTGATTTTACAGACGTGATCTCAGAACATAAAGGAGCGAAAATTTCTTTTACATCTTCTCTCTTCCAAGCTCTTCTTTGAAGACTTCTCATCACAAAGTAGGTGACTACTGCACCAGCTATTGCACCGATAAAACCACTAAGGAAATTTAATGCGTAGTTCATATTGATCCTATCTGTTTATTAGAGCCAGCATATCGCTTAGTTCTTATGAAATGTTTCGATTTTGTGATACCATTCATCAAAGGTCATATTCTTCTTTTTTAGTTCATCAAACACATCTTTATACATAGCAAGTTTTTCGTGCCCATGGGCAACCCCCACCAGGATATTGAGGGACCTCCATCCTGTTTCTGTTAACGAAAACCGTGTACTTGATCTAGAAGGCTTATTACTCTCCTTCCACGTGCAAAACCTACCTTTGCATGATATTGCACCAGGTTTAGATCAACAGCTCCCTCATCATTGCGGTATTTCTCTGAATTTTGTATTATTTCCTCCATGATTTCATCATCGGTTCGTGATTTTAATCGGATCCATTCTGCTTGTCTCTTGTTTGATATGATGCTGCGTTTATCCATCTCCCATTGTTTCAAAAATGTCGCAGCCTTTTTTTCTTCATATTTAGTACACAGTCCCTTTGATGGCATAGGTAAGCGTTGTTTTTTGATTCTTTTGCTCCCTATGTTAAAAAGATGATTATAAAATATCGCTCCTCTTCCCTTATTAGCAAACTTACGAAATGTTACTTTATACACACATGCATATCCTCGATCATGCACCACTATAGAAAGATTAGATAACCGTCTGAGATCTATATCGACCTGTATGCCGAAAGGCACTGTAAGAAACATGATCAGGTTTCTAAAACGATATGTTTGCACGGTTGTACTGAGTATGTTTATTACCTCGTCAAACCATTTCCGATGTCCAGCTGTCGCGCCAGCGTCGTCGTAGATACCACAACTGTACCTAGATGCTTTACCGATAAAATCCATTGCATCCTCTGGTTTAAAAAAAACATTATCAACTGTAAACGAAGGCAATACATCTTTGTGCTTTGCGTGAAATTGTTCGGATAGCTGCATTGCCATATAGCTTTTTCCAATTCCCGTGTACTCTCCTTCTATTATGACTGTAACGTTTAGGTTGTTTTTCATCACTCTTTTTGTGATCATTTTCAAAAAAAGGTCTTGTTGTATATCTTTTACCATGCTTTTTCACCCTAATGTCGTTGGTATTTCCTTCATGAGCATATCTTTTTTTCTTAATATTTTTAAGAGATCCTCATAGACTTCATATGCTTCTTCAAAAAACTGTTCTTTATCAGATATGTTTCTTAACGCTTTGATTTTTTTCTTTAACCTTGATTTTATATCTTTATCAAGATACGGCGTAAGGTTGACAAAACATGTATGCAACGATTCCATCACCCGTGATTTATCGGTGCTATCGAATGCCTTGTTGATAACATACAGTCTATCGTATAAGATTGATCCAAAACCGATCTTTTCTTTTATCTGGGTATCTATCTCTATAACTTTTTCTTTATCTTTCATATTTCCACCATCCCACAATTTTTATTGAAATCCACTAATCATTTATAAACCATGTCGTTTTTCTCGCAAATTCTCACAAAAAACCCCCTTTTACATCTAATTTTTTTTCATCTCTCCTTAACTGAAACTAACATAGTAATATATATTATATACATCATTTAGGGTGTGAATGACACGGCGATTTTTCCAAAAAAAATATCGCCTATTTTCTTGTCGGTAACCACATCATTTTCTATCTTACGACAAACTAAAAATCCTATCTTTAAAAAAATAAAAAAATAGGCGAAACAAAGAAAAATACAGGGTGGCACCACTCCTGTAACGACATCGTAGCATGTGGGGGGCACCACACCTATAAAAACAGTACCCCCTGGCGAACATTTCCCATCATCACATCATTTCAAATAACGCCTGTCAAACCCGAAACATTCAACATCCTTTATCAGATACTTTCTAACTGGAAATATCTTATAACTCGATAAGACTAAAGCCTCTGCTATCTCATCCCGAATTTTATATCCTATCTTGTCAGTGAGTTGCTCAATGGTGAAAAACGAATGCTTGTGCCTAAACAAAAACCACACTATCTGGTACAACGTTTTTATTGTATCTATCCTGATACATGCACGATCTACGTGATCCCTGAGATTATTGTATCGAGCTCTGAAATCATTACACTGGGTTTGAATGATAGATAAATTATTACTCTGTTTATCTTTCAGTTCATCCATTGCATCCTTTAAGTCTTTATTCTCTTCATGCGCATCCTGTAACTCACCTTCTTTAATGGATAAAACACCCTGCAGGTTAACATAGACATCATGTTGCTTTTTAATTTCATCTGCAAACCCCTTTTCCTTATCTTTTATCTCTCCGAGTTTGCTTTCGAGTTTATCCGTCAATTCTTTTACTCTCTCCCTGTTACCTATATTTTCCTCATATAACCTGTTATACTCGGGTCTTTCAACATACTCCTCACGAAGTTTTTTTTCTTTCTCGACCATAACAATAGTATGTTTATCATGTTCTCGTATCAATGTACTAATGACAGAAGAATATGTCCAGTCCACATCTGTTTTTAATTCGTCTAAACTTTCTTTTGTAATAGGATCTATTTTAATTCTCGCTGTTTGTTTTGCCATTTTTACCCCTTTTCTTGGTGTATTCAATAACCTCAATGGCTTCCCATCTGACAAACCTAAATTTTCCTTTGATTTGAGCATCCATGATGGTTAAACCGAGATAATCCTCACCTACGAGTCTCCCTTCGACAGTTGATTGGTCCAGAAATATCTTAATCTCATCGCCTATCTTGAAAAATACATCCTTTAATTCTGGTTTCACCATGCCATCACTCCCTTATCCGCATAGGTCCACGGTGCATACCAATACTGCGATAAACAATGGGGGCACCGTTTAGGCCGCTGTCGTGTCGATGATTGCCAAGCAAATCCACACCTTCTACACCAATATTTCTTATTGCATCTGCTCAAATCAATCGCTCCTTCTTTGAATTTTGATGAATTTGTGATAAGGAATCAGTAATTTATTTTCATTTGGAGTGCCCTCAGGAATTGTATCGACCTCAACCCAAACAGGATCTTTCTTATTCGATTTTACCATTTCAACCCACTTTCCTAATCAGAAATATGTCTCTTGCGTGTCCATCACGGGATAAAACAAAATCAATGAGATCTCCTTTAATGAGATACTCGGTATTTGCAAGATCTTTTCGGTTAACGATTACTTTCCTGCCATGAGATTCAGATCCAATACACCGGATAAAGCCAAACTGTTTTTTCCGGTCATATTCTTTAACGATTCCACGCATTATTTAAAACCCCCCTACTATGAATCTGTTTCAGGTGCTTTGTCTTTCTCCACGCATGAAAAACGTTCCTGACGCATTCCAATGACAACTTTACTGAAAGTTAAACCGCACATCGTATAACAATAGAAATAGATCATTTAGACCTCCAAAATGCAAATTAAAAAAGTGTGTTTTGTGTGTGTCCTCATTAGTTTTATACACTTTTTTCAGTCTATCAAACATTGATTTTATATCCTCCCGTAGGTGTTACAAAAAGCTCCTTTCTTTCCTTCATATGTTTTACGGCTTCTTCAGTTCTCCCACTGTCAATTCCTTCTATCTCCGCCTTATGGATTATATCCTCAATAGCAGCACCACTCTCTGAAGATTCACAGAGAGTTGCAATTATACCAAGTATGGTTTTCATTCGTTTCTGTTGGCTGTGACTTATTCCAGTTTCAATGATATCAATGTCAATTTTACCTGTTTCTCTATCCATACCTACCCGGGTAAGATATTTATTTACAATGGAAATCGCTCTTTTCGCATCATCAATGGTTGCTTTATTGCTTAATCGCACCCTTGCGCTGGCTTCTGCAAGTCTTACATAACCTTCTAATTGCCGGGGGGTAAATGGGATAGACTCCTTAGAGTTGCTTCGAAAATCAACATAACGAGCTTGTATTATCTCTAATGCCTCATCGGTCATCACAGGGAATATCTTGCGCTTTGCATATGCCACGTATTTTCGTAAAAACTCGGGTTCATAAATAGGCTTAATATTCTCCATAAAACTATCTCGTTGCTCTTCACTGTATTCTGATTTATCGCATTTTGATATATTCTCAGCGAGTTCGCTTCCCTTGTGAGTGCGTAAAATATGTGCAGACAAAGCAATATCCTTTTCCCGATTGGATTCATCAAGAATGGGAAAAATCAAATCAAATCTTGAGATCAATGCTGGACGCATATTAATCTGTTCATGTAATGGAATGAAAGGATCAAATCTCCCTTGTTTGGGATTCGCAGCTGCAAGAACACTGCATTTGCTTTTCAGAGTTGCATTGATGCCTGCTTTTGCTATAGAAATCTCCTGTTGCGCCATGGCTTGATGCATGCTTCCTCGATCTTCCTCACTCATCTTATCAAATTCATCAATACATGCAAAACCATTATTGGCAAGGACCAATGCTCCCGCTTCTAATACCCATTGACCTTCGGAAAACTTTTCATCTCTTACTGCTGTGGCAGTAAGTCCCGCCTTCGTTGATGCTGAGCCGGATGCAAGTATGCTTCTAGGTGCAAGTCTGTGCATATATTTCAAAAGCTGGGATTTGGCAGTACCTGGATCCCCCACCAGCAACACATGTATATCTGCACGTACTTTGGTTCCATCAGGCATTATTTTAGGTACGCCACTGAACAGTTGCAATGTCAATGCACCCTTTTCAATTTCCATACCATATATTGACGGGGCAATGCTCTGCCGCATCTTGTTATAAATATCAGGATCCTTGCTAGCTTTCAGTATCTCTTTTTCATCTTCTTCTGTTATATCAATTTCTTCATAAGCTGTCTCATTGATCTCGATATGTATCGCATCAATAGCAAAGTAAAATGTTTTAAGCCGGAAATTTGCTTGTCTTCTTTGCATCGTATGGCATATCCCACTAATTTGCACCCGATCCCCCGGGAATATTCTCCCGACAAGATCATCTTCTAATAAAATAGTTATTTTTTGGGGTTGTTCGCTACCACGTAAGTTATCGGGATTCTCCTGCAGTTCAATTTTCTGATTATCAATAAATAATGAATGGCTTGTCAATAATTTAAACGACGAAATCCTCCCACAGCCACCCTGATCTTCATAACACTCTGAAGGCTCCTTTAAAATGTCTTCTTCCTGCTCAATTTTTATAACTGCCCCACACTTTTGACATTGGAAAGCAGAAATTGTAATAGCAGGCATTACATAAGTAGCTCTTTTGACTAGTCCTTCTACGGCTATAAGTTTTCCTGCATGTTTCGCTCGCAGATCTCGGATTGAAATGGTATTTGGAAGGTTAAAAACTCTGAAATGTATACACAACTTTTCATTTAAGGTAGACACATCAATATCTTTCAACGCCTCTTCTGCATTAAAAATAGTTTTATATGGCTGATTAAGAATTTGTTCTGCTAATTCTGGGTTTGCTTTATCAATGTCCCAATAATCTATGAGCAAACTACGTATGTCGGGATAGGAAAGAGCAATTGTCTCAATATCTGATTTACAATGATTCACAAAAAATTCTTTCCATGTTGCAACAATTGTTTCATCCCGAAGTAGCCTTGCCATCACATCATCTCTTCACTTTTATTTTTCTACTCCCGCCATATGTCGTTAATTCCGAATCCTTCGGTTTGATTGTTTCTTTTGGGATGGCTTTCGCATGTTCAAGAAACTTATCAGATGAAACCCCGCTCATTTCCTTGGTTTTGATTTCGATCCAATTTAAGTCTAGTTTTGTGGGATTTTCCGCTGACCTGCCTTGACAAAGATACTCATGACAAAACTTCGTTAAATCGTCATTTTTTGTTATTACATTGTTATTACATTGTAATAACATATTTTCGTAATATTCACGCTTTTTTTGCAATTCAGACGGTATTTTTTCAATCCATTTTTCAAAACCAAGACGCCAAATATCTGCAAAATTTGCACCCAAATCCTTAATCAGCTGCTTGTCTTTAATAGATATGCGGATGATAACTTGATTGTTTTTACTAGCCTTCACTGTCATTGTTTAGCATCCCCCAAATTTTTTAGAAAATGTAATGTAAAAAGAAAATGTAATGACATTACAATGTAATAACAAAGGTTCGCGTGTAGACACTTCCTTTTTTGTAATTGTAGTTGTAATAATTGTATATACTATATATTGTATATTGTATATTGTTAACATGCATATATTATTAATATTCAAATTCATCAATATCCCTCGTCCTCCTCTTTTTCCTTTGGCATCTCATCATTTTTTATCCATTTTTTATCATTGGTCCTCCCTTTTTGCTCGTTCTTTTTCTTCTCGTATTGCTCTACAATAATGTTTAAATTGAGTGTCCAGTCGATCTAGGGCACTTATAATCTCATTGCGGCATTCTTCAACTGCGTTGATGGACGAGTCTAAAAAAGCCTCAACCACATTAAAATCTAAAATATCAGTCGTGTCCTTAATAATGGAAACTCCTCCGGTTCTGATTGCGCAAAGGCCGTATCTCTTTAATTCGATCAAAAGACAAAATTATGGTCCGACCATCTGTATGAAAAGCAATAAAATCATCCTCAACCTGTTCGATTCGGCCGCTAATCACAAAATCATCATCCTTAATAAGTCGAACAAATTCACCTAAAAATCTCATCAGCAATTCTTTATTCATCACCACACCACCTTTAAGGTTAAGTCTCCTGAATTTCTTCTTTGAGCTTTTCAATCTCTTCGATTAAAAAACGTGTGAAATCCAACGAATTTATGTCAAGTTCAGGGCAATATTTACCATGCCACGCTTGTATTTTTTCACTGACCATGTTGTACCCCCACTGTTTTAGTGTTTTCATTTTGTATTATGAGAAGCCGGATTAACGCTGATTGGCTGAGATGCAGTTCTCCACATTGTTTTTTTAGCATTTGTATGACGTCATCGGTTAATGATATCGTCACGGGTTTGTACATTTTTAATACCTCACGAGTATTGTGTTGTTCATAATATTTAAATAAGTTTAATTCATTACACGAACGTTCGTGTAATGTGTAAAAATCGGTGGTGAGATGCCGAATCCAATTGAAAAAAACAAAATTTTTTTCAGGACAATTTACAAAGACATTATGTTTTTATTGACATTTATCCCCGAGGGATTGGAGTCAAGCGAAATTATGTCAACATTGGCAGATAAAAAAACATTGGAAAATCTACAACAGAAAGGAAAAATTAAATATGATTTTAATAGAACGCATAGAGAAGTCAAAGACAAATTGAATAAAAAAGGGGCTGCCAGATATTATGACCTGTTGGAGAGAGGAAATATTACTACTCCTCAAGTGTTGTCGAATAAAATAGCAGAATTAGTTAAATTAGGAATTGTTGAAAAAAATAACAAGAAAATCAAAGCAACAGATGGTTATCTCAGACAAGGTACTAAGATTTTATTAATTGATCATTTATTTTCTTATGAACCTAAACATTTTAATTTTTTAGAGAAAAAAAACTTGAACGAAAAAGAAAAAAAACTAATTGAAATATATTCAAAATCTTTTAACGATTTTTCTGAATCAGAAAAGAAACAAATTGAAAAACATTTTTTTGGAATGAAAACTCCTCTGAGAGAAATTAAAAAAATATTATCTGAAAAAATAGTGTCGAAATGGTTGGAGCAAGTAACGGATTTTTATAAGACTACTAATAATGAACGTATCAAAAAAGCAATAATGGATGGAATTGCTGTCCATCTTTTTCAGATGATAAATTTACCCTTTTTTATGTTCGAAAAATGTAGAAATCAAAAATTAACAGAATTGGAATTTAACTTATATACTGGTATGGTGATAATATGTTTTTTAGATAAACGATATGGGGAAGGATCTCTTAATACAAAAAAAACCAAACAAGTACATGAAATAAAAGATAATCATCAATTTATAACACCTAAACCGATTTTAAACGAAATGTATCATATTGATGAAATAATTCAAAAAGATGGAAAATACGATATTAATCGATTCTGTAAGATATGGAGTGAATATTTTTTCTGGAAAGATTATAACTTTACAATCCATGATATTAAAGAAATAATAGATTGGACTTGGAGTAAAAGTGATGTTCTCCGAAATATCTATGATAATCTTGATTTCGTAATAACTTCCTCTGTACGATGTGATGGAATTATTTCCGAGATGTTGGTGGGTCTTGGTAATGAATCCACAGATTGGGCTTTTATGCCATTAATTATTAAGTAATTTTCTTATTTTTTCTCTTTCATCTCTTTGTATTTTTCCCAGGTTGCTAGTAGCATCTCGTTGTAGAACTCATGAAAATCAGGATCGTGTAACATCTCTTGTGTTGCTATTCCGGTTGTGGTTGCATCCATTGTAATCTCTTCTTTTTTGATATCCAATTTCTGACCGCATCGACCACACACTACATTTGTCGGCTGATTCTCATATGAACAGTTTATACAAACTTTTGCCTGCAATAGAGAAGTATCGTCTTTTTCAGGTTCCTTAAACCCTGTAATTACTTTTACCTTATCATCAATGTCCTTTGCTTCTAAATGAACGTATCTGCTTGGCATCTGGGAGTTTTTCTTCCATCCAAATCGAAATCTCAGTTCAGGTTCGTTAAATCCTGCTCGGACACACCAAGTAGCGCTTACATGTCTCAGATCATGTGTTTTCTTTATTGGAACGTTTGAATCTCTTCCAATTCTTTTTATGATATCATTGATGGATTTCTTTGCTAGTCTTAGTTTTTCAAAATCATCTTGGGTAGCAATCCCTTTATTTGCTTTTCTTAGTACATCTGGATAATTCCGTGGATCCCGTGTGTAAAATAACGGTGTCTTATCGAAATTCTTGAAAGGGTGCTTATTCTTATAGTCCTTTAGATATTGTTTTGCACTTGGAACTAAGAATAACCGTATTTTCCGCCTCCCTGTTTTTTCATCTCCACCATGATTTTCACTTAATCTAGGGAGTAAAAAATAAGGGCCAAGTTTATCAAATTGCAAGCTTTCAACATTCAACGCTATAAGCTCCCCATTTCGCAACCCACCATCAACGAAACTAACGATCATGGCCTGATCTCGTAGGTTGTCACAAGCATTCAGCATACGTAATAATTCCTTTTGTGTCAATATTCGATCTAGAGGTAATTCATTATCTCCTTTATGAGAAATAGTTATCCAGATCACACATTCAGGATATGGTATGTTTTTTTGCCTTCCTTTTCCTAGTTTGTAGTTCTTTTTTTCTGCTATGTATTTGTAGAACCGTTTTACATGGATCTTATAGGTGTCTATGCTTGATTTTTTGTATTTTGTTTTAAGATGCTTAGCCCAGTCCATTATGTCGTCTTGGGTTGCTTCGTTGAATGGTTTGTCTTTGAGAAATTTGTCTAATGTCAGTATTGCCATTGTGTCGGTTCTTCTTGTGTATTGGTTTACTTCGTCTATTTCTTCTCTTAGTTTTAGATAATCTTGTACTTCTTTTCTGTGATCTTCGTTTACAAAAGTCTTTAACATTTCATCAATAACTTTCTGAATGTTGTTTTTTTCCATTTTAGGTCACAAAATGTATATCACAAAACTATTATAAATAATTTCCTGCTTTTACGTTATTCTCCAATATAATTTCCTCCAGCACTGTCCATATACAAAAGATGTGTCATATTTTTAGAAAAACAAGTTTTTACTAATGAATTTTTTGTTGATAGTTTGGTAGAAACCTCAGAACATCTTTAGTATTTTTAATTTTTACCAAAATAAAATGGCGCTCAAATCTCGTATCACACTTTACATTTTATTTTTCTGTTCAAGTTAACGGAACGGTGAGACTTCCGGAAGGCATCACCACAATTCTAGGTTGTTTACCTTTTTTCTTGATTATTTCTACAGCATCATCCACAGCAAACTGGATATCTGAGTAGGGTTTCAACTGTGACTTTTTAATGATTTCATCATCAAGATCAGTGACCGCCCACATTTGAGCTCGTATTCCAATCTGTGCCATTTTTGCAGCTTTATGGTATCCAAGTTTATACTCACTGCCAAGTATGTCAAGAATTCTCCGAGGGGAATCTGCTTTGCCCAGTAGTTCAAGAAAAGCGTCTTCTCCAACACCATCACGACATTTGGATACAAGAATGATAATACCATCATCCTCTAAGGCTAGTTTACCATTATCAAGCGCCTTTTGAGATTGATAAAGATCGATATCCATAGGATATGGTGCGGCTGATATGACAATGTTACCCTTTTGCTTTAATGGTACACAGAATACCTGATGAGCATATTCAATAGCCGCATCAAAAGATTTAATCAAATCACCGGCAGTAACAGCATATAACTTATGATCACCTGTAAGAATAGTTTGTATTGAAAAAACATTGAGGCCCTTTAAAACATTCATTGCATCAATCATATCTTCATTAACTGGATTGCCGTCAAGAGCAAGAGAACATGCATCGTCACTAAGAGCAAGTTTATGATTCATCTCAATTGTTTTATATGAGGCCACACCGGGGAGAAACGATTTACGCCCGCCTGTGTAACCCGCAAAATAATGTGGTTCAACGCTACCAATAACAAGGATATTACCGTATTCTGGTACTAATTTGTTAATATACATTTCAGTTCCATTTTTTGATTTACCCAGATAAGTCATATCCTCATCTTTACGAGCATCATGGGCATAAACTCTTCTTCTAAAAACTTCATAAGTATCTCCAAAAATAAACCTGTATTCCTCTTCAGTAGGAGCCCGATGAACGCCAGTTGCTACAAGAAATCTAACATCAGGATGAGAAGAAAGAACAGGCAAAAGATAACTTAGAATTTTTGAAGTAGGAGTTGGTCTTGTAGCATCATTAACAATTACAAGCAGCCTATCAGCATTTTCAGCAAACTCATCATAAGATTCAAAACCAATAGGATTTTCCAAAGCATTTTCAATTAATTTATCTTGATCTTTAATTGATACTTTATTAGGAATTAGGATCTCACAAGGTTCCGAGATGTTTACTTTGATTTTTTCTTTTCCGTAAGGAATGTCGACTTGCATAACTCTCCCTATAAATTGTTTAGTTAAAAACCTAGCGTAGAAGGCCAATATATTTTTTAATCAAAATCAATATTGATATTTGCAGAAAAGCCAACAGTCGTGGCAAAATGCTTAGGATGTAAAATTTAACTAAAAGGAATCAGAGAAAATGCAAAAATGGCGATTACTTGATACAGGGATACTTACCGCATCAGAGAATATGGCTCTGGATGAAGCCTTGCTTGAGGCTAAGAATAACAGAAATATTCCAAATACAGTCCGATTCTTGCAATTTTTCCCTCCTGCTGTTCTGCTCGGTTATCACCAGAGTTTAGAACAGGAAATAAGGATTGATTTCTGTAAAAGAGCAGGTATTGAAATCAACAGAAGGATAACTGGTGGCGGAGCTATATATTTCGATGAAACACAGCTCGGTTGGGAAATTATATGCGAAAAACAGTTTTTTAATATGGGGATTGCCGATGCTGATTTTTTTAAAAGATTAAGCCAGCCTGCAATATATGCTCTAAGAAGATTAGGGATCAACGCTTCCTTTCGTCCGAGAAATGATATTGAGGTGAGTGGTAGAAAGATTTCTGGGACCGGTGGGACTGAAGATGGCAATGTCTTTTTGTTTCAAGGGACACTCCTTGTTGATTTTGATATCGAAGCTATGCTTAAAGCACTTCGCATCCCTATTGCAAAATTGAAAGATAAAGAAGTCGACTCAGCGAAAGAAAGAGTAACCTGTTTGAAATGGGAACTAGGCCATGTACCAGATATAGGTGAATTGAAAATAATATTCAAGGAGAGTTTTGAGAAAGAGTTTGATATTATACTTGAACCAGGGGAGTTAACTGAAAGGGAAGAATTATTGTTTAAAGAGAAAAAAAATAAGTTCGAGTCCCCAGAGATAATAAATAAAATTAAGTTACCGAAAGATAAGCAACAGATGATTTGTTCTATTTACAAAGCAGATGGTGGACTTATCAGGATTTCACTGATGATTAATCTAAGTTATAATCGTATCCAAAGTATTGTTATAACTGGCGATTTTTTCACTTATCCTCAGAGAGCGATATTTGATCTTGAAGCAGAATTGAAGGATATGCCTGCAGATAGAAAGGTTATTGAAAAGAGAATCAAAGATTTTTTTGAAAGGAATCAACCTCAAATCCCAGGTATTTCGAGTTCAGATTTTGTCAATGCCATAAGTAAAGCTTTAGAAAAAATTGATATTGCACGGTTTGGAATACCGCTTGATTTGGCAAATCGGATATTTACGGTAAATGGTTCATTTGCCGAGACGATTGCAGAGCCCCCTCGTCACCTTTTGCTTCCCTATTGCGCGAAGTCACTTGATTGCGGCTGGAGATACAAGAGGAATTGTATAGAGTGTGGAGAATGTAGTATTAGTAAAGCATATGGGCTTGGCAGAGATCGGGAGATGCAGATAACAACAATTTTGAGCTTTGAGGACTTGATGGAAACGCTTGAAAAATTCAGATCAAAAGGGATCTCTTCATATGTGGGATGTTGTTGTGAGGCTTTTTATACAAAACATTTAGAAGATTTTGAAAGATCAGGTATTCCTGCGATTTTAATTGATATTGATAATACAACCTGTTATGAACTTGGAAAAGAGGAAGAGGCATACAAAGGAAATTTTGAAAGTCAAACGGATATAAATATTGATTTACTCAAGAAGGTATTGGATGCTAAATTGTGACATTTTAGTTGTCGGAGCGGGACCTGCTGGATCTTCTGCTGCCTCGGAGGCAGCAAAATATGGGGCAAAGGTTTTGTTGATTGAGAAGAAAAGAACCATAGGAGAGCCTATTCAATGCGCCGAGTTTATACCAAAGCTACTTCTCAGCGAAGTAGAGATCTCAAGTGATAGCATTGTTCAAGAGATTAGGGGAATGAGAACACACCTTCCAAACGGAAAATGTGTGGAATCATATTCACCTGGTTATATGCTTAATAGATTAATATTTGATAAAGAATTAGCAATGAAAGCCGCAGATAACGGGGCGGACGTTCGTATTAATACCTTATGTAGTTCAGAGAAGAAAGAAAAGATATTCATCAACAAAAATGGTATGAAAGTTGGTGTTACAGCAAAAGTGATTATTGGTGCTGATGGGCCAAAATCGACTGTAGGAAAATGGATAAACCGCGTAAACAGGGATTTCATCATTGGAATGCAATATAGTGTTCCATTAGTTTCTTCGTTGGATTTTACGGAGGTCTATTTTGATCAAGACTTCTTTGGTGGATATGGATGGTTGTTTCCAAAAGGGAAATCAGCCAATGTCGGGGTTGGTATTAGATACAATTCAATTACAAAAACCGATAAATCGTTGAGTAGCATACTTAAGAAATTTGTAAAAGTATTGGAAAAAGATGGCAAAGTCAAAAATAGTCCTTTTTTCACCACCAGCGGGTTAATTCCAGTGGGCGGACCATTAAATACAGTGAAAGATAACGTAATACTTGTTGGTGATGCGGCAGGGCAAACTCATCCTATAACAGGGGGTGGAATTTTTCAGGCAGTTATATGTGGTAAGATTGCCGGCAAGATCGCTGCCTGTGCGATTCAAAAAGAAGATATTGAAATGTTAATAGATTATGAAAATGAATGGAAAGATATTTTTGGTGAGGGTTTAGAAAGAGCACAAACGAAACGAAGATTTCTTGAATCGAATTGGGATAAATTAGATAGCATAATAAAAACGTGTTGGACTGTATTTAGGGAATATTATTATGAATGACTTGAATAAATTGATTACGAGATCAAGAGAGATATCTTGGCAAAAGTTTGGTAAGAAGATAACCTTCTATCATCCAGGAATGTTTAGATATAATGGTAAATGGGGAAAATATCCGGCGATATCAATAACTGGAAAACATTGCGAACTTCAATGTGATCACTGTAAAGCAAAAATACTTGAGTCGATGATCTTCGCTACAACTCCAGAAAAACTTATTGAAAAATGTATAAGATTGGAAGAGTTGGGCAATACTGGTTGTCTTATTAGTGGCGGAAGTCAAAGAGATGGAACTATTCCCTGGTATAATTTTATTTCGGCAATAAAGACTGTTAAAGAAACTACGAATCTTTTTATTTCGATTCACAGTGGTATCATAGATTTCCAAACGGCAAAAAAACTGAAAAATGCAGGAGTGGATCAAGCCCTAATCGATGTGATTGGCGATGAAGAAACATTTAAGAAAATATATCATGTTAATTTTGGTATAGCTAAAATAGAAGAATCTCTTGACGCTTTGAGGAGCGTTAATATTCCTATAATCCCTCACATTGTCGTTGGCCTTGATTATGGCAAAATCAAAGGAGAATACCATGCAATTGATTTAATAAAGAGATACGGCCCGGAAGTTTTGGTCATAGTGTCCCTTATGTCACTATCAGGAACGCCTATGAAAGATATTTTACCACCAGACCCACAAGAGATTGCAAAAATAATTGCTACAGCAAGAATTGAGATGACTGATGTTCCAATATCCTTAGGATGTGCCCGTGAAAGAGCCAATTCCAAAATTGATGTTCTGGCGGTGGAATGTGGAGTAAATAGAATTGCTATACCGTCAGATGAAGCGATTAAAAAGGCTCAAGAATATGGTTTGGATATTATTTGGAAAAAGACATGTTGTTCCGTTCCAATAAAGACGGAAGAGGTGAAAAATGAGTAACGAAAGTCCTGAATATTTAAGAACAAGTCTTGCTGCTGCAATGACCCTTGGTTTCAAGAACGGACGTTTTTATCGCAACGCAAAGCTACCTTGCATCAATCTACTTCTCACGTATAATTCAGGTTGTGCTGGAAACTGTGGCTATTGTGGCCTTTCAATGAGACGATCTGGGACATATAAAAATAAGAGTTTTATAAGGGTAGAATGGCCAGTCTATGAACTCACAGATATAATGGAGAGAATTTCTGAGAGTGGCGAAAAAGTTAAAAGAATATGTCTTTCAATGATAACAAACAAAAGGGCTACAAGGGATACATC
>JAUWBM010000015.1 GCA_030601705.1 Thermoplasmatota archaeon
AGCATCGGAGAAAACTTATCAAATTTCAAATAAAATTGAGATAAGTAATGTGGATTTGGTAACACTTACAGACACGTCTATTATTGTGACTTGGGCTACTAATGTAAATAGTAGTACCTATATCGACTATGGCTTTCACCCTCTAGTTATGCTGGGATACTGGGCACACCAAAGCTCCCCTTTTCGGGTACTGTTCATTCTTTGAGTGTTCATTTTGTAGTGTTCAAAATATGGTGGTAAGATGGAAAATAATAAATCAAATGAAAATAATGTAGAAATTGAGGCTGAGGATAATATGGCGTATAAAAAAAGAAAAACAAGGAGAAAACCATCGAAAGGTGTTCGTAAAGTTAAAATTAAAACAAAAAAACCAAGGAGGAGAAGGTGACTTTTTGACGGAAAAACCTCCTCGTGTTTTAACTGAAATAGTTCCCCATATTTATCTCGATGCAAACATCATTGTAGATATTATACAGGGCCAGAGAAGAGCTTCGATACATATGATAGAAGAGATTAAAAATAGAAAATGGGTTTGCTCAACTTCAGCATTTTCATATATGGAAGTTTTAGATATTATACAAGAAAACAAATTTATTTATGAAAAATTGAGTGATGGTTTCCCCCTAAAAATGATTATGAGAATGAGAGCAAATCGAGATTTATCTGATAATAATTTAGAAAAAATTTTTAATCAAGTTAAAAACAAATTCTTTATTCCTTACGATTTTATTGAATTTTATGATTTAACAGAAGATGGATGGGGAAGGGCACTTGGTATATGTGCAACTACAAA
Source organism: Thermoplasmatota archaeon (assembly GCA_030601705.1). Classification (GTDB taxonomy): domain Archaea; phylum Thermoplasmatota; class E2; order DHVEG-1; family DHVEG-1; genus JAGLML01. Next base: position 794 of record JAUWBM010000015.1, read on the forward strand.
TATCTTCGCACCAGATTCTTTACACTTGGCAACAGCAATTGAAGCAGGATGTGATTTACTTGTTACATCAGACGAATTTTTTTCTAAAACGATAAATGAATTAGATACATATGTAGTTTCTTGTTTACCTGAAAAATTTAAAGATATGTTAGAAGAATTAGGTTTTAAAGAATAATTTTGTTTATTTTTGGTTGGTAAAACAATTGTTTATATACAGCAAATCTATTTGTAAATCGGTGAGAATATGCCGATAACATGGGGAGATATTACTTTTACAACTCCAGTTAGGATAACAACATGGGATCCACCATATAGGGCAGCAATTTATGCAATATCCATACGAACATCAGATGAATTTTCTCCAATCTATTTCGGTGAATCAGGAAACTTAGATCAAAGAGGCTTTTATAGAAGTCATCATAAATACTCTTGTTTTTTAAGAGAAGTAGGCTCAGATGAAAATATTTACATTTCTATCCATTTACTGCCAAATTCTACTGAGGACGAGAGAAGAGAAATAGAAAGAAGATTAATTTCTCAGTACAATCCTGTTTGCAATTATTAAATATGATATTTATGATTAAGAATAAGACTAAACAAAATGAGAAAAAATCTAAGAAGGTGCCTAGTGAAAAACACATAATAGAAGTGATAGCAGAACACGAACAGCCAATTACAAATTTAATTAATTTAATTGCTGATAAATTCCTTAAAAGTTCAGAAAGAGAGACAAAATTTAGTTTTAACATGGCTCTTCTTTTTGTATTTATTATCTCTATGATTGTAATTGTTTCTGCTCTTCTAACATTCTATGATAAAATCGATGGTGCGGCCTTAACCTTTCTATTAGGACTCATTGTTGGATATATGTTGACGTTTATTCGAGAAGCGATTTATCCACCAGAATAAATTAAAGAAGTTAAAGTTCTACTAGGTGAAAATATTATGTCTTTAAAAGCACCAACTTCTGAGGATAAAATAAAAATTCATTCCGAAATTAATCAACTAGTTAACCAAAGGTTTATAGTAACCACTTTTGCAATAACAATTTTTGGTATTATTATTGCATGGATAATCCCTAAGCTCCCACCAGAGAGTGGATCCAATGTTGATGCAGTTTTTTATATTTGTTTGATTGTGCTTCTTTTGTTACTTCTTGGTTTGTATTTGTTCAGTCATTTCTATCTTCGAGGGATGTTAAGGATATATTCAACTTATCTAATAGAAACTAAATCATCATCTTGGGAATACGATTGGGACAGATATAGAACGAAATATCCAGATTATAAGGGTTATACAAAAGGACAAAGCTTAATCTTCTTTTTGTTAGGGTTTATTATAACAATTCTTATGTTATTTATAACAATTGCTTATTCAACAAGTTGTGAACATTTATTACTATTTTCTTTAAATTTTATTATCGCATTAATCTATTTAATTCTGATAATAGGAATGGGATTTTTTAAAAGGTTTGATCCAGAATCAGAGGCTAAAGCTAGATGGAAATCTCTATAATTTTGTTTATTTTTGGTTGGTAAAACCTAAATAATCATTTGTTATTGGATATTATGGTCTCCCTGATAACGGTTATCGACCCAAACAGAATTTAATTCTGTGATAATCTAAAGGGGAGACCTACTAATAAAAAATGTAGCAATGTACTGAGATTCGATTTATACCTCTCTATTTATTTTATTAAAAATCTTTTTGAATCGGTTTTTCTTATCAATAAACAGTTCAAAATTTGATTTTTCAAGAGGTACAATATCTAGATATATTTCGCCAAGAATGTTGATTAATTCTTGTTTGGTTATAAGTTTATTTTTTACTCGATTAATCAAGATAAATTTCACTGTATTATAATCAACAGAATTATCGTGGACATATGACTCAATTAATTTTTGTGATAATTGAAATTGTGTTTTTTCCTTGTATGTAGAAAAAAGGATATTGCCCAAAGATGGGCATAAATCCTGTAATTCTTGAGAGATATTACTATTTTTCACTCTATTTCTTAATGCTTCCGACAAAGGAATGCCGTCGAGGTCAATCCCAGCTTTTCTATATTCCTCACCTAATTCAATAAAAGTCCCACAACGTGTTCTTATGCAATAAACTAGTTGATCGTGATAATTTAGATTCCAGAAATCAATCGCTTTGTCAATGCAAGATGGCAATGGGAAAGACCCTTCTTTATCCCATAATCTTTTTATGTCCTCAATATCACTTTCAGTTAAAGTATCATAATTGGTGAAAGCGGGAACTATTGTTTTGTTTAGAATGGAAGCGAGTCTATGAGAGCGTTTAACTTTATTATTTATCTTAGAAGATTTTTTACTTACTTTTCCAATAGGAAGAGGCTTATCAATTTCTGTTTTTCCACTCATCCTAAAAGTTGCAATATCCGAACCACTATCCATACAACCCAATATCCAATTTCCAAAATTATGGGTTATTACAGCGCCATCAGCTTTTCGCACTCGATCTGATACTTCAGTGATAAATTCGCTGAGTATTTTTCTTCTTATTGTTCCGCAATTCTGATCCGACAGTCTGTTGTTATTATCAAAAACCTTAAAACTGAGGAATAATCCCGAATATCGGCTCCTTGGGTCAATCCAATTCTCCAACTCTGAATAAATTTGTTTTCTTGTCATTGAAGATTTTAAATTATTCTCTTGGAATATATTCCAATGTAGGAGTAAATGGATTCCATACAATGTAAACTTAGCATCGCTCATTGCTTCATCAAGTATATTGTAGCCATGCTCGAACGCTTTTGGGACGCTATTAGTAACATTGGCTTTAATTATATGGGTTGGCGCCAAGAATATATCAGATTCAACTCCTTCCAAGATAGATGTAGCCCAATCCTTTATCCCCGTGTAACCGTAGTTAGATGTAACATTATTCCAAACAGATTCCACTTGCTTTTTATTTTTATCGGATAAACCAGTTTCCAATAAAGTCTCAAAATTCTTATCGATAGTTGTCGCTTCTTTGAATTTTACCCTTGCGGTACAATGAAAAGACAATGCCTCGTACTCAGGATCAGGAATAACAAGAATCTTGTGGGAGACAGGAATAATTTTTTCCTCACTATCGTTTTGATCATAAGATATTCCTAATAAACTCTTAATATCCTGCATAATACTGTTCCGCCAACTTGCGTAGGGGGTTATCATTCGAGGATACAAACCATTTTTTATGTTTTCAATCAAGGCTTCACAATCATATTTTGTGCGAATCCCTGGACTTGGAAAGGGCATATCAAAAGATCCTTTATTGGTAATTAGTTTACCAAATCTTGATATTACTTTTTGAGATTCAATTTCTTTATATTCTAATTTAACCATCTGTTTCACCTACTTATAATACCTCTATCTAAAATATTTGATTTAGATAGCTCCTCTTTTATTCTATTCAATTCATTTATAACTTTCTCTAAGTCAACTAAATCAATTCTTATACCTCCTTTTGCTTCTCTTCGTCCTGATGGGGAAACAGAATATTCTGTAATTGTCATATGTTTCCCAGTTAACCTATCAATATATGTTCTAATTCCATATTCTTTATAGCTACCGCATTTCACTATCCCTTGTGCTAAAGCATGAGCCAATCTGCCGTTGGGAAAATATATTGCTTCTCTCCCGCCCCAAGATTCTTTATAAATTGTACTTGTAAATGCTAAATAATCCAAGGCTTTCCGTATGGTTTTATTATTTGGTGCCCCTACAGCTCTTTGAATTTGGGATGCTGTGGACGGTCCGTTTTGTTTTAGAAAACGCAATGCACAAGCTCTGAGTGTTTTTGCCTGCTCTTCATTAGTCATATCATAATATTTTTCAGGCAACCCCCATTGGTTATCAGTTGCATTACCCTTATTCATGCCCTTACTCATATATCATCATGGTTACCCTTAATTAATAATTTATTTATATAACTTTCGTTTATTTGGGGTAAATTATATATACTATTAAATTATTACTGGTAATGGGTCGATAACCGTGAAAGAAAAATCCAAAAAGAAAAAAAACAGAAAAAGTCTCGAATTGAGAAAGCAAGACTTATTTTAAAAGCTGGTAAATATCCTGTAAGATTCGGCGAAAAAGACCGTTATTATGTTCCGTCTCAGTTTGGTAGGGGACGGTATTTTGTAATGAAAAACCAGGATGGTTGGACTTGTGATTGCCTTGACTTTATGCATAGACATCAACTATGCAAACACATCTATACTGTGATACTCTGGAAAGGCTATGAAAATGAAAAATCAGCTAAACAGACAAATATCGAAGAATTTGATGAATTAAACACTTGTAAATTCTGTAATTCATGGAATATTATCAAATACGGGAGGGCAGGACGAAAACAAGTATACTATTGTAAAGATTGCAATAGGCGATTTGTGAACAACATTAATTTTGAAAAAATGAAATATGATCCGAAGATTATCAGTGTTACTTTGGATCTTTATTTTAGAGGGCTTTCGTTAAGGAAGATTACTGATCATCTGAAACAGTGTCATGGATTGTTTGTTGGTCATGTAACGATTTACAACTGGATTGATAAATACATTGGAATAATCGATGAATACGTTAAAACACTTGAGCCAAAGGAACTCTCAGATGTGTGGCATATTGATGAGATGATGGTCAAGATCGGTGGTGATTGGCGTTGGTTATGGAACGCTCTCGATGAGGGAACAAGATTTCAGCTAGCCGGACATATCTCAAAAGAGAAATACATCGAGGATGCTCGAAAGGCCTTTCAGAAGGCCAAGAACAATGGCCGACATCATAGACCAAAGTATATTGTTACTGATGGTATGCATGCTTATAAGAGAGCTATTAAAAAAGAATTTGCCCCCTCAGCTACAGGTGTAAAGCATATTAATAATGTTGGAATTAAAGATCAGGTCAATAACAATGCTCTGGAAAGATTGAATGGTACTGTTAGAGAGCGAGAGAAGATTATCCGTGGATTAAAAAAGGAAGACACTCCGATTCTTAAAGGTCAGAGGATCTTTTACAATTATATTCGTCCACATCAATCTTTAGGTGGAGCAACACCTTCACAGATAGCAGGAGTAGAGTTAAATCTTGGGGAGAATAAATGGTTAAATTTGATGAAAAAATCCCTTAGTTCTAGTATTGCGCAATAATTAATTTTCAACAGGGTTTTTTCATCTAAGATGTGCTGATTATGGTCCTGTTTCTTCAGGTCCAAAACTCAAGAAACTTGAAGGATCATTTTGATTGTTATAAGATGTTGAAACCCATTCTGCACTGCGGGTTACATCTGAGATTCTTACCTCATCAATGATTCCATCAAAGTGATGGGAGATACTTGAGCTAAAATAGGCGCCGATACCACTTTCCCAATCTTCAGATGCGGCATCACCTAATCCCGAACCGCTTTCCTTGCCAATGCCATCAGAGTATATCTGGGCATTACCAGCGGCATCGACTGTGAAAGCAATATGATACCAGGTGCTTGTACTGATACTATTTACACCGGTGTCATATAAACTCCAACCGCTGCCAGTAGTATAATATCCTCCATACATACAATTGTCTGGTATCGTGGTATATGCGTTTTTTCGTTGGATGAGATTAATCGTATATTGGTCTCGCATGTCCATCATGCCATAATAATCACCGGTTGCTGTGCTTTCCATGTTAAACCATAGTTCCATACACATGGGTTTAGGATGTGATATGGTGTTGTCTCCAAAGGTGATATAATCAGTCTCTGATTTTTCAAAATCATAGGCAGTTCCGATGATGCCTGTGGTGGTGGTCGCTCCATGATTGGTGAGATCATGATTATTGCTGGTACTATCATCTGTTCCATCCATATGCCAAACATGGGTGAATCCAGTATCCCAGATAAGTATTGGACTTTCTTGGTTAGAAGCTGTGGGATTACCATAATACATATACAAAACTGTATCCTCATCATAAGAAACACTCGGGATATTCAGCCAAGCAACCAATTCACCAGTTGAACCATCATATTGTTCGATTTCATGATACAGTTTATTTGCGACACCAACCCCGTCCATAAACAAAATATCATCGCCATCATCCTGAGTCTTATCCCTGAGATCAGTATCAAGAGTACTAACAAGTACTGGGAAATAACTCAGATCACCAGCAACCTGTGTATGGTCTATCGTGATTTTTTTCCGATATTGCCAGCCTTCATCAAACGGGTCAAATGGGAGTTCTTCAGTCATAAATGATAACTCCTTCATCGTTACATCTTTACCATCAGCAACCTCAATTACCCATTGATACCGAGTATTTGGTTTCAGCCCCGAGACAGGAACCGTGTAAACCCCATCTCCCTTGTTTGTTCCACTTCCTGATCCAATGTCAGGACTTGTGGTAACTGAATAACTCATGGGATCACCATCAGCATCCTCGATTTGAAAACTCAGTTCAGAAAGAGAAACAGGAACATTCCATGTTCCACTTGGTGGGTTCTCATTTGATATAACTGGTGGGTTGTTTGGAGGCCACCATTCAATTTCTTCCGCATTTACGGAGGCATATAATGCATATCCAAAGAGTCCATATGCCATAACTGGCGGGAGGAAAATGCTAAATCCGATGCCCCAGAAACCAAGTGCTATCCCATTCTGTGCACCAGTGGCAATAAACCCCGTTCCAGAGCGTAACCCTCCACAAGATGTTACTCCTTCTAATGTTGACCACCGCACGAATAGCCTGGGAATGGGTGTGAGAAGTATAGGTATGAGTCTTGGCAGGATAATAATAGGCAGTGATGTCCCTGAGCCTGTAGAAACGTAGTTACAAAACAATTCAGATGCCCTATTTTGCAAACGAGGCAGTGCTAGTTTAGGGTGTTGTGGACGCAAAGTTGGTGTAAGACGTGACTTTAGTGTTTTCACTGATAAGCCTGCTGGCAGGAGGTTATGTTCATCAGCAAGTGCAATGATCTCGTGTTGCAACTGCTGTATTTTATCAGATAATGGATCACGAGCTGTTTCAATTTGAAGCTCTTTTATTTTATCGTATAAAAACTCTGCATCACTTGGGGACATAGTAATTTCTTGTGACGGTTCTCTAGGAAATCCAAAGGTGCTACAGGTTACTAGCACATCCTCTTTTAATTCACAAACATCTTCAATATCAATATCTAATTGACTAGTATCTTCTGAATATCCACCAATATTCGAGACGAAACTCGAACAGATAAAAATGATTATTATTCCAACTACTCCACTTTTCTTTAAAAGATAATTCCTTTTCATATCTTATCCTCCTGTGTAATGCTAATGCGTGCCAGGTATTTAGTTTTTTCCAGGATTTGACGATAAAACAACATATTATCTTCCCAGATGTAACAAGACCACAGATAAACAAATATATCAGAAGTGCATTATTAATATGGGGGAAAGCAAAATGGAAAGAAATAACCTCATTAAGAAAGGGTTGGTAGTTGATGTTATTCTATTATTCTTTAGCGTGAGTGTTATCCTATCAACAGGCACTACAGACGTAAAACAGAGTACCATGCCTACTTCTTCTGGTGATACCTTATATGTCGGTGGCGATGGTCTAGGTAACTACACGAAGATTCAGGATGCTATTGATAACGCTAGCGTTGGGGATACTATTTTTGTATAGAGGGTTTTGAAAAACCCCTCATAGAAAACTCTTTATGAATATCATCCATTCTTTATACATAAGGAGTGATGGGTGATGAGTTTTAACCGTTTTGTCCTAGAAGAACAGTATAAAAAAGTGAAAGGTCTTGGAGATCGTCTTGAATTAATGAAACAGCAGATAGATTGGAAACCATTTATTCCTATAGTAAAAAGTGTTTTCCATGATGATATGAAAGGAATAGATTAAAAAAGGAGTTTTGGTATTAAAACTTTAGGTGAATATCATATGTTTGGAAAAAAACCCGTTGATCCCGACAAATGTAAGCGATGTAAAGGAAGGGGATATAATACTCCCTTCCATTTTATATGTGCTGAATGTGGTGGGACAGGTAAGGCAGAAATTTTTGATTAATGGTTGTTTCTATGAAATTAAACTTTGGTTGCGGTGGCACCCTTTTAGAGGGATATATAAATTATGATAAATATAATCCTAATGCTGAATATATTGATTTAGAAAAATTACCATTACCGTTTAAGGATGGAGTGGCTGATGAGATTTTATTATCAAGCGTGTTAGAACATTTGAATATTAACCGTTTTGAGTTTATGAAAGAAATGCACCGGATACTTAAAAAAAATGGCATTCTTATTATTCGTTTGCCGTTATATCATCCTGAAATGAATCATGTAAGTTGGTGCCATCCACATAGTTATTTTGACGCAGTTATTGACTGGGGGCATCCGATGGGTGCAGGTCAGTGTTTGCCATTATTCAAAAAAATATCATTTAAATATAAATTTAAACGTGTGTCTTTGAGTTTTCCGTTTATCCATATCCATAGTTGTTGGAAGTTACAGAAAATACAGTAGCGGCAATCAACAGCATACATACAAAAATACCTAATAGTTTCTTTTTCATTTTACGTTTCCCCCTTGATTTTATAACATTTGTAATATTATAATATTATATAAATTTAACGATTGTTAATTGCAACATCTGTAACAAAAGGTTAGTAGGCTGATTTCATTTCAACGTTACTATTATCTTTAAGATTCTTCTGGCTAAAAACAAAATACGTAATGTCTCCCCAAACATTCACAAAAAACGACCAAAAACACGCCAAGACGGATAGGGGACAGAGGGCCTAAACAGAACCCTCTACGTGGGCAACAATATCCCCTTCCATCCTTTTTGCCACGCTTGGGTCCACATCTCGTAGAACTCTCTGTAATCCAACATCGGGGGTATTGCCTTGTAGCATGTTTATTATCGTCGCAAGTGTACCTTCAAGTCTTCCGATACGGTCAACTTTCTCCTCTAGGGTTCTATTGCACTCTACTACTGCTCTAAGGTTCTGCTTTTGTATACCTATTTCCTCAGATTGTTTCTCTACTATACCATTAAGTTTCTGCAATTCTCCGATACTACTGTAGATGGACACTTTTGCTTCTACTCTCTCCTTGTATAGCTTAGCTAGTTCATCCTCTGCACCCTTCTGGTATCGAGCATATACAGAAATGATACCTTGTTCATGTCCTATTAGTGCCTCTGCAATATCCTGATTTACTACTACTCCTGCATTGGTTCTGAAAAACTGTCTCAAAGAGTGTGGGTGTAATGTTCTATGATTTGTATCCTTGTCTCTGTCCTCTAGTCCTGCATCCTCTAATGCTTGATTCCACATCTCTCTAGCACTGTGTTCTCCAAAAGGAAACACTCTATCATCTTTTAGGTTCTTAATATCTTCAGTTAATCTCTTGTAATCCTCTATGTCTCTTCTTTCAAATTTATATCTAAGTCTCCTTGCACTCTTAATGTAATCTGTTCTTACTTTCAGCCACTCTAGGATTAACTCTTTTGCCTCCTGTGATATAAAAGCAGTTCTTGTATCTCCTGTTTTGGTGTGATTGCCTCTAATCACTATCCTACAGGGGTCTTCATCCAAATGCATATCCCCAAATGTAACCTCTGGTAGTTCTCCTATTCTCATACCACTAGAAGCCATAGTGAGGAAAAAAGCACGACCACGAACATCTAAGTGGGACATGATTACTTTCAACTCCTCAGGTTTAAGGTTCTTGTCTTGTGTTCTGGCTCTAGTGCCACCCATACGTCTCCTTATGTCCTTCCATACAATACTGGGTAAATCCACTCTGTTGTGTTGAAGAAAGACCTTTATGCATCCTAGGTCACTGTTTATTGTTTTAGGTGCATAGTTATGATTCATTCTATATTGGAAAAACTGTTCAATATCCTTCTCGTAGTCCCTGTTGTTGAAGTAGGAGTTAGGGTCAACTCCTAACACACTGAAATACTTGTTCAATGTAACTCTATAGTTACGTTTCGTGTTCTTACTGGGGTATCTGCTAGTGAATTCATCAATATCCATTCTATTTCTCCAGGAGTCTATTAATCAACGAGTCCCAGGATTCCCCTACTTTCTTGGCATTTCTTAGTTGTTCCCTTGTTTTGTGTTTCAGAGCAATCTTGACCTCATCATTATCACTTAATTTCTTATATTCTCTTGGGACATAACTCAACACATTCTCCTTGATTTTAGCCACTGCATTGTCGAAGTCAACTTGTGTTTCAATTCTCTGTATTACCTTACCAGGTGCACCTATGTGGTTCTCTAGCATTTGTATTCCATAGGTCACATTACTAAGGTACACATTACCCTCTACCAGTTTCACAAATCTGTCCTTTCGGTATCGCACCTGTTGTTCAGGTAGTGCCTCTATCAGTTCTTTGACTCTGAAGACATGCTTACCTTTCTCTTTCTCCTTCTTTACAATTATTTCATTTAGCTTCTGGGTTACCTCTTTGCTCTTATCAGCCTTCTTATCTTGTTTCTTTCTCTTTGTCATACATATTCTCCTAGCACCGGTGTGTCAACCAGTGCCATGGAAAAAACGAATTTCGGGGGGGGGTAATTTAATCATCGATGCTGTTCGACCATGGAGGGAGTGACAAAAAAATCTGTTTGATTTCTGATAGAAACTTTTTAATGATGTAAAATGGGGGTAACAATTTTCTTCATTTGTTCTTGTTAAAATAATTATGCATCACATTTTGAAAAACATATTTTGAATTATATTTGCATTTCAAGTTAAAAATAGTGCAAAACCTATTATTGAATCAAGAAATAGGGCAAAAGGATAAATAGTGTATAACAATAATATATTTATGTTGATACTATAGGGGACTTTAGCAACTTATGTACAAGAAAGTATATGGAGAAATGATATGAAAAGAATTGATATAGGAAAAAATATGGTATTTTTAGTGACAATTATTCTTGCCGGAGCAAGTGTTATGCCAAGTTTGAGTGGTTCAACTGGTGAGGCAACTCAAGACAATGGAAACATTAGACTGGCAGTTCAAAATAATGAAGATATAATAACAATCACTTATCAAATAAGTGAATTTACATCTGAAGAAATAAGTATTGATGGAAATAGTTATTTAAGACTTGCTTTAGACGATGAATCAAATATTATGCTGAAAGGAAAACCTGAACTTCCAAATATTTGTCGAAGTATTATTATTCCTGATGATTTAATAATGGAGGTTAGAGTTGCACGATCTCAATATCAAGAATATGAAGAAATGCAGATTATTCCATCAAAAGGGCACTTACTAAGAACGGTAAATCCTGAGGATGTGCCCTATGAATTTGACGAGATGTATAACGAAAACAAGTGGTTCCCAGAAAAAATTGTAGAATTAAGAGAACCTTATATATTACGTGACTTTAGGAGTTTAGTCGTTGAAATTAATCCATTCCAATACAATCCTGTTGAGGAGAAACTGCGTTTCTACACTGATATAACTATAGAAGTTTATCCGAATGGTTTTGATTCAATAAACTGTATAACCAGAACAGAATTACCTTCTAAGATTGATACAGATTTTAAGCAGATTTATGCGAGGCATTTCATCAACTTAAACACTATTTTCAATAACCGATATGATCCAGTGGAAGAACAAGGGAACATGCTGGTAATCACCTATGATGATTTTTGGGATTCCATGATACCGTTTGTCCAGTGGAAAAATATGAAGGGTGTTCCAACAGAGATGGTGAATGTTTCAACGATTGGTGATGTCAATGCTATTAAGACCTATATTGAAAACTATTACAATAATTATGGTCTTACCTTTGTATTGCTGGTAGGAGATGCAGCCCAAGTGCCTACTACGTATATTGGTTACAATGCGTCTGATCCAAGTTATTCATACATTGTAGGCAACGATCATTATCCTGACCTCTTCGTTGGTCGTTTTTCTGCTCAAACAGTCGATCAATTAGAAACGCAGGTTGAAAGATCAATTGAATATGAGAAATACCCACAAGCTAATGCGGATTGGTATCGTAAAGGAATAGGTGTTGCTTCATCTCAAGGGCCAGGTGATGATGGTGAAATGGATTACGAACACATACGGAATATCCGGTCTAAACTTATGAATTATACTTACATTGAAGTAGATGAGTTGTACGATGGTAGTCAAGGTGGCGAAGATGAATCGGGCAATCCAACGCCAAGTATGGTCTCCGAGGCTCTTAATGATGGACGGAGTATTACAAATTACTGCGGACATGGCAGCCCAACTGGTTGGGGGAGCAGTGGGTTTAGTAACTCTGATATTAATAACCTTGTAAATGATAATATGCTTCCTTATGTGATCTGCGTGGCCTGCAATAATGGACAATTTGATGATTATGACGCTTGTTTCTGTGAGACATGGTTACGAGCCACTAATGATGGTGAACCAACTGGTGCCATCGCGGCTACAGGGTCTTCTAAAGGGATGTCGTGGAGCCCACCTATGGATGGGCAGGACGAAATGAACGATTTAATTGTAGAAACATACACCGACAACGTGAAACGCACTATTGGTGGGATTCATGCCAACGGCTGTATGCATATGAATGATGAATACGGTTCATCAGGTGAAAATGAAACTGATGCCTGGCATATTTTTGGAGATCCATCATTGCAGATACGGACAGATACGCCGTTACCAGTGGTTGATATCGGTGTTATCAAAGGCGGGTTATTCAAAATAACTGCAGAAATTAAAAATACAGGAATTGCCGAAGCAGAAGAAATAAATTGGAAGATTGCCCTAGATGGTGGTTTCATATTACTGGGTAAAGAGACCACTGGTACAATCCAAACTATTCCAGCAGGCGGAGAAGAAGAAGTAAGATCTGGTTTGATATTTGGTTTTGGACAAACACGGATAACTGTTACAGCAGACATTCCAGAAGGTTCAGATGAACGAAATCTAGGTGCGTTTGTACTGCTGTTCTTTATGAGGGTTAACCCTAGTGGCAGCATATAATACAGCTTATGAGTAACTTAGCAACACATATGAAGTTCTTCAGAACCTTACTTAATATTCCGAAATTTCATAGGTGTAAAAAATGATACAGAAAACGAAAGTATTGTATGTTATTACGGCGACTATCTTGCTTACTGCTAGCTTTGGTAATTTAGTATCAGCCGGAACTAATGAACTCGAGTATTCTCAAAATATCGTAGAATTCCAATTACTAACTGCGCCTCCTGAACCAATACGTCAACCTGCCGAATTTGAACCAATGGAGGGAGTGTTAATCCGCTACCCATTTGGGATCTCATATCAAATCATCGCTGAGATGTCAGAAGATGTCGAAGTAGTAACCATCGTTTCTAGTCAGAGTCAAGCGAACGATGTTGAATCACAATATACAACATATGGTGTAAATACTGATCACACGAGTTATTTAATTGCCCTCTCAGATTCCTATTGGACCAGAGATTATGGTCCCTGGTTTGTTTTCAACGGGGATGACGAACTAGGAGTGATAGATTTCACATACAACCGACCAGATCGTCTAAACGATAATGCTATACCTGGCGCGTTTGCTAGTGATCAAGGTATGCCTTATTACCTTATGCCATTGGAACACACTGGTGGTAACTATATGACTGATGGGCAAGGAATATCAGTTTCTACAAATCTTGTCTTAACTGAAAACTCGGGATATACACCTGCGCAGATTTATCAAATCGTCAACGACTACCTTGGCGTTACTACATATCACGTTGTTCCTGACGCACTTGGCGCGTATATAAAACATATTGACTGCTGGGCAAAACTTCTCGCACCTGATGTGATCATGATCATCGAGGTGTCCCCTAGCCATTCTCACTATGATGAAATTGAGGAAGCTGTACAATATTTCGAAAATCAAACAAGTTGTTATGGAACTTCCTATCAGATTGAAAGAGTGTATACACATTTGAATGAGCCTTATATAAACTCACTTATTTTGAATGATAAAGCCCTGATTCCAATAACAGGAAGTCAGTGGGATGATGAAGCAATTGAATCTTATGAAGATGCGATGCCAGGATATGAAGTCCTTGGATTTACCGGCTCCTGGCAATCCACCGATGCGCTTCACTGCAGAGCCAAAGGAATAACAGACCGATATATGCTCTACATAGAACACACACCATTATACGGTGTTCAAAATGGAGATGACGGTGTTGATATTCAAGCAAAAATAGTGCCGTACAGTGGAGAAAGCCTAATTAGTGGTTCAACTTGTGTCTACTGGAGAGAAGAAAACGGAGATTGGGATTCCGTTCAAATGACATCTTTAGGAGATGATTATTACCATGCTATTATTTATCCTCAGGAAGATGGGGCAACCATCTATTATTACATTCATGCAGAAGATAACTCCGATAGAACCGAAAACCATCCCTACATCGGCGCATCAGGAGCACATTCATTTATAGTTAACATTACTGAAACCAATAATTCACCAGAAAAACCAAGCAAACCATCAGGTGAAACACAGGGTCAAACCGGAACGTCATATCCCTATTCTACAAGTGCAACTGACCCGGATAGTGATAAGTTAGAGTATGGCTGGGACTGGGATGGAGACAACGTTGTTGATCAATGGGATGACAACGGGGGTAGTTATTACCAATCTGGAACAACGATTTCCACATCTCATGCATGGTCAGATGATGGTACGTATTATGTGAAGGTAAAAGCAAAAGACATCTATGGTGAAGAAAGCGTTTGGTCAGATCCTCTCTCAGTAACTATGCCAAAGAGTAATGTATTTTACCTTACATTACTTGATTATTTAGAATTATTCTTTCCCCGGATTTATTCTTTATTAAATAATTTAACATTTTTCAACTGATGTTTTTCAAATCATAGATAAGGTTTTAATACTAAAGGTAATTATATAATGGGGATAATATGACAGGGTTAAGAACTTACTCAATTTTGAAGCTGAAGATACTCTTAGTAGTTGGTATATTAACTTTAGTTGGCTCTACATCAATTTTTGCTGCTGAGCATATTCAAGAAGACGATGTTTTTGTATCTAATACATATGTTAGTAATAATGAGCTCATTATTACATTTGAATTATCAGAATTAATTCAAACTCAAATTTCTACAGAGGAAGGAGTTTTCACAATTTTAAAAATCCCTGACTCTGGTTTCATCGGGGAAATAGGAACACCACAATTACCTATGTGGACTCGATTATACGCTGTTCCCAACACTCAAGTCTCCTTAGAAATATTAGAATCCCATGTCCTTGAATCGCGCCATGTTGGAAGAATCTATCCTGTTCAACAGCCTCATATTGACAGTGAGATAATTGAAGATTCAGAATTTGTGTTTGATGAATCCTTCTACCAACAGGACGTATCCTATCCAGATTACCTTGTAGAAATTTTAGACACGGGCAATATTCGTGATATCCCGTTTGTGAGAATTGTATTCTATCCAGTACAATACAATCCAAAACAAGGTCTAGCAACTATCTACGATCAAATAACAATCAAACTTACATGTAACAATGGTGAAAACGTATTCGTTGAATCTAATTTTGAGCAGACGCCTTTTTATAATCTATATGAGAATGTTTTCATCAATTGGGAAGGATTCCTTGAGAATATAATCGTTGAACAAAACTCATTTTCAAACACTGGAACAAGAGATTCGGGATGCGAATATCTTATCATAACTCATCCTACGTTCTATGACCAGGCGAAGGAGTTGGGAGAGTGGAAGCATAAAAAAGGATTGATGACTAAATTGGTAAACATTACTGATATTGGAAGTACTGCCGAAGATTTACGTCAATACATACAAAACGTCTATGACACCTGGAATCCTGCACCATCATACATTCTTCTTGCTGGCGATGCAGAATATGTTCCTACAAATTATCTATACATCCATCCTTATGATGGGGCCTATACAGCATCTGATATGTGGTATACTACAGTAAACGGATCTGATTATTATCCAGATATATTTATCGGACGTTTGCCTGTTGATACAACAGATCAGGCAGATACAATCGTTCAAAAGATTCTAACCTATGAGCAGACGCCTCCTACCTTATCTAATTTTTATGAAAATTTTGCTGTAGCAGCGTACTTCCAGGATAACGAAAATAATGGATATGAATCTCGACGGTTTGTAAGAACATCAGAAGAAGTCAGGGATTATCTGTTATCAGAAGATTATGAGGGAGAACGAATTTATTGTACAGAATCATATATTAATCCGACTAATTATAACAATGGTCCTTATGGTAATGGGGAGCCTTTACCGGATGAGCTACTTCGTCCAACTTTTGCTTGGGACGGTGATACTGATGATATAATCGATGCAATTGAACAGGGTGTTTTTATCTTGAATCATCGGGATCATGGAGGTGTAGACGGTTGGGGAGATCCTTATTTTGCCTCTAGTCATATTGAGGGATTAACAAACGGTGACCTCCTGCCCGTTGTATTTAGTATAAATTGTCTTACGGGAAGATTTGATGATTATGAGTGCTTCTGTGAGAAATTCCTGAGAAAAGATGGCGGTGGTGCCGTCGCTGTTTTTGGCGCATCTCGAGTAAGCTATAGTGGATATAATGACTTTTTATGTCGTGGCTTTTATGATGCTCAATGGCCTGATTTTGATCTAGATGTTGGTGGCGATACTCCACTTTATAGTTTAGGAGAAATATTGAACTATGGTAAGATCTACATGGCAAACACATGGGGCGATTTTTGGGGCTATGAGAATTTAACCTTTGAGTTGTTCCATTGTTTTGGTGATCCAACCATACAGATATGGACATCGTTTCCACAGAATTTATCAGTAGATTATCCACCAACCATACCCTATGGACCAGGTATTGTTCAGCCAATTATTGTTCAGGTTACGGTGGAGAGTAATAGTAGTCCAGTACAAGATGCACTGGTCTGTCTTATGCAACCAAATGGATGTTACGTCAGGGGGTATACAGATGTTACTGGAATGGTTGAACTTGAGGTTGATGTTCAAAATCCTGATGAAGCAACACTTACTGTTTCTGCCCACGATCATCTTCCATACACCGCACAAGTTCAGATTGTCGATAGTTATCCACCTGAACCACCAACCGTTAATGGACCCGTAGTAGGAAAACCAGAAAAAGAGTATGAATACACAGCGATCACAACCGATCCTGAAGGAAATCAAATATTTTATCTGTTCGACTGGGGGGATGGAACATCTACTGATTGGCTTGGGCCATTTTCTTCGGGACAATCTGCAACTGCATCTCACGCGTGGCCAGCTGTGGGTAATTATGAAATAAAGGTAAGAGCGAAAGATGTGAACGACTCTATAAGTTATTGGTCAGAGCCGTATTCAGTGCAAATTGGGTTACCAGTGGTTGATATCGGTCTTATCAAAGGCGGGTTATTCAAAGTAACTGCGGCAATTAAAAATACAGGAATTGTTAAAGCAGAAGAAATAAATTGGAAGATTGCCTTAGATGGTGGTTTCATATTACTGGGTAAAGAGACCACTGGTACAATCGATACTATCCTGGCGGGCGAAGAACAGAACGTAATTTCTGATTTGATATTTGGATTTGGGCCAACACGGGTAGTTATGACAGTAGACATACCAGAAGGGTCAGACGAAAGAGATCAAGATGCATACGTACTGTTGTTCTTCATAAAGGTTAACCCCGGTGGCATCTAACATTACCACACATGGGGAGTTTTCCTCCCTTTTTAATGTTTTAAAAGTACACTTTTCCATCAAAAATTTGGTTAGGAAATCAAATGGTTATTTCTGCTGAGGATTTGTATTCCTAAAACATTCCATTATTTAACTACTTTAAACTCATCAATTCCTTCAAGTAAAGCTAATTGTTCACCGTTATCCCAATCTACCCAGATAAGTGTTTCATCAGGCGATTTCTCTACTTTAAAAACTGTTCCTTTATCTCCTGTCTCCAGTCGTGTCCATGTGTCGTTCATAAAAATTATTTGAACTCTATCTCCTATTTTTACGGTTTTTTTCATTACTATTTACAACTCCATTTACTTTAACTAATCCATGCGGATACTAGGATTCGAACCCGGGCGATTAACTTGGGAAGTCGTCTCCAACTGGAGAAAACTTGCTTACCTCTAACGTAGATGTAGATAAATATTTTACTCTTAGAAACATCGAAGAGATTCCAAAAAAACTACGGAGCTTTTAAACACTTATTTAGTGCAGGAGCTAATTAGAAGATTTTCGAACTTCCTCTTTTATCCGTTGTATATGCCCTCGCCCCAGCGCTTTGACTTCGCAGCCTAATTGAAAATATTGTTTAATATTATCATCAGACAGAATACCGAAGCAATCAATAACAGCAATGGGACTCCCAGCCCATGAAACAATATCCTTAGGGTTAAGGTTGAGATATTGCATGTGCGGGATTGCTAAAATCATTGCCTCAACCCCTCTGAGTTCTTCAGATAAATTTTTACCAACACTCAAGTTCATTAATTCATCCTGATTACGGAAAAATCGTGACCATGAATGTCCAGATGCAGGATATATATCTTGTTTTTCAAATTCGTACCAATGTTCAACATAAGGGTCATGAACACGCATTTCTGCTCCCATTTCGGTAAGTTTACGCACAACTATTTCACTGCCACTATACCGAGTATCACCAACATCTTGACGGTAGCTGGCACCGCATAATAGGACATCAGCACCTGCTATATATCTTCCCATATTACGAAGGGCGTCACGCGTGAGTTCTGCAACATGCAAAGCCCTGGTATCGTTGATATCGATTGCCTGTGGTGTGATTTTAAAAACACTGTCACCATCTTCGAATCCGAGAATGTGCCGATAGGCCCAGTATCCCAAGCCACCATCTTTGGGCAGACAATACCCGCCAATGCCCGGTCCAGGGAAAATAATATTACTGTGTGTGGGACGCACTTTAATTGCGTTGATAACTTTTATTAAATCTACACCATTTCGCTCTGCAAAAATGCTCCATTCATTTAAAAAAGCTAGAATCGTTGCGCGGTAGGAATTCTCTACTATTTTCGTTGTTTCCGATTCAATTGGTCTGTCCATGATTGTAAGAGGATAATCTTTCGTGTTGAGTACCTCTCGAAGAAATTTTTCTACACGTTCTCTTGCCTCAGTACTACATCCGGAACATACACGCCAAAAATCACGGATACTAGCGACATATTCCTTTCCGGGCATGACTCTTTCGAAACTGTGAGCCAATAAGGGTTCAGATTGTATTCCTCGCTGATTAAAGGCTTTTTTTAATATGGGCCAGGCTACAAACTCGGTAGTACCAGGAGCCACCGTAGTTTCAATAAGCACTAGACAATGAGATTGAATTTTTTGCCCAATGGTTCGTATAGTCTCTTCAAGGGCAGCCATATCAGTCTCACCTGTCTTCATTTTACCAAGATCTTTTTTGGTGAAATCACACTGTACATCCACAACAACGCAGTCAGCTAATTTCAGGCAGTCACTATTATAAGTAGCAATTAAGGTTTTATTATCCAGCACGCTTCTTGAAATAAGTTCGTCTACCTCAGGATCCTCAGCCTTAACAGGTGATTCACCACGGTTTAGCAGAGGTATCTTCCAGTAACTTCGGAAGCTTGGTCTCTGACAACCTATTACAAATTTGCTGTAATTCCCTTTTTCATCTTTGGTATCGGCAATGATTGTAGCCATAACAGCGCCTACAAAGCCTACTCCCATGACCACTACAATTTCTTTGTTTTCCTCTCTCGCTTTGGTTGTAAGTTGTTCGACGCGTTGGAATTCCTTATCATAATCGTCTTTCTGTGGGATTGAGAATTTCTCACCTGAAGGACTTGTTGAGTGAGTGATAACTTCATTATTTGACATCAAAAATGTCTCCTATGTTAAGATTTAATTAAGTTGATATTGGATGGAGTTACAAATATTTTTTGTTCAAATTACTTTAAAGTAGTTGAAGATAGGCATGCAACTGAGTTACGTTATTGGTAAGTAGAGTTTTAATCCTGTGTTATGTTATCACATTCTGGTAGTTAGACGTATATAGCATCATACGTATCTATGCGCATGGCCAAGAAACCATTGAATCTTCTGGTTGATGAAGATTTAGTTAAGAAAGCTAGAGATCATGGTCTTGTTATTAGTAGGTTTTTGGAAAACAAACTACAAGAGTATTTTTCATTCATTGATACACTAAGTAAGGTAGATAAATCTAATTATGCGGATACCGGGATTTGAACCCGGGCGATTGACTTGGGAAGCCAATATCATAACCACTAGATTATATCCGCTTTTCTAAGGAGTAAAATACGCTTTTTGTTTTAGTAGTTTGTCATGTAAAAAACTAAAATTCACGGTAGCAATTAATTTTTGTTTATAGAATTTACTAAAACGTATAAAATAAAAATAAGAAAGAACTATTTAATTTAAACAGCCTCTAGAATCTTCAGCACATATTTATAGAATTTATCAACTGTGCTGATATGCACTTGCTCTTCTGGAGAATGAGGGTATTTAATGGTTGGTCCTATGGATATCATGTCCATTCCTGGGAATTTCTCTCCTATGATTCCGCATTCTAACCCAGCGTGGATTGCTTCTACTGTTGGTTCTTCACCATACATCTCTTTGAAGATTTTCTTTGAAAGGGCGAGTAAATTCGACTTCAGGTTGGGTTTCCAACCAGGATATGGTGTTTCTTCAGTAACCTTTGCACCGGAAAGCATTGCAATTGCATGTATTCTGTCGCGAAAATCTTGCAGAGCTGACATAATAGAACTCCTTGAACTCAAACCTATTAATGCATTATTCCCATCTAAAGAAACCGTTGCAAGATTCGTAGACGTTTCCACAAGGCCTGGTATGTCATAACTCATTTTGTCAACGCCGTGGGGAAGACCGTGTAAGAGATTCAATAGTTTTACTTGTGAGTCTTTACCGAGTGCCGTGTCGAGTTTTTCAATGTCTTCTATTTCCATTTTAAAGTTTGGATCGATGGGTTTAATCTCCTCTAATATATCCTTTTCTTCAGCCTTTAAATCAGATATAAACTTGTTTCTATCTGTGCTACTAATGGAAATTTTAGCGTTCGATTCACGTGGTATTGCATTATGTTTATCTCCACCTTTGATATCTGTTAAGTAAAAGTCATGATTTTGTGAGGTTTTCCATAAAATGCGCGCCAAGAGTTTTACTGCATTTCCTCTCTGTTCATGAGCATCTACACCAGAGTGCCCTCCTCTGAGACCTGAGATTTTAATAAGCATGCTCACTACATTTCCTACAGTTGGTTGTGTTTTTAGCGGTAGCGATATTTTTGAATCCCCACCACCAGCACATCCAACTGTTATTACACCAAAGTCTTCACTATCAATATTAAACATTATCTTCCCTGTTAACATATCTGATTTCAGCGCAAAGGCACCGGTGAGTCCTGTTTCCTCATCAACAGTAAACAAAGCTTCTACGGATCCATGTTTCAATGTCTTATCTTCCAGTATAGCAAGAGTTGTCGCAACACCGATGCCGTCGTCTGCTCCAAGAGTTGTGCCATCAGCCGTAAGTATATCGCCCTTTAGCTTGAGTTTTATTGGATCTTTGGTAAAATCATGATCGACGTCACTGTTTTTCTCACAAACCATATCCATATGGCTCTGCAAAATAACAACTGGTCTATCTTCCATTCCAGAGCTTGCGGGTTTTAAAATGACAACATTGCCTGGTTTATCTGTTTTTGACTTCAATCCATGTTGTTTTGCAAAATCCAAAATATAATTTCTAATTTTATCCTCATGTTTTGAACAGTGAGGTATTTTCCTGATCTCGTCAAAGTGTTTCCATAAAAGTTTCGGTTCTAAATTCTCAATAACTGACATATATCTATGCCTCCCTTAAATTAAAAACCGATAATACAACAACAAATAAAAAAGGTTTGCCAAGACGGTTACACGGCATTATAATTTCATAATTTTGTAGAAATAGTTTATATAATCCTCATCTATTTACCGAGAGAACGGAGGCAATTTAGTATGGATTGGGGAATGAAAAACAGATTATCAAAGATAATCAAACCAAAAGATGGACATACGGTTATGCTTGCTGTTGATCATGGGTATTTTATGGGACCCACAACAGGACTTGAAAAACTTGACGAAATGGTAAAACCGCTATTGCCTTATGCTGATGTTCTCATGCCAACAAGAGGGGGCTTAAGGAATTACATACCTCCAGAAACAGATATACCTATATGTCTAAGGGTATCAGGGGGTACTAGCATTCTCAACGAAACAAATCTACTTCATGAAGGTATCATTGTATCGATGGAGGACGCCATTCGACTTAATGTTTCCGCAGTTGCTTTCTCTATCCTTGTTGGTCAACCTTTTGAGAGAGACACACTTCTTGGATTTACCCAAATAATCGATGAGGCAAATCGATATGGCATTCCTGTTCTTGCGGTAACAGCTGTTGGCCGTGGCCTTGGAAAGGATGCGAAATATCTCTCGCTTGCTTCTCGGATGGCCGCCGAACTTGGTGCTAGCATTGTCAAAACATATTACTGTAAGGATTTCGAACATATCGTTGAAACATGTCCTGTTCCAATTGTTATTGCAGGGGGCAAAAAGATTCCAGAAAAAGATGCATTACAAATGGCTTATGACGCATTGCAAGCAGGAGCAATTGGTGTAGACATGGGTAGGAATGTTTTCCAAAGCACTGATCCAGTTGGAATGATCAAGGCAGTAAATGCAATAATACACAAAAAAGCAACACCAAAAGAGGCTTTTGAAATATTTAAATCCAATAAAAAATAGACATTTTAATTTGACTTTATTACCTCAATAAAATCTATCGAACAAAGTGATTATAATCTGGAATGTAACACTATGAAAAAAATGCGCGTTGCAATGTATTACAATAACAGTGATGTTCGTATAGAAGAAATGCCGGTACCTGAAATAAACGATAATGAACTGCTTGTTAGAGTTCAGTCTAGTGGCATTTGTGGCAGCGATGTTATGGAATGGTACCGTATCAAGAAAGCGCCTCGAGTACTTGGCCACGAGATGTCTGGAGACATTGTAGAAGTTGGGAAAAACGTAAAAAGATACAAGGTTGGTGATAGAGTATTTGTCTCTCATCATGTTCCTTGTAACAATTGCAGATATTGTCTAAATGATCAACATACACTCTGCGATACACTACATTCTACAAATTTTTATCCTGGAGGTTTTGCAGAATATCTGAAAGTCCCAGAAATAAATGTCGATAAGGGCATATTTCTTCTTCCTAATGAGATGTCCTATGATGAGGGTGTCTTTATTGAACCGTTGGCCTGTGTTGTACGAGGAATGCAAATTGCTGAGATGAAACCAGGACAAAGCGTCCTTATCATTGGTAGCGGCATCGCTGGATTGCTACAAATAAAACTTGCACGAGCATTGGGTGCAGGTCGAGTTATAGCTACAGATATTAACGATTATCGGTTAAAAACAGCAAAAAAAATGGGTACTGATGCGACCATACATGCAAAAGAAAATGTCCCGGAACAAGTAAAAAAACATAACAACGGAAAACTTGCTGATCTTGTCGTTCTCTGTGCAGGAGTGCCTTCTGCGGTAAAACAAGCTCTACAATCAGTTGACCGTGGTGGAACAATTCTCTTCTTTGCACCGACAGAACCCAGCGTGAAAATACCATTTCCCTTGTTTGACCTATGGAGCAAGGGAGTGAAAATGGTCTCTACATATGCTGGAAGTCCAAAAGACATAACCAAAGCAATTGATCTTATCAAATCAAAAAAAGTGGAGGTTATAGATATGATCACTCATAAGTTTCCACTTTCAGAAGTATCTAAAGGTTTCAAATTGGTGGCTGAAGCAAAAAGCTCTATTAAAATAATTATTGAGCCTCAGAAATAATCATTTTTATAAGCTAATCTAAAAAAGAAAAATTGAGGGAGAGATGAATTGCTTAGTTACTCATTTTTTCCTTTTTCCTCATCTAGCTTGTATTCACCAGGTTCTACAACAGGTTTTTTCTCTGCCATATAATAGAACAATGCGAAAAACACTATGACGGCAAAGATAAAAATGATAGCAAACAAAATTATCGCTCCAACTATAATCCCTGCAACGAAAATCTCTCCGAGCCATACAAGCACACCAGAAAAAAGTAAATAGAAAAGCCCGATAATTATACCTGCAACGATTAAAGCCGCTAGCAAAGCCGCTAGCAATCCTTTAATCATTTTGTAAGTCCTCCTAATATACCACCGACAACACCGCCCTGAACTCCAGAGGTACCACTGCGCTGCGGCATAAATGGAGCAAGCGCTGTTGCAAGATTACCAAGACTCATCGATTGAATAATTACTTTGCCCGGTCCTTTTAGAGTAGTTAAAAAGATTCCTTCGCCGCCAAAAAACATTGTTTTTATCCCTTTCACCCGCTGGATGTCATAGGTTACCGTGCCATCCCAGCCTACCACACTGCCTGTATCAACCTTCATAACCTGATCTGGCTTAAGATCAAACTCGACAAAATCACCACAAGCATGAATAAACACTGTGCCAGTTCCTGACAATTTTTCAAGTATGAATCCCTCTCCACCGAAAAACGCTGCTCCAAGTCTCTTCTGAAAAGCTATACTCATATCAACTGAATCCTCAGCTACAAGGAAAGCATCCTTCTGAACGAGAAATTCTTTGCCTGTTGATAGCTCTATCGGTTTTATTGTACCAGGAGCGTTACCACCAAAAGATACAAGAGCCGTTCCTCCTGCAGATGTAAACTCAGTGAGAAATATTGTCTCCCCAGCAAATTTCCTTCCTATTCCCTTCAAAAGCCCTCCTCTCATTTTTGCTTCCATATTAGTATTTGCACTCATATAAACCATTGAGCCCGCTTCAGCAAAGATTTTTTCACCAGGATCTATTTGAAGAGTTACCAACTGTAAATTATCTCCCGATATCTTATATTCCATCTAAATCACCTAACTTTACTCCTGTTTGTAATGATTATCTTATGCTAAAAACTTTCCCATAAAAATTATTATTTAACATCAAAAGTTTATAATTAATTACATTATTCCAGTGAATAATGAAAAAACTCAAAGCTATCTGGGAACTCATGCGATTGGAGCATGGCATCATGATTGCTATTGCAATACTTGTTGGATCTTTGATAGCAGAGAAAACATTTCCTGTTTTTGATAAGTTTATGCTTACATTTTTTACTGCGTTATTTCTTGAGGCGAGTACGTTTGCCTTAAATGATTATTATGATTTAGAAATTGATAAAAAAAATAAGAGAGATGATAGGCCTTTGGTTAGAGGGGATCTCTCTCCAAAAACAGCTTTATATCTGTTTACTGTATTTTTTCCGCTCGGCATTGTCTGCTCGTATTTCGTCAATCTTACCTGTTTTATTATTGCCATTGTTACAGCACTTTTTGCTATACTCTATGACACTCACTTAAAAAAGATAAAATTACTTGGAAACTTCTTCATAGCCTATGTCATGGCC
This sequence comes from Thermoplasmatota archaeon, assembly GCA_030601705.1. Classification (GTDB taxonomy): domain Archaea; phylum Thermoplasmatota; class E2; order DHVEG-1; family DHVEG-1; genus JAGLML01. The sequence continues at coordinate 26,337 of JAUWBM010000015.1, forward strand.
ATTCCATTTATTTTTGGAGGGGCTGCAATGCTTAAAGAAAATGCCTTCGTAATAAACTTGTCTCCTGCAATTTTTATTGTTGCTCTTATTGCTTTTCTCGCGGGTGCAGGCAGAGAAATAATGAAAGACGTGATGGATTTTAAAGGAGACAAAGAAAAAGGAGTGAAATCATTTCCAAATTACATTGGTATTCGCAAGTCAAATATGCTCTCTGCTTTTTTTTACATCGTAGCTATTGTTCTCAGTTTCCTTCCATTCTTTATAAGTAGTTATACTTTTTACTATCGGAATTATTACTATCTTGTACTAATCTTACTTACGGATACTATGCTTTTAGCTACATCTTTACAGTTAATTTTTAAGAAGCAGGTAAATATGAAATTTTATAGGAAATTTACTTTAACGGCATTGTTTGTAGGTCTTCTTGCTTTCTTGATTGGAGCTTTTACAGGGTAAGGCGAAAAGTGTATGTTTCAAAGTGATATAGTTGGAGTAGTACTTGTTTACCTCTATGTTGCTGCTCTTCTTATTTTTACTGAAAAAATTCTCTCTAAGAGAGATCCAATGGCAAGCAGAAAAATCCTTCATATTATGACGGGCAATATCGCCTTTCTATTACCCATTTTTCAGACACGTGAAGTTATGATATTTTTAGCAGCAGGTCCCTTTATTCTTTTTACTTTTTTAATGAGCCGCTACTCTCCTATTAAATCTATAAGAGGCAAAACATCTGAATCAGGTCATGGCTTAGGACTGGTCTATTATGCCATAGCATGGACTGTCTTAGCATATTTCTTTTTTGACGCAAAAGAAACAATTGCAATCGGTATTCTTGCAATGTCGTATGGTGATGGAGTTGCTTCGCTTATTGGTATTAAATACGGTAAGAAGAAATATCAGGTATTTGAAGATGTGAAAAGTTATGTAGGGTCAATTGCCATGTTTGTTTTTACCTTTGTTTTGATGGTCATTGCTTTAATCTATTACCAGATGTTCTCTTCAACCGTTCCTCATCTAATATTTGAGACATTAGCTTTGCTATTATTCATTGCAGGTATTTCAACAATTGTTGAAGGTATAACTCCCATGGGTTTGGATAATCTCTCAGTGCCTTTTGTAACGGCCACCTTGTATTGGATAGTGATGGTGGTGTGAGTTACATGCATCTGATAATAGTTGATGGACTCGATGGTGTCGGTAAAGATACTCATGCTCAATTGATTAGTAATCGATACGAGCAAAAAGGCAAAAAGGTTATTATTCGCTCCCATCCTGAATCAGATAATTTTTATGGAATAAAAGCAAAAAAAGCATTATTAGGTAAAGGCAAAATTAATCGATTGAAAGCCTCTGTTTTCTATGCTTTGGATGTCCTTCGTTCACTTAGAATATATTATCGCAAACCTAAACATGATACACTTATTATTGTTAGATATCTCATGGGGATTGCCTATCTTCCAAAAGTTTCAGGCAGACTAGCATACAAAGTTTTTGAGAAATTGGTCCCTACCTCCGAGTACATGTTTTTTTTGGATGCATCTCCAGAAGTGTTGCTAAAAAGAATTAGTAGGCGAAATGAAACGGAGATGTTTGAGACATATGATGCTCTTGTCAAGATTAGGGGAAAGGCTTTAGATCTGGCTAGGGGTTGGCATATTATTGATACCGCTCAGCCTATTGAAAAAACCTATTCTCAAATTGAAACCATATTAGACATGCTAGATGAAAAGCAATAATTTCTTAATACTTCATAATTTTATATAAAAAAATTTATATACTCATAAATTGATATATATTTCAACGGATGGGGGACTTTTTCTCTCTCTCCTCACTACCTCCTCCACGCTTCCCCATCCGATACATTCATTTGAAAATTTTTGAAATGATTTCTTTTAGGTGTGGAACAGTATTATAATTCTCTATTTCTGAAGGAAAAACCCACCTAAATTCGGTATGCTCCCAGTCTATTTTCACTTTGTCTTTTTTCTCAATAGTAAATAAAAATGGATATATTATCCAGTCGTATTTTCTCCCATTATAACAATCTGTAAATTTCACTGGGTCACTTTTTTTAATCAATCGTATATCATTTTTTTCAATACCTACCTCTTCCTCGATTTCTTTGACAGCAGTTTCATAGGGAACTTCATTTTCTTCAACATAACCTGCTACACCCCCCCATAATCCCTTATATGTTCTTACCTTGTCACTTCTCTTCAAAATAAGAAGTTTGCCGTTATGTTCCAATAAACAGGTCACAACCCTCGACATTTCAAAACCTTTTAGAAATATAGTCCAACACAGATTCAAATATTGCCTGACCATCTCCTATTGTATTGCCAAGTCCAGTTTTTGTCCAATCAGGATGCTGATGCCTATAAAACGTTCTTTCTGGATGTGGCATCATACCAAATACAGTTCCACAATGATTGCAAATACCTGCAATATTTGAGATAGAACCATTAGGGTTCCATGGATATCCGGCATAACTGCCATCAGGGTCAACATAACGAAATACGATCTGATCGTTTTCTTCTAATTTTTTTAGATATTCTTCCTGTTTATCCATTGGGAATAACAATTTTCCCTCAGCATGAGCACTAGGGATTAATCTAATATCATTTTTAGGAATCTTTGAGGTGAAAACACATTTACCATTATTTTCATGCTTAAGCAAGGTTGGTCTACATTCAAATCGATTGGAATCATTAAGATACAAACAAGCCTCAGGTGAAGAGTTAGTAGCATCATCAATCCCGGGTAACAATCCAAGTTCTATCAATACTTGAAAACCGTTACATATACCGAGTGTTGGATATTCTCGCTTTGCAAATTCTGTTAATTTTTTTTGCAATTTGCTTTTGATTCGTGCAGCAAATATGGCCCCTGCTCTGATATAATCGCCAGCTGAAAAGCCTCCGGGTATCATCAAACATTGGTAGTCGAAGACATCTCTTTTTTCATCCTCGTTACAATCTATATCTAATAATTGTTTTAGATGGAGGAATTCAGGATTTGCTCCTAATCTTTTGAATGCATCGTATGACTCCTGTTCACAGTTTGTTCCTTCTATTCTTAGTACACCAATTTTTATGTTTTTTATTTTCACTTTTTCACCCGGGAATTATAGGTAATCGCTGCTCCATTATTTCTAGTTTTTTTGAAATGGAATGATTTTTAATATCTCTCAAAATATCAGAAAATGGATTCCGTTTTCTCAAAACACACGCCAGATATCAGAGGAGTATAGGATTTATTACAATTTTATAAGACTACATCAAGCAATGAATGAACTTACTCCACCACAAGATGCAGGGGGGTTAATCTTAATTTGGCGGTCTTACTAAAGAACACGAGCATTGTAGTACACTTGTAGCCAATATTATTACATAATAGCCATTGAAAATTATCATAAAGATTAAAGCTATTCAGAATTAAGTTAAAACAGATCTAAAAATGGAGTGATATTTGTGAAACATGTGCATCATACAGAAGTAGAATTAGAAGAACCTGCCGAACCTGGGGTAAAAGATGTGAAGCTGAGATGGCTTATTTCAAAAAAAGATGGTGCTGAGAATTTTGCCATGCGTCTTTTTGAAATTAAATCAGGGGGATATACCCCATTACATCAACATGACTGGGAACATGAAGTATTTATTTTAGAAGGAAATGGTGTTACTCGGGATAAAACTAGTGAGGAACCATTTAAAGCGGGAGATATTTTCTTTGTTCCAGCAATGGAGTGGCATCAGTTTGTAAATATAGGTAAAGAAACTCTGAAATTCCTCTGTTTAATACCATGCAAAGAGTGAATTGGCATTATGGAATTTCTTGGGGCATTTAAGCGTAAGCAGGGAAATCGTAATTCGTATCAAAAAGCTCTTTGAATAAAGACTACCCGACTTTTGTAACGTTAAATGACAAAAGTTTTATTTCTCTAATATTTCTTTTTTCTTCCTTTCTTCCAATTCCTCTCTATCATAATATCTTCTATGACAGTTAGGACATGCTATGGGCGACTCTATTGAATTTCTTATCCATCTATGCGCACAAAAAGGACAATTCTCCCTTTTCATTTCGATACAATTTAAAGAGAATGTTATGATGTTTAAAAATATTTCATTAAATCTATTGTTTTTTTGCTATTGATTAGGAAGGTTCTTGAGAAAGCTATGTTTTAAATTTTGGAAAACGATGACAGAAAGGGGAAATCAATGATTTCATTACCTGAAATTGAAAAAGAAATAAAGCAGATGGAACAGGATGTGGCAAATTGTAGAAGATGTGGTTTATGGAAAACAAGAAACAACCCTGTGGCTGGAGAAGGTCCTGTTACTGCTAAAGTGATGTTTATAGGGGAGGCTCCAGGCTATAATGAGGATATTCAAGGTAGGCCATTTGTTGGTAAAGCAGGCAAGATCTTCGATGAACTATTACGTTCCGTGGGGCTTGAGAGAAAGGATGTATACATAACCAATATCTTGAAATGCCGGCCACCAAAAAATAGAGATCCGTTGGGGGAGGAGATCAAAGCATGTACACCTTATTTAAATAAACAAATTACGTGTATTCAACTATCAGTTATTGGCACCCTTGGAAACTTTGCATCATCATATGTTCTTGATAAATTTGGTTTTCAAGCAGAGAAAATAGGGAAGATTCATGGGAAGACATTTCGCATTAAAAACTTACTTTTTGACGCAAGGATAATTCCATTATACCATCCTGCGGCTGCTGTGTATAATCCTAATATGAAAGACGTTTTGATACAAGATTTCAAATCTATCACAAAAGCTCTACAGAGATAAAATAACATAACGCATTTTATTTGAAAGAATGGTAAGTTTAAAGAAAAAGCATTGATATGATTTGACAGGAAATGACAGGTAATTATACAACTGAAAAGACTTAAAAGAGGCGATGAATTTATCCAAAAAGAGTTGAACAATCTGTTGCGTTCTTATTGCCATTTGTGGCAGGTGGTTTTATCTATATCGCTGTGACGGATTTAATACCTGAGATCAAAAAGGAACTCGATATTAAAAAATCTATGGCAACCATACTAGTTTTTATGTGTGGAATATTGATTATGTGGCTAACCAAAACAGTTTTTGGCGGTTAAATAACTGGCATTACAGTTTCTATAGGTAAAATTTATAATGTAACCTAAATTACAGTCGGATTGTGTGTTTAGCAATTCCTGGTAAAATAGTGTCACTCGATAAGAAAAAAGAATATGCATCCATTGACTACGGAGACGGTACAAAACGCAAGGCAAATGTGTCTCTCGTAGATGTTAAGATTGGTGATTATGTTTTAGTTCATGCTGGTTTTGCAATTCAAGTATTAGATGAGAAAGAAGCCAATGAAACACTGGATTTATTCAGAGAAATGTTATCTTCTGAGGAGGAGGCATAGTGTTTTCACTTCGTGATAAAAAAATCGCTAATGAAATCGTTTCTAAGATAAAAAAAATGGATGTAAATCTTAAATTTATGCATGTTTGTGGAACACACCAGGATACACTTGTTAAAAACGGCTTAGATGTTTTGTTCAGAGAATGTAGTATAGATATAGGTCAGGGACCTGGTTGTCCAGTATGCGTGACAACTCCAAGGGAAATTGAGGAGATGCTGCTTCTGGCAAGAAAGGGCAAGGTTGTAACAACTTTTGGAGATATGATACAAGTTCCAGGAGAAAAATACTCTCTGCAAAGTATGAGAACAGAAGGCTATGACGTTCAAATGGTGTATGGTATAGAAGATGCTGTAAATCTTGCTGAAAATCGTAAGGATAAAGACGTTGTTTTCATGGCTGTAGGTTTTGAAACGACTGCTCCTACTACAGCTTCAGTATTAATCAAAGATCTTCCATCTAATTTCTCAATTTTAAGTTGTCATCGAATAATTCCACCTGCTTTAAAAGCTATCCTGGATATGGGGGAATTAAAGATCGATGGTTTTATTGAACCAGGTCACGTTTCCACAATCATAGGATTAAAACCATACGAGTTTATCTCAAAGGATTATGATGTTCCTCAGGTAATTGCTGGTTTTGAACCTCTTGATCTCCTGATGGCTGTTTGGATGCTTGTTCATCAGATACAACGTGGAGAAGCTGCAGTTGAAAATGAGTATGTACGTGCAGTAAAGGAAGACGGTAACATTAAAGCTCAAATGGCAATAAATGAAGTTTTTGAATTAGTAGATGTAAAATGGAGAGGTTTTCCTGTTATACCTAAGTCAGGTCTAAAGCTACGAGATAAGTTTGAGGACTATGATGCGCGAAAAAGATATGAAGACAAACTTCAGGATTTAAGCGGTAAAGAGTTTAACGAACCTGCAGGATGTCGATGTGGAGAGGTATTAAGAGGATTAATATCTTCTCAAGAATGTCCTTTATTTGGAAATAAATGTACACCTAGTACCCCAGTTGGTCCGTGCATGGTAAGTATCGAAGGTAGTTGCAGTATCGAGTATCGTTACGCAAAGAAGCAGTGAAAAAAGTCGCTTTTATCTTATTTTAAAGAAAATGCCCCTCATGCTCTTTCTTATGCTTTTTTTGTTTTATGACTTCAATTTTCCTCTTTAGAATTGTCATATCCCTCTTGTCTATTCTAGGTTTTGTATGAAAGTATCGCCTATTGAGAGGAAATCTATATCTTGGTCTCATATGTTGCCTTCGTGTAGCTTAAATCATAACAGATAATGTAGTAATGTTTTATAAAGAAATAGCTATTATAAAATTGTAAATTGAGGGAGAAAAATGGCTTTTTGTAAGGAATGTGGAGTGAAATTAGCAGCAGATGCAAACTATTGTTCATCTTGTGGCGTTTCTGTAAAAGATGTTACAAGAGAGGAGTTTACAATAAAATCAGATGATCTTATAAAAACGGTAAAAAAATTAATCCATGAGGGAAACGTTAGAAGAATCATTATAAAAGATGAAAAAGGAAGAACACTCCTTGAGGTCCCTGTTACAATTGGAGTGGTAGGCGCTATTATTGCTCCCTGGCTCGCAGCTCTTGGAGTAATAGGTGCGTTAGTGACCAATTGTACGATTGTTATAGAAAGAAAAAGTAAGCAACCTGTCTCTAGGAATCAATGAAAAAATAAAATTATATGCGGGTCAGTTTCTAAGGAGAATCAGACGGAAATTGACGATTTCTTGGTAAATTTTTAATTCAGAACCGCTCCTCTCAGTAGTTCCGAATGCAAAATTCTACGAAGGAATCAATTTTTTTGAGGAGAGAATCCTGCTGAGGGTGTTGTACTTTCTGCCGTTTTTCTGAATGGTTTTTACGAAGGAAACCTGTTTCGTCTATAAAATCATCCAAACTTGCCTGTGATTTCCGATTACTTGAAAGAAATCCACCTGTCTTTTTACGTATTATTGGAAAAGCTCTCCGGTCCTTAAACTTGACATAACTTTGTTTTTCACCATTATCCAGATTTACTCCAAAGACTTTGGTGATGCTTTTAAGCTCCTGATAACTGATTATCTTTGAATGCTTTGTTTTCATCATTGCTTGCAGTGCTATCTTGTTTTTGTCACTGAGGTAATATATCGCCTTTCCCTCTACCCGTGTTCGTTGGATCATCGGGAGATACCTCCTTAATCTGCGAAGTGTATTGTGTGTATCAATATTTGAATGGACATAACCCTCTTCCATTAATCTTTGTAGGAGTTCGAGAGATTTACCTTTGATACATGGTTCTCGTAAGTTAATACTTGGTAGATCAGTTGTATGAGAGTAAACAACAAATTCAGTTAATCCCATTTCTTTTGCAACCCTGTATTTGCTTTTACCTTTGAGGACTTCTTCACGTATTTTTTGTATAGTTTCTTTTGATAGTGGCTTGGCCATATTTGGAAGATTTTATTTGAAACTATAAAAAGGTATTGAAAAGTGAGAGAATTTGCTTTTACAATCTAATAAAAAAATCATGCAGACATTGTGCGAATTTGCTCAGACACTAAAAAAGTTATTTAAGTTGGAGATGTTAAACTATTATGATGAAACATTCGCTAAAAATAGGATTCAGCTTTGGTTTAACCTCTGGAATAATCACAACGCTTGGATTAATGGTAGGGTTACATTCTGGAACCCACTCAAAACCTGTGGTTATTGGCGGTATACTGGTAATAGCAATTGCAGATGCATTATCAGACGCATTGGGTATTCACATCTCTGAAGAATCTGAAAATAAACATACTGTGAAAGAGACATGGGAATCGGCAATCTCTACTTTTTCCTGTAAATTTGTTTGTGCATTAACATTTATTATTCCAGTTATATTGTTTGAGCTTTCAATAGCAATTGTGGTGGGTGTAATTTGGGGGTTATCCGTGTTATCTTTGCTTAGTTTTTACATTGCTAAGGAACAAAAGGTAAAACCTTGGAAAGTGGTTGCAGAACACCTGATTATTGCTTTATTAGTGATAGTTATAACTCATTATGTTGGTGATTTGATAGCATCAACATTTGGTTAGGCAATCTTAAGGCAAAATAATCAAGGAAGAAAAGGGATTATTGGAGAATCGGCACAACGTTTTAGATGAAAAAACCCTAGGTTTTTGGGAGGATAAAAAGGGATTGAAAAACAAGGTTTTCCACAATAATATTACTGCCAATTTGGTTTTAGCCAGAAAATCTATGTAAGAATAGTTATATAAAGGAGATCCCTCCTTTTTGTTGTAGAGTGGATTAATAGAGTTTTACAGGTCTGATTTAATTGGCAAGCAAAAAAGATAAACAAAAAATAGAAGAAACTGTTAAATGCCCTGAATGCGGGGGCACACATCTTAGTAGAGACTATTCCAGAGCTGAATTGGTATGTAGAGACTGTGGACTTGTTATTGATGAAGATCTAATTGATCATGGACCTGAATGGCGTGCATTTGACAGCGATCAAAGAGAAAAACGAGCACGAACAGGAGCTCCGATGACCTACACCATTCATGACAAAGGCCTCAGTACCATGATCGGTTGGACAAACAGAGACGCTTACGGAAAATCTATTCCAACCAAAAACAGGGCGCAGCTATTTAGAATGAGAAAATGGCAGGCGAGAACCAGAATTAGTGATGGAACAGAGAGAAACCTTGCCCTTGCTCTTTCTAATCTTGATAGAATGTCATCAGGCATGGAGCTTCCTAGAACGGTTCGGGAGACTGCTGCTATGATCTATCGGAAAGCGGCTTCAAAGAAATTGGTTAGAGGGAGAAGCATAGAAGGTGTTTCTGCTGCAGCTTTGTATGCTGCATGTAGGCAGTGTCGTGTGCCACGGACACTTGATGAAATAAGTAGTATTGCACGTATGTCACGGAAAGATGTCGGGAGGAACTATAGATATGTCGCCCGTGAATTAGAATTAAAATTGATACCAACGTCCCCAGAGGACTATATATCACGATTTTGCAGTGAGTTAAAGCTCAGTGGCGACGTAAAGGCTAAAACAACAGAAATACTCAAAGAGGCGGCAGATAAAGAACTCACCAGTGGACGGGGTCCGACAGGTATTGCAGCAGCATCTCTCTATATCGCAACAGTGCTTTGTGGTGAACGACGAACACAACAAGAGATTGCAGATGTTGCGGGCGTAACAGAAGTAACAATTCGAAACAGATACAAAGAACTTACAAAAAAACTAGATATAGACATCATCCTGTAGACTTACCGTTCTATCTATTTGCTCTTCTTTTTAGCTAAACATATTTCAATTGTAGATACATTAGATGTTCTACCTTCTTCGTTTGTGATAGATTCTGTTCCTATTTTTATTTCTTTGATTTTTGCATCTGTAACAAACCGGTTTCTCACAATTTCCGCCGCATCTACCGCCGTACTTATTGCTCTGCCTCTAGCTTTAATAACTACTTCAGTTTAACTGCTAAACTGTGTTACTACGGCAAGCACGTAACTCATTGGCGGTTTCCTTCCGACATATATTACGTTTTCATCAGTTCTTCTTTCTTCTG
>JAUWBM010000007.1 GCA_030601705.1 Thermoplasmatota archaeon
CATGTAGGATAAATTGGCTCAGTGGTGGTGAGAGAATTTACCTTGATAAAAACACCTGGGTACGTGATGCAAGGATTTACTGCGCAGTAATTGACATCAGTGTTGTTGACAGGGTATTATATTCAAGCAAAATATATGAAATTGTCAATTTTGAGAATCCCGACGAGAGTGGGAAATTTCTTGCAATTGACATAAAAATTAAGGAGTGAAGTTATGGAATTAGGACACGATTTTACAGTCTTTATGGTGACGGGAGATCTTACCGAAAGCGGTATACAATATTCGGATGAGGTCAGCATATCGGCAAAAGATACGGATACGGCGCTATTTTCACATGAATTTGAATTGGGCTACACAGATGTGGGGAAACATCCTGCCATAACATATCAGACCCTTTTGTGGTGCTATTTTAAGGCAGCGGTCATGCTGAAGGTATCTACGGGAACGGCGACAATGAAATGGAAACCACAGGCAAGAAACCATGAAGGAACTTGGGTTGATTTGTGCGGTTATGTCACATTTTCAGCAACAAACACATACAAGGAATCAAGAGTGGACGGCTATGCGGAATTATCCTCGAACTTCAACCAAATTCCATTCGACTTCAGGATATTATTTCAATGTGATACGGTAAGTATCGGCAGGGGCAAGGTCAAGAACACAAGTCAATTCAGGGCTATATTTAAAGATATAGTATAGGGGGTGAATTATGGCTGATATGGTAGGTTGGGTAGTACCAGAAAAAATAAGGCTTATAAAAGTTGCCGATATTGACGACCCGTCCGCTGAATTGAATCTGGAGAGCGGTTCCGAAAGGGGGATGCTGATTGTCTGCTATGAGAATGTAGTTGGCACTGATGAATTCACTATTTATTCGTGGGATGATTCCAGTTCTGGGGCTGAGAGTGTACCATTCACGATTGATGGCTCTGCCGGGATTTGGATTGCGGTGGGCGGAAAATTCAATAATTCATCCGTCATAATACCAAGTACCGAATGGGTTTATTGGGGATTGCCCACAGTAGACGGTTCATGGCGTAGAGGTATTGTTAACGATGATTTTGTTGAAGAACGACGAGAATCGGGAACTTGGATAGAGAAACGGGCGACAGAACATTAGAATAAGATGAATTTATAAAATCAGTTTTTCAAAACCAATTTCTAAAAAGGAGAAATTAAATGTTTAAAAAATTTAGATTTATACTTCCTATAATTATGTTGATTTCAGGATTGTATGCAGATACAACTGGGGTAAGATTACAACGTAGTGTAGATGGATTATTGAGACATAAGATTCATAATTTGCATTCCACTGGGATTGCGGGGATTTGGCTAATACAGGACACCACCGATACGGCAAGAATTACTATTAATGCAAGCGGGAATTTACTTCTTGTTCCAGATAGTGATCTCGAAATTGTATTAAGAGCTGCCCAGAATTTCATCATAGATGAAGATGGTACAGATTTTGTAACCATAGACCGCACTGCTACAGCGATAGAATCCGATGCAACCTCCGGAACTGCGTGGTACATGGACTTTGACGATGTAACCAGTGGCACTGGGTTATTTATTGATTCAGATAATAATGCGCTTATTGGTGGTGAATTGGTAAAAATTGAAGTAGTTACTACTCAAGCATGGGGAAGCGTTCCTCTTGCAGTTTATTCAAGTGGAGCAAATGCTACTTCTGGCAGGATTCAATATGGTATTTTTGTAGAACTTACTGGTACTGGTACAAATTCACAAAATTTGGCATTATATACTGAAGCTTCTGGTGGTACTTATAATTATGCACTCTATATAGGTGCTGGTGATATTAATACCACTAGTGGTGCTACTGATTGGGAATTAAAAGACAATAATGCCTCAGCATTGAGTTTTGATGCTACAGGTGCAGCTGGTATCCTCAATATTATAACTACTGAAGTAGGTGAAGGGATAAGTTTCACCTCTCCTGCCACTGGTACAACGGATATGTATACCTATACGGCTACAGGCAATTTTGCCGATGGTAATGTGGTAAAGATCACTGATTCAGGAACACCCACAGATGGTACGCTTTTGAGGGTATTATCAGTACATGCTACGCCCGATGCCATTGTGGCGGGTGATGCAACGAATTTTACGGTTATTGCTTCTGATGGAAGTATAGACTTTTCGACAGCAACGGCAGGATTAATAACTTCAAGTGCTGGGAATATAGAGATTGCTCCTGCTACTGATATTGTTCTTGACCCAACCGGAAATAATGTTCTTCCTGGTTCTGCCGATACAGACCATTTAGGAAGTGTAACTTTAGAGTGGGGAAACTTTTATCAGGGAGATAATAAATTCACTTATTATGGTTTAGAACAAGATATTAGTGTTGGTTATGATGAATCCACGAATGATGCATTGGAATATAAAGCTAATGTTGATGGTACTGCTTTACCGTTTGTATGGAAAGCTGACCGAGGCGACGACCAAGGCGATGAAGCAAAATGGAATCTTGCCGATGGTGGAGTTTTAACTTATGGCAGTGATATTGCTTCAGCAGGGTCGTATGTGACCCATCTTACCTTAACTCCTCATGCTACTCTTACAACTTCATCTCTTGCTTTTGTTGGAGATGTAGATGTTGGGGATGATCTTTTAATGAGCAATCTTGGTGTGATTAATTGGAATAGTGATGTTACTATGACTCATTCATCTGATTTGCTTACAATTACAGGCGGAAATACAAGAGTTGACAAACTGGAAATCAATGGTGCAAATGATTATATGAATGTTTCTACAGACCTTGATATAGTATCTAACGTTGACATGGTATTAACCGCTGGCGGGAATGAAATTCATGTTATTGGAGGGTTGTCTGTCGGTGATGAAACAGATGTTGGTGATAATAACTTCAAAGTGGTTGGAACGAGTTCATTGATTGGAAATGTGACCTTTGAGGCTACCACAAGTTGGACTGATGGTACAGATACTTTCAGTGCAAGTGTAGCGAGTGATAAGTGGGTATTGTGGGACGATGCTGGGACTCCTAATGAATTGGTAGTTGTGGATAGTTCAGGCAAAGTTAGTATCGGGACGACGAGTATGGATTCAAAATTATTAGTCGTTGGTGAATCAGGGACAGGAATAATAAAAGTTATTGACTATTCCTCAGACGAAGAAGTACATGCTGGTGCATTTTTTACTCAGCGAGCGAGAGGAACTCAGGCTTCGCCATCCGCAATTTTAAGTGGAGATAGAATAGGCATTTACATTTTTGGTGGTTATAATGGGACGAGTTTTAAAAATACCGCTGCTATATATGCTCAAGCAACAGAAAATTTCAGTGCCTCGGATGAAGGAACGAAATTTGTTTTTGAAATTACACCAAATGGAGCAACATCCCGCTCAGCGGTAATGGTCATAGACCAAAGTGGCTATGTTGCCATTGGTGGGACGGAAGACCCAGGGACAATATTGGAAGTAGTAGATGATAATGGAAATGCTGCTCATACATTATTCACTATGCTTAATGATGATGAAACATCTAGTGGCGAAACTGGCCAGACAGTTGATTTAGTTTTTGAAGTTATGGATTCCATAGGTGCAGCTGCTCCTACTCCTCATGAAGCGGCAAAAATTTCAGCTTATAAAATAGGCGATTTCTTCCACGCTACAACCGAAGCAGACCATGACGCTGGAATGAAGTGGTGGACTGTGACTGACGGTGCCTACGTTCTTAATACAACCCTATCTGATAATGATATGACAGTAGTTGGAACTATTACTGGTGGAGATTTAACAATTGGCGACATCACAATTTCCGATAATGACCCTGTATTAAATTATGTAGATGAAACTGGTGCAGATGACGATGTAAATGTTACTATTGCCGTTGATTTAGTGACGGCTACTTCTGGTGCTGAGGACGCAACTGTCACAATTCAGAATCAGGTTGATGGTACTATGCGTGATATGCTGGTTAATGTAGTTGAAGGCGATTTTACATTAACAAGTTATAAAGGACAGATTATCCTTAAATCGGCTAATACAACGGCATTGACTTTGGAAGCTGATCAAGATGCTGTTCTTGCACAAGACCTTGATGTTGTGGCGGCTCTGACTGCTCTTACTTTGCAAACCGATACTGATATAACAGCGGGGGTTTTGGCTAATGATGTTATGGCTACACTTTCAATTATTGGTGATGCTGAAAATGATAATGCTACTCCCGTTAATGAAACGTATTCTGCGGTATTAGTACAGAATGCAAATCCAAACTTGGCATTTTTACAATGGTCAACTACTCAATCAACCGTTGGCATGGACTTTGATATGCCGATAACCGCTTCTACTGTTAATGGATTGACTATTGTAGCTGGTTCTAATACTTTTGATTTGAGTAATGGCTCAGGAAGTTTGAATATTGCAGCTACAAAAACACTTAATATTGACCAGCATTTCACGGTAAATGGTACAGGTACGACAATCACAGGTGTAACTCAGGCAAATACAATTACATTGTATGAATCCTTTACTGTAGCTGGTGGCTTTAATTTTACTGTAACGGCAGAAGATGTTGCAGGTTCTATTGTTCTTGATAAACAAACTTTTGAGGTTGAGGGTGAACAGACAGCAACAAGATTAATGAAACTAGTTAATGCCAATGATGCTGCCGCAACGTTGACAATAGAGGGTACAAGTGCAGTAGTCAATCAAGATGTAACCAGCGATGCTAATGTATCCTTTGCTAAAGTAATTACTACAGAAGTAGAATTTGCTGGTAATATTCTTCTTGACCCTGCAGTTGATGGTGCAAGTTATGTAGATATTGCTAATAGTGGTACAGGAGCAGCGAAACTTTATATTGAAGGCGACCAAATAATTTCTGATGATTTATCCGACGTAGCAAGTATAGCTATGCTTGACGAAGGTGAAACTGTAACTGGAGCATGGACATTTCAAGGGGCTGTAGATGCAGCTATGGCTCTCATTTTAGAAGCAGATGCAGGAGCAGATAATCCAGACACGTGGCAAATTTTAATTGCCGATGGTGATGAGTTTGCTCTGCAAGCTTACGCTGGTGGCTCTTATGCTGACGCTTTAACTATTGTAGGCTCAACTTTAGCGGCTGACTTTCCTGGGAATTTGACTATTGCCACTAAATATGTTTATCGTGCTGATGGTACTGATGTTCCTGATGCTGATGTTGCTGACAATATTACAATTACTAATATTTCACAAGTACAGGATATATCAGCATCGGCAGCGGAAATTAATACACCGTTAGATGGTGCTTCGGTTACACTTACTGAGTTCCAAGAATTAGAGACTATTGATGCTACAACCATTTCTGCGAATCAGTGGGCATTATTAGGTGGACTTGCTGGAACATTGACTAGTGCAGAGGTAAATATCCTTGATGGCGTTACAGGTGTTGTAGCTGCTGAAATATCTTATATCGGTGATGTAACTGGATTGATTCAAGCACAATTAAATGCAAAAGCACCTTTGGCAAATCCAACCTTTACGGGGCTTGTAAAAAGAAGCGTAACTGCTGGTATAACTGCAGTCAATCCTGGTGGACAGGGTGATGGTGCTTTAACTTCCGACATTAATGAAGTGTCAGTTGTTGGTGCAGATAATGATGCTGTTACGTTGCCCACTGCAGTTGCAGGATATGAGGTGTTTATTGCTAATAATGGTGCAAACACTCTTGAAATCTTTCCAGCAGCAGGAGATAACTTAGGAGCTGGTGTAAATACAGCAACAACATTAATATCTGGTGCTAACATAACATTTGTGGCTTTTGATGCCACTAACTGGGAGACTAAATAAATGAAAAAGTTAATTTTCTTATTTCTTTTACCTCTATTGCTTCTTGGTCAGTTTAAAGTAGACCATAGTGTTTCACCACCCTCAATAACATTTCCTGGTGATATTGATGTTATTGGAAGTGAATCTACTCATGGTGAAATGGATGTGGCGGCTGGTGCGGCTTATACCATAAATACGCAAAATGCATGGCACGGTTATACAGGATTTAGCTCAGGGCATCTCTCTACAAAGATTACTTTCGGTGCAGGAAAAACTGCAAGTGATATTACAGCTTATGCTACTTACGATGCTGGTGCTACAACAAAAGTTACTGTCACTGCCGCTCATACTTTAACTGCTGGACAAGTTATTACAATTACAGGAACAACTAATTATAATGATATTTTTGAGGTACAAGAAAGTGTTGACGCAAATAATTATACAATAGATAAGGCTTGGGATACAAATGATGATGCTACGGGGACTTATGCTCTTGGTAGTTGCTTCATAATTGGAACTGATGGTGCAGGTGATTATAGTATTATTTGGACAGCGAGCGGTTCGGCTATCGCTGCTGATACTTTTGAGTTTGGGATATATCACGAAAAGACACTTGACCATAAAAGCATTAGAAAGTTTCCTAATAACGATGTAGGATCATGGTCTGGTTGTGGTATTATTGCTGTTTCTGATACTGATGTGATATGGTTTGCCATACAGAACACTACAGGCACAAACAACATGGATATTGATGAACTACAATTTGTAATTCAAAAATTGTAAATTTTAAAGGAGATATGATATGAAAAAATTACTGTTAATTGTGTTGCTGTTTTTGTTTTCAGCAATATTGTTTCCTCAGCAAGTCAGCCAAAAATTGAAGTATGAGAAGATATTTGATTTGGCTGCCGAGTGCAAGAATGTGCTTAACTGGAAATTATCAGGACTGATTAGTGCTGACAGGGCTGATAAGAAACTGGCTGAAAATGAGGCTACTATGTCACAACTGCTTACTGGTGAAGTAACGGTAGTGGTAACATTGCCAGAGGAAGTAACTATTGATTCTGAAATATTTGAAACTCTTGATGAACTTCTTTTATTAGAAAGTAAATTTTATGCAGCTAAAAAAGTTCAAACCATAGGATATTTAGAATCTATAAAGACAAAACTTTCCGGTGAATTTGAAACTATTGATTCAGAAGTTTTTGATATTCTTAGTTTATTAATAAGGGAGGCGGACAGTAGGTTCTATAAATCTGTTCGTCCGAGTATTGTAGAAGATCTTGAATTTATTTTGGAGTTGTTGAGTTTTTGATATGAAATTCGCAATAAAAAAATTTGATGGTTGGATAATCAAACTAAAACCTAAAAGTACAGAAGGTTATTGTTGGCAAAAGAGGAAGATAATAGACTGGGGACTTGCTGGTACAAATCCTTTTCGTTTGTTGTTACATGAAATTGCCCATATAGATATTAATCCTCCTGGGAATAAACATAATCAAAAATGGTTTGATAAATATATTGCTTTGATGAAAGAATACTTACCGGGGATTGATATTAGTGATAGTGATAAAATAATTCAGAAAACCTATGATTTGGTGGGAAAATGTTTAACTATCTAAGAGAATTAATCTATGATATGTTCTGCCGGAACTTCTGGGGATTTTTCCATTGCCTTGCCGGTGGGCTGGGTGCTAAGTTTCTATGTTTATGGACTAATTTTAGTGCCGGATTGATTGTATTTATAATCACTTTATCAGCATTTCTATATGAAGTATACCAGTTTTGTTACAAAAATAAAGGTGATTTGATGATTGTAGGAAGGAAATATGGTACAATCAGACGCTGGAGGCGGGATAGTTTAGGTGATATTGTTTTAGCAGTGTTATGTTCAATAATTGTAGTGATAGGAATTTAAAGTGCCATCTAGAAAATATAGTATGACAGAACTTGGTTTAGATATGAAATATATCAAAGACAAAGTACACCAAATTGATACTTGTCTAAATGGTGATGATTCAAACCCTGAAAGTTTGGGATTGGTCCATATAGTTATGAAAAATACGAAATTTCGGCGAAGAGTTACAAAAGGTCTATCTGCTACATGGTCTGCAATTACTGTCATAGTAGGGAAAACTATTTATGATTGGTTCAAAAATTAATGGGTTGGCTTACATGGTTAATGGCAATGTCTATGACAATTACTTATTCAGATAGGACGGCAATAATTCAACCTAATCCTTCTGACTATGAATATTCATTCTCTATCCACAAACCTAAAATTTATCATTTAGAAATTGAACAAATGCGAAAAGATGGGATGTGTTATAATGATAAAGAGGTATGGATTGAGAACACATTTTTTGGTTGGTTATATGTCAACGAAAAAGTCGTAAAGAAAGAATCAAGGAATATCAATTATAATCAATTTGATTGCCGGTATAAATATAAGTTATTTACTACTGGATATACATTAAGACACAATGATTTCGGTTCACCTAAACATAATCTTAGTTTAGGTTTGAATCTTGCTGATTTTCATTTCAATATTGGAATTGCCGATGTTGAGGTTATTAGTAAGACAGATTTTATAAGTAATTTTAGTGAAAACGCAATTTCATCTTACAATCAAATAAGTTTTCAAGTATTAACAAATGTCTCTATTTCGTTTCTATATAAATATGAGTACATAAGGGGTAAGTTGCCCTTTGAACAAAAAAAGATTGGGATCACTTATAAGATTCCAATGAAAAAGAAGGAGTGAATGATGGAATGGATGTATGCTTTAGCAGGTGTTGCTGGATTAGGGGCAATTTTATCTCTAATCTTGAAAAAATTAATAACAAAAGATTTGCTTGATAAGATTGGTAATGTTGTCAACAAATTCTTTTACGGAATTGGTTCTGTTTGTACCTTAGGATTGGCAAAGTGGAAATTGACAAAAGGACTGTGGAACAATGTTTTAGAATCGTATGTAGTAATTCTACTACGAACAATAATGATGAATATTTTAGACGGACTTATAAGAGGTTTGGAATCAGATAATAAGGATACTAAATAATGGTTAAACTCAATAATTTTAAACGCTCAGATTTTGCCTGTTCTTGTTGTGGCAAAGAAAAAATGAAAGATAATACCCTTCTGAAATTGCAAGCTGCAAGAACAATTGCTGATGTACCATTTATAATAAGTTCTGGATATAGATGCAATAAGCATAATGTTGAAGTAGGCGGCAAAAGTAGTTCTTCTCATTTGGGCGGATATGCAGTTGATATGGTTGTTGATGGTTCAAGAGCAAGATTTAAGATACTCGATGCTTTAAGATTATCAGGATTTAATCGAATTGGAGTTGGTAAGAATTTTATTCACATAGACAATGATCCTGAAAAATCTGGTAATGTGATATGGCTATATTAATAAAATAGAACATAGCCCTGATACTTTCTCATATCAAAGTTTTTCCTCCACTTTGTAATGAATGTCAGGTTTAATGTTCTGATTTGGTTTCAAAAAACTTTTTCACGACGATAACAAAAAATATATTTACATTTTTGTAAAATAACACTTGACTTTTATTTTCAGGTGTTGTATTTTCATTTTAGATTGAAAAAGGAGGATTTGTAATGAGTGAAAATAAAAATTTTGATAATTTTGTAAAAACCACTGAGGAATATCTTGCAAGAGAGCTATCAGAAGGAGAGGTTGGAGTTTTGGAATTAATTTGGAATCCACTATTGAAAGAAAATGACAGCGATGATATTATTTCGAGATTTAGAGAAGATACTGAACTGAGGATATATTATCTAAAGGAGCTTATAAAAGTTTAGCCTGTTTGGGGGTACGTTCTGGTTCCCCTGTCTGCATTAGATAGGGATTCCGGGACAGGCTTAAATTGAAATTGAGGAAGCAAAATGACGGAACAAAGACTGCGAACACTATATCCCCGAAAAGATGGTTGACTTGGATTTTAGAGGTCAATGCATCTTGATTATTCCACCGCACAAATTTTGTCCTTATAAAGGTAAGGGTAAAAACAGATGTATCCAATTTGAAAGTTGGATTGACCCAATGAAAAATAAGAAACAAGGAAGATAAAATGACAAAGAAAGAAAAATTTATTGAGCAATTTACAAAATGCGTTAATGATTGGGGTTGTTTTGGCGATGTAACTTGCTCAATAGTGGATAATACAACAGGGAATAATTGTGAATTTTGCCCTCTTGATATAAGAGATAGGAAGAATTATTGTCTTGGTATGTTTCGGCGGTGGAAATGCTATACAAAAAAATCCTTATTAGACGCAATTGACAAATTAAAGGAATTGCCATCAAGTTATTTCACTAAAAAAGGATTTAATCGGGTAGCATTTGACAAAACAGCAAAGGAATTGGTGATAAAATGAATCTTAGCGTGAATAGAAAATTTCGGAATGTAGCAATTAGGGAAGACGTGCATAAATTGATCAAAATACACGTTGCTAAAACTGATACTGATCTTGGTCAATATGTATCAGACGTTATGCAGATAGCAGTACGCTCAAAAATTGTAATTCCAAAGAAAACCAAGGGAATTAGATTTCAATTTGTTGAAACTAAAGGAAAATAAGATGAAAAAAGTTTTTGGTTGGAAAGTCCCCTGCAAGTCTGGAAAACATCATTCAGTTGGTATATTCTCTGGTATTTGTTCTCATTGTAGAAAACAGATATTTGAACCCGACCTCCAGGGCAAAAAACTTAGAAAACCAATTAATTGGGAGAAAGTATTCAAACCTATATTAGAAACCAAGAGAGTGGTAACAAAATGACCTACAGCCAGGGTACTCAAACCTCACATCTCATGTCTCGTACCTCCTTGAGACATCATAAATACCCTGGCTGTATATCTATTGAGGTATTAGAATGACAAAGAAAGACAGATTTATTAGGAAGTTTACTGAAAGTATCAATATTTGGTATTGTTATGGAATGATAACTTGTCATATAGTACATAAGCCTGGTTTATTTGGTCCAAGACCAAGGTGTAGTTATTGTCCACTTGATATAGATATAGATAAAAGTTCTTCATGTTATGGTGTTATATGGAAAAAATATACCAAGAAATCCTTATTAAAAGTAATTGACAAATTAAAGGAATTGGTGATAAAATGACAATTATATTTATCATAGTGGCTTTTATAGTAGGTATTATTGCTGGTATTTTCCTTATTGGGATATTGGCATCAGGAAAAACAACAGATATGTGGATTGCAATCGAGCGCGCTGCTTATAAAGGTGATAATTCATTATGCAAAGAATTGTTAGAAATGAAGGTAATAAGATGAAACAAAATGATATTTTTAGACGGTGTGAAAGATGTAAAAATTGGAATAAAGATAAAAAAGAATGTATTATTTATGGTTATCTTCTCAAGTCTTATTGCATGGAATATAGTTCACGTAAAAAATCTAAAGAATTATTAAAAATGAGGGTAGATTAGGATGAACGAAATAGCGATTCATAATGCCAATGTACTTCGGGCGGGATTCATGCTGGAAGAACCGATTGAAGAAACACTTGAAGATGAAGATGATGAAGAAATAGAAGAAGATTTGGAGGATTAAATGATTAATATAAAAAAAATTATTGAAAAGACAACACATGATACATTTACAATTGAATTTCATCTATTGGGATTTTGGTTATCATTAGGTATATGGCAAAAAAGACATTTTAGAATTCCTTTCAAATTCGGAATATATTTTTGTGGAAAACCAATAATTTCAATTTGTTACACTTTATATGCTAATTTTAATAGTTTATCAATTTCAATATTTAAATTTTATTGGTGTTCTGCACAAAAAGAACATGATAAAACAACTAGCTTAGAACATATTATAGAATTAATATAATTGATATTTGAAATTGTGAGATAAATGACTGTTAGTTAGTGGGGGCGGTTTCATGTGCTGCATGAGATGCTTCGGCAATGACGATTCGTTGGTCACTACTTGGCAATTATGACGTCTTAGTTAAGTACACAGTAACAACCCAATCGGTGATGACTCCGATTCCAGCCAGATAAGAAAGACTAACAGTCAATTCTCACTTTGATTGATATATTTAATACTGTGAGGCTTGTGGCTAATGGATGGCTTGAGATATTGGTTCGATTCCAATTTAAGGGTGGATTCTATCTCTATTAATAAGCTGATAAGTTGATGCAGAGTTCAAATCTCTGCCAAGCCTCACAGTAACTTTAAAAGGAGGAAGAAAATGAGTGAAAATAAATTACAATTAATTATTAAAGATAGTGGACTGAAATCAACTAAGGCTCGGCGCTTATTAGAAAATTTCAAGGACTATTTTGATATTGCCGAGGAATGGGAAATCAAAGCAAAAGCTCTTATTGTTACAAATGAATCACAGACAGCAGATATGCAAATGGCAAGAATTGGAAGATTATTTCTACGTGAGAAACGGATTGCGATTGAAAAAATTAGAAAAGAACTCAAAGAACAGTCCTTACGTGAAGGAAAAGCAATTGATGGCATTGCTAATATTCTAAAATCACTTATTGTTCCGATTGAAGAACATCTAATGAAGCAAGAAAAATTCATTGAAATCAGAGATGCCGAAATTGCTGAACAAAAAAGGATTGAGGGCGAACGCCTACTTCAGGAAAAAGAAATGGCTAAAGTAATCGCACAAGAAAAAGCCGAAGCAGAAGAGCGTAAACGTATTCTGAAAGAGAATGAACGATTAAGGATAGAAGCAATAGAACATAAGAGATTGGCAAAAATCGAATTATTAAAACAGGAAAAAATACGTGAAGAACAACGGATAAAAGCCAAAGTAAAACAAAAAGCACTTGAAGAAAAGATGCGTATTGAACGTGAAAAACAGAAAAAATTGCTCATTAAAGAAAGAAAAATAGCAGATGCTAAACAAAAGATTCTTGAAGAAAAAGCAAAAAAGGAATGTGAAGAACAAGAACGCCTGACATTGATTGAGTTCGAAAAAAAAGAAAAAATAATTGAGAAACAACAATTATTAGCAGAATATAGACGTAAAGCATTTGAGTTAAAGGCTAAAAAAGAGAAACAAGAACGTGAAAGTTTATTAAAATTAATTGAAAATGAAATTGAATGTCCTTTTTGTCACAAGAAATTCAAATTAGGAGAGAAAAAATGAGTGAAATAGAAGAAGTATTAGAAGACGAAGAACCGCAAATATGTGTCCCAAAACTTCACGATTGCAAAAATGGACGTTGGTATGAATTTGAGGAGAAATGGAAACCAAGTGTAACGACTTTCTTAAATGTCATTTCAAAGGGTATTGGATTTAACATTTGGCTTGGTAATTCAGTTTCATATGAGCTGGCGATGGAATACGCTGACGAACGAGCTGATCTTGGTTCACGAATACATACTGACATTGTTCATCTTGTTTCTGGTTTGCCAGTTGAATTGATAAAACGTGAAGAAGAAGAAATTAAACGGTTATATGAATTTATCCAATTCTGGCATCAGAAAAAACCCGTACCGTTACACATAGAAATTCCACTATGGCATCCCGATATACCTTTTGCCGGGACGGCTGATATGATAGCAGAAATCGACGGTGAAATATGGCTTCTGGATTGGAAAACAGGTAAAATATATGATTCTCATACATATCAATTGTCAGCATACAAATATCTTGCCGAAAAAGTATTACAGATTACGATTGATAAAATGGCGGTTGTTCGGCTATCTGAATATCGTGGTGATGAAATCCCAACTATTGAAGATAAAGCAAAATATCAATTCAAAGAACTTGAACCTATTGATTATCGAATTATTGAAAACATCTATGAACTTTGGGTAATGAAAAATAGCAGCCCAAAGCCCAAATTAATAAAAAAATATCCGTCAACCGTAATACTTGTTGAGCCGGTTGAAGATGAAGACGATAATGATAAACAAGAAACGATAAATATTTAAGGAGAATTAATCATGAGTGTAAAAATAATTGTGGGGGGTGACAAAAGTAAACAAGGCAATGCTTCTTGTCCCCAATGTAATGAAAAGGTATTAATAGAGAATCAGTGGGGTGATCCTCCGAAATGTCCTAACTGTAATGTGCCTTATAGACCCTGTTTTCATCCAACCAAATACGAGGGATAATATGAAACTAACAATCATAAAGAAGATAGGTAGAACCGAATATCCATTCACTTTTGAGGGTAATGATCTTCACGAAGTTCTCATGGAATCAGAAAAATTATCCTTTGGGAATGTTAATAAATGTGGTTTATGTGATAATGAATATCTTTTTTTAAGTGCCTATATAACAAAAGAAGATAACTTTAAATACGTTAAGATTTCCTGTCCTAATTGTCGTGCAAGCGTAACCTTTGGGCGGAAAAAAGAGAATCCCGACGTTTATTATCTCAGAAAAACCGATAGCGGTGAACTTGACTGGCAAGCATATAAGGGCGAACCCAGTAAACCTGAAATCAGCGAAAATGATAAAATCTTCTATGATAAATGTTCAAAATTAGTCGAAGCTGATAGTGATAATTACTTTGCAACACTAAATGCTTTTGAGAACGGTAAATATACAAGTGCAAAAGCAATTCCAGTAAGTGATCGTGATAAGTTTTTGAAGAAGTTTAATGAAAATGACGAAGAAATCCCTTTTTGATAATTGAAATTGTGAGCTTGGGGCTGTGGCGTTGCGACTGAGGGACTAAGTTCCTAATGAGGCTATAGCCAGAGTAAGTGCAAACCGCAACCCAGCCCTTTGCTCGTATTAACTTTGAGAGAATGAGATGAAAATCGTAGAAGCATTAAAAGATGAAAACATTTTTGATATAAGAATCTCGCATGGCAACAAATGGATTGTTTATGATTCTGGTGTAGGATTTACTGTTTATGAGCATAAGTACAGACAAAGAGGAAGTAGAGCAATTATTGATACATTTGATGAAGATGAGGCCATAAAAGCATTGTTAAAAGAATAATCCCAAAATGGAGGCTAATATGAACTGGTTACTTTGGTTATGTATAATATGGGTAATATTTGCGCTTTATTTATTTTTGGGATACTTTTTTCTCAACGCCCTAAAAAGCAGAAAGATAAAGAAAAATCTTGCCAAGCCTCACATTAACTTTGAGAGGATGAAATGAGTTATCCAACAAATAGAATAATTGTTGAATTATCAGAAGAAGACAGGTCTAATAATCATATACCAGAAGAAACTTGGTTGTTAAGTCGAAACAATGAGGTCTGGATTAAAGATAAAAAAACAAGTGAGCATATTCAAATATTAGATTGCACAGAAGAATCAAAGGAGAACCTGTAAATGAATTTCAATCCCCAGCAGATAATGGAAAGGCTTGGCGGTTTAAATAAAGAATTGTCAGATAAAAACGGTGAATTGACATCCTTAGCAGAAAATATGGCTGAAAAAGAGAGACAATTTAAAGTGTTATATGCAGAAGAAATCCTGAGAATGAAAAATGAGGGATATGCAATAACACTTATACGTGACCTTGTTAATGGTAAAAAAGGTGTAGCAGAAACGAAATTAAATTGGCAAGTTTCGGAAGCAATATATAGCATAACCAGAGATAAGATTAAGTCAATAGTGATTCATATTGATACACTTCGGAGTATTCTTACTTGGCTTCGCATTGAAGCGGAGAACGCTAATTTACATGATGAACATTAGAGGAGGTTTACAATGATGAACAAGGTATTTAAATGTATTGTTTATTCTATTACTGGTATTTTGGTGATTGGTATGGTAATACTAATTTCTATTTTGATATATAGTGCAATAATACAAGCAATTGATTTAATTTAAAATAAAGGGATAGAAAGGGCTTTAGAATGAACGAGAAACCAACAAAAAAGAACAGACCTAACCGTCAGACGAAGTGGATGATTAAATTGCCAAAATTAATATTTCATTTTAGACCAATTCAATATTTTACTTATAAAAATTGGTATGGAATTAGGAAGTATGTTAATGATGAAATAATTCTTCCTAACAAGTATATGTGGTTGCTTGATATTGGATCAATAACAATTGGATTTACAATCTAAATGAGTAAAAAATGAAAACTAATCCTGATCAAACCAATATCTTTAATATGAAAGCCGTAGGGGCATTAAAACCTGCAAGCCCTACCAATGACCCATTCCGGCATCAAAAGTCACGCTCAGGCGCCAGTAGCGCTATTGCTTTGGAATTCTACACTGAATCAGGTAAACGAAAAGCACACAAGGAACTGATAAAGGAATGTTTATTTAAAAATCAAGGAGATAAAGGATTGACACTTATTGAAATCAGCGCAATTACAAAAATAATTCAGCATGGAACAATTACCGGAAGATTTGAAGATCTAAGGAAGGATAATTATAATCTTTTAAATGATTGTGGTCGTTGGACAATAAAGAAGAGAATTGACTTAGAAAAAAACAAAAACATTAAAATGGAAGAGATAATAAACAATTTAAAATCAATAACCGTGGGAAATGGTATATATGGTGGAGGTCTTAGTATTAGGGTAAAAGACATAAAACCGCTTAGAAATAGAAAGCCAAGAGGTTAAAATGAAACATTTATTATTAATACCTATTGTAATCCTATTTGAGTGGGGAATAGAGACATATTGTTATGCTACAAAACCTGTGCATTTGTGGCTCCCGGCACTTTTCTTTATCCTGGCAATTGTAGTATTTAACATTTGGATAAAAAGGGTGATAGAGTAGGAGGAGAATCAAATGGTTACTATAGAAATAAAAATCACCGGTACAGGAAAAACGATAAAAGAATTCAAAGTTGAAAAAACCATAAAGGGCGATAAGGGCTCAAAGTTGGAACTAATGCACGGGAAATTGTTTTTGGGATATGTGGACAAAATTGAAAAATGGGTTAAAGACGCCATTATAACAGAAGGCATTGGAAATAAAACTATTCTATAAAGGAGGAGATATGAAACAAACGAAAAGGATTATTTTAACTGTATTTTTGCCCATTTTAATATTATCAGTGATAGTAATATTGCAACACCTTACAATCAATAACTACAAATTGGATTGTAAGGATTACAGAGCTGCAATTAAGATATATCGAAGTAGAAGTTTTGATCGATATTATATGGAATGTGGGAATGATAGTACAATAATAAAACATTATGACATTTATTATAACATTCCCGAACAGATTCCCGATTCTACTTGGGTGACACATAGAGAACCAACCATTGAGGGATTTTGGGAATGGGTAGACAAGGAAACGCATAACTGAAGGAGAATGAAATGAAGAAGTTAATAATTTTTATTATGGCTGGGTTGAAAGTGTTTGAATTATCTGCGTTTTTCGGTGTAATTATTGGAATTGCGTATCATGGTAGATTTATTCAAAAAATTATATATGGTGCATATTGTATTAGTCCATTTCGCAGCTGGAAAGCTTTTGGTGAGTGTTTTTTTGATGGACTTATTGTTGGAATTATTATACCGGCATTTATAATTATTGCCCTAATGGGGATTGGCTATATTATTTGTGAATTATGGAAACTAAATTTAGAATGGTCATCTAAAATTGTAAATAAATTAAATAGAAAGGGAAACAAATGAAGAAGTTATTATTAATTATCGTTGTTTTTGCTTTGCTGATTATGCAAAACTGTATAACAGTAAAAGGATCATTGGAGTTGATAGAAGACGAGAATAAAATCGAGACTTTGGATCAACAATTAGAGAAGGTGAATAAGCAATTCGCTGATTTGATTCGGAAATGTAATAATCTTGCATTATCATTGTCTCAGATTAATGGTATGCTCCCTGCTGATTCCAAATTAGCAAACGACAAAATAATCTATCAGGAAGTTAACAGGGTTCTTGCGGGAAATGGCTATCCGCATTTGCAGAGACAAGTTGTGATACCGCCAACCCCGGCGATTCCGCCTGTTATAGACAAGGAGGAGAAATGAGAAAACAACTTAAAAGATTCTTTATCATAGCCTACGGCATTTTATTAATAATCCTTATTGTTTCATTTTTTATTCCAGTTACCGTTGGGGTTAAACATTATGCTGCCGATGAATCTATCAACATCAGTATTTCATATTCGTATGATGCCAGATTGTCAAGTTTTTGGATTGATAAGATTAAGAACTATGTTGAAAATCTTGGATTGTTTGATAAAAGATATATAAAATTAATCTCTCCAATGCCAAAAACCATTTATATACAAAAAATAGGGTGGGAGGAGAAATGAAAAGGATTATTTTGTTTGTGTTTTTATTAGCATTATGCTATGGACAGGATTGGGATACAACAATGCTGATAGCACAAAAGGACAGCATGTGGACTACAATAGATACTATTGAAATTTTGATTGGAACAATAAAAGATATTCCGGTTCATTTCAAAGAATGGAACGGTTTTCATGTTATTCCATATCAACCAATTTATAAATTAGTAGTTTTTCAAAAAGGATTTTGTGTAAAAATAACAGTAGTTAGTTTATTTAATGTCCCTTCTACAGAAGAAAAATTCTATGATTCTAATTGGAAAGAAATAAAAAATCCATTTATGGTAGGACCGGTAGAATACTTGGAGGAGAAATGATACCTATACCACAATTCTTAATTGAAATGACTAACGAGTGTCGTAATGAATACTTCCGATTGCAAAATAAGATTGAGCGTATTAAGGAAGTGGCAAAAGAGATTGAAAAAGAACGTCAAAACGATTCAATATTAGGAATAAAGGAAGATGGAAAATAAACAAATTTCATTATTAGATTTATCACTAATTATTATTAGTGCGTTAAATTTTTGTATAGTGGGGCTTGTTATAATTAATAAAATGTCATGGGCTTTCATTACTTACTTTAATGCTTTTATAGGTATTATTTGTCTTACAATGGGAATTATGGGAATTAATGCAAAGAAATGAATAGACAACGAAAAAAGCAGCTGGAATGGAAAAAAGAAGGTCGGTGCCAATATGTGGTAAGCCAGCAAAACCGAAAACATTCTATTCAATGTGTTCTAAACATCTTAAAAAGAGAAGAAAATATCATAGAGAAAGGAGGAAAAATGTATTATCGCAAAGCAAGGGTTAGTTTTTATTTATCATGGAAAGTTTTTTGGCTAAGAATTCGGGATAAAGAGATGATGCCCAAAGGCTTTTTTATTAGAATTGGAAAGGAGTAATTTTATTTATGCAAAGAGAAATAAGAGAATTTGAGAAAAAGTTAAAATATTTAGTTAAAAAGAGAAAGATAATTTTCCCGCTTGATGATAAATATTTAGAAGAGATATTAGAAAAAGCAGGCAAGATAGAATTTTCTGATTCATTTTATAATCGTCTTTTAGAAAGCGCCAAGAAAACAATGAAAAAACTGAAATTGGAAAACAAATTAATCGAAACACCTTGATATGGGAATAAAAATGAAAGAACAAAAGATCAGAAAACATGTAACAAGCCAAGGTGTTAACTCTAACGAATTGTTAGGCAAACTTTGCCGTATTCAGCGATGTTTATCCCCCAATCTACTAAAACCACAGTATCGCAAAATAATAGAAAGAGATTGCATAAATGTAATTGTTTGGGGACATTGTTATGTAGCAACTGAGGCAGCATATTATCTTTTCGCACGTGATTTGGGATATGTACCATATATGGTAAAAACTGAAGACGGTACGCATTGGTGGCTAGAACATCCTGGAACTGGTAAAATTCTTGATCCAACATACCCACAAATATCAGATAAGAGTTTATATCAAACTGGACATCATGCAAGTTTTCTAACTCAAAACCCATCAAAGCGATGTCAGGAATTAATAAGGCGGATTTGTGCCTAATATAGTCAATAAATAAAAAATGAAACACCTTGACCATGGGAAAGGAATTTGATATGACACTTCAAGAAGCTTTAGACACAGAAATCGGCGCAACAGTCGATTACATTAAAAGTCACATGTCAGTAAAAGACGGTGAACGTTTAGAAGATTTGATAAAAACGCTAAAAAGTTATGCCTATCCAGGACGCTATACACATCCAGATGTAAGTAAATGACCCCAGACTTTTAAGATAAAGACATAATGAAACTTGACTATGGGAAAGGAAATGATTGAGCCGTATTACCTACATAAAGGGATAACGATTTATAAAAATCATGTATTAGATATACTTGTTGATATGAAATCGGAATCAATAAATTGCATTATGACCTCTCCGCCCTATTGGGGCTTGAGAGACTATGGAATTGAACCGGTTATTTGGGATGACAAGAATTGTGCGCATGAATGGGGATCCATACAAGGTCAAATTACAACTCAATGGGCTAAAGATGTTGGATGTAAAGGAGATGCTTTAAATGATGCAAAAATCAGAAAAGAAAAAAGAATATCACAAGATCCATGTCAGGGACAATTCTGCGCCAAATGCGGAGCGTGGAAAGGATCACTTGGACTTGAACCGACATTTGAATTATATATTAAACATCTATGTGATATATTTGATGAACTCAAAAGGGTCTTGAGAAAAGACGGTACGTGCTGGGTGAATTTGGGTGATACTTATGGTAGCGGCAAGGGTTATGATAATTTATATGATAAAAACAAACAAGATATGAGAGGAAAACCTCCAGTAAAAGGATTTGAAAAGTCGCTATTGCTTATCCCGGAACGCTTTGCAATAGAGATGATAAATAGGGGATGGATATTACGCAATAAGATAGTTTGGTATAAAAGAAACTGTATGCCATCCAGTGCCAATGACAGATTTACAGTAGACTGGGAGCCGATATATTTCTTTGTTAAGAGCAAAAAATATTGGTTTGAGCAACAATTTGATAAATATACAGCGCCTTTAGACAGATGGGGAGGAGATGAAATAAAGAAATACGAAGGGAAGATGAAATATGTGGATAACCCTGAAGCGATGGGTAGTCCAAGAGCTAGAGCAATGCGGCCACAGGCAAATTCACTATATAGAGAAAGAAATCTGAGACCAGTTGAACAAGGTAGAAACAAGCGCTGTTTATGGGACATACCAACTCAGCCATGCCCTGATGCACATTTCGCTGTATTTCCCAATGACCTATGTGTAACACCGATAAAAGCTGGCTGCCCCGAATTTATTTGCAAAAAATGCGGCGTACCAAGAGAAAAAATTTTAAAAGATGTTGGTGAAAAAACTTGGAAGGATACCCGTGAAAAGGGTAGTAAATCTACTTTTGATGTTGATACAAGAGGATTGGCGTTTGGGAGATTACCACAAATAGAATTTCAAGGCTACACCGATTGTGGTTGCAATGCAGGATTTGAACCCGGGGTTACACTCGATCCATTCATGGGGGTTGGTACAGTATTAAAAGTATCACAGCGACTTAATCGACAAGCAATAGGTATTGATATTAAAGAAGATTATGTGAAAATGGCTATTGAAAAGTTTGATCAAGAAGAATTATTCTAAATGAAACACCTTGACTTTCAGTTGATTATTTTGTATAGTTAAAGCGTAGAGTAAAAAGGAGATCAGAAAATGCGAAAAACAAAAACTCAAATATTTAAGCCTCTCTGCTGTTACTTCGGTAACGGGTTGACTGATCTCGACCTTTACAGGTGGGGGGGCTTACTTTATTTTTGGGTGTACTATGACTAAGCAAAGCTATGCAGACAAACTTCAAGACCCTCGTTGGCAAAGGAAACGGCTCAAAATATTGGAGCGTGATAAATTCAAGTGTAAAAAATGCGGTGATGAAGAAACAACACTTCATGTTCATCATAAGATTTATAAAAAAGGCAAAGATCCATGGGAATATGATAATTCTGATCTTATAACGCTTTGTGAGGATTGCCACAAAGTGATAGAGTATTTAAAAAAAGAACTTGAAATTATTTTCGACATTAATAAAATAACCATAGGTAAATTAACTTACCATGACAATGATGAAATATATTTATTCGTTTTTATTGATGATGTTTGTATTGGTATAGCATTCTCAAAAGAAAAAAGAATAATTGATAAATGTGCTATTCCTAAAAATTTATTTAGAGCCATTGTAAAATTTGCAAAAAATTGTGAAAATTATTGTAATGATGATTTAAAAAAGCGTTGTAAAAAATGAGTAGAACTATAAAAACCGGCTTAGATTATTTTCCTCTGGATACTGCTTTAGACGAGAAATTTGAAATGATAGAAGCCGAGCATGGACTAATTGGATTTGCTATTATTATTAAATTATTTCAAGAAATATATAAAAATGGATATTGTTGTAATTTTGATAAAAGACGGAAATTATTATTCTGTAAAAGGAATGGTGTTGACATTAATAACTTAAATGTTATCATTAATTCCGCTATTGAGTGGAATATGTTTGCAGGAGACATCTATAACAAATACGGTATTCTTACTTCTACTGGTATTCAAAAACAGTTTTTAAAAATAACTGAGCGCAGAAAAGAAGTAATTATTAATAAAGAAATATGGTTAATTAACAATAATGAAATAAATGAAAACATTATATTTATAAATGGGCACATTAATTCTATAAATACTAACACTGGTACACAAAGTAAAAGTAAAGTAAAGTTAAAGGAAATTAAAGATAAAGAAAAAATAAAACATATAGTGACTGAATTTTACAATTATCAACATTCAGTATTTTCTGATTTAGTAAAAATAGATGATAAAAAAATTAATAAAGGTATTGAAATAATTGATAAACTTATTAGAATAGATAATTTTAAACTTGATAAAATTACAGAAGTTTTACAATTCATAGTACATGATGATTTTTGGGGTAAACAGGTATTGTCACTTAATGGATTGAGAAATAAAAGTAAAACTAATGAAAATATAAAATTTGTGAATGCTTTATTAGCAAGTAAATCGAATAAACAATCAAGCGTTACTGATTACAATAAATTGCAAGCAGAAAGGTTTTTAAAAAATGAAAAAGAATGATTTATTAAGTGTTATGAATGCCTTTGGAGAACTTTATGACAAAAAAATATCCGAAGGTATATTGGGAATCTATTACGATATTTTCAAAGATTATTCGGCATATGAATTTAAAACAGCGGCGTATAAAGTTATCAAATCGCATGTTTATAACTCCATACCAAAGCCTGGATCGATACTTGAATATTTGGAAGGAACAAGTGATGATAAGGCTTTGATAGCATGGATGCTGGCACAAGAAGCGATTGCTAAGGTTGGCTACTACGATTCACCGAAGTTTGATGACCCGATAATATCAAATTGCATAGTGGAATTAGGTGGTTGGCAATGGTTTTGTTCGGTAAAAACAACAGAGATACCATTTGTAGAGCGTCGTTTCCTTGATTTATACCGGCTATTTATGAAACGCGGTTGTAAATCAGTAGAATTGGTTGGATTTCATAATGCCGGCA
Source organism: Thermoplasmatota archaeon (assembly GCA_030601705.1). Taxonomy (GTDB): domain Archaea; phylum Thermoplasmatota; class E2; order DHVEG-1; family DHVEG-1; genus JAGLML01. The sequence goes on from JAUWBM010000007.1 coordinate 23,199, forward strand.
ACAGGCTAAAGGGTTATAAAGAAAAAGTTAAACCGCCAGTTTTGATAGGTGACAATAAGTTAAAGGAGTTGAAAAGATGAAAAAAAGCAAATGGTGCAAGAGATTTGACGAGATGGAAATAATTATTGATGATTATCTGAATGATAATTTCGGCACAGAATCTATAAACAATAGGCTGTATAAAAGATTGAAAGGGAAATCTCGGAACTGGTTAAGGCATTGTGTTGCGTATGCAATTGGAAGGGTGCTTGATAAAATGCTTGTATTGACGAAAGAAATTGAGAGATTAGAAAAAGTGGTAAAGGAGTTGAAAGAATGATGTCTAATGAATCTAAAAAAGCAGCTTTGTTACTTACTCTTGGACTTGGAATGATGAATGATAATTTATATCCCAATACTATTGTGGGATTACCGCCTAAACTTGAAAAAATAATCCCTCCTGAGATCAAAGAAGCCCGCAGAAAGCGACACCGTGAAAGGAAATTACAAAAGAAAAAACGAATTGAGGGATTAATAAATGCCGAGAAAATTAGAATAAGACTTAGAAAGTTAAAGGAGTTGAAATAAAGTAAGTGAATCAATAGGAAGAGAAAAATGATAGATTGTAAGACATATATAAAATATAAATGCCCAAATTGTGGACATAAAAACCATAAAAGATTATATGATAGTCAATCAATTTGTTGTAGTAAATGTAATTTTCCAGTAGAATCAATTTGGAGTCCGGCAAATTATTTAGTTTATAGCCCCAAATTATTGGAAAAAATTAAGAAACTGAATCAATAGGAGTAAACAATGGCACTTAAACATCTAATTGCCCAAATTGAGAATAAAAATATTTCAAAACAAGATATGGAAAAGGCTATTGCCCTGATTACTAAAATAGCTAGAAGTCCTAAATTAAGAAAAAGATGTCATTATAGTAGTGTTCTTGTAAGCATATGCATTGCTTTTGAGTGGCGGAATGCTCCTGGTGGTAGTGACTTTTGGCATTATATAGAGTCTGCCCCTAATAAGTTGTGACATGTAGAAAAGCCTAATTTGGAAAGGGTATTGAGATGTATGAATATGAAAATTTAAGACGTATTACCTATGGGGAAACGGGTGCTTTATTTATTCCTGTATGTTCCAAATGTGGACGATTTGTAAAAGCTGATGATAATATGATGTTTAATGTGGAAGATGATTTTGACAGAAAAAAGCCAAATGCATTTTGTACGAAAGATGGAAGGGTTTCTATGCCTTTTGAGGGGTTTTATTAGAAGGAGGTTGAAATGACTGAATTAGATAAGATATTAGAGCCTATAAAAGACTTGAATTACAAAATGTTGGAAGATATTTCAAAGGAGTTAATTTCTCGTGGTCATTTAAGAATGGCAGTTGGAATAATGCTCCATAAGGCAATAATGTATTTGCTAAAGAAGAAAGATGAATAAAAAATGTTACCTGATAAAGAAGTAAAGCCTGATTTACAGATGCGATGGTGGTGGCAAAAGGAAGATGGGAAAAGGAAAATAAAAGTGAGAAGATCCAAAGAACTCGAAATGGCAGTAGAAAAATATTTAAAGATTAAAAAAATTCCTTATCTTCGAGTGGAGAATTATATCTGCTATAAGTGTCATGCTGTACAAAATTCAAAGGCGAAGGGAATGCCTGATTTCATTCTGTTTGACCTGATAAATCCAGATCGGGGATTTCATTTGTTGGCGGTAGAATGTAAGACCGGGAAATATTCTAAGCTTACAAAGGAGCAGAAATATTACAAAGAACTCTTTGAGCGATGCGGAACACATTATATTGTTTTGCGTGATACAATAGACGAGATTTTAAAGTATTTTGGGGATAAATAACATTGGGAATAAATATGTATTTGCATGAAAAATTACTTGATATATGTAAAAACACCGAAATAAAGAGCGGCCAAGATGTAAATAAACTTAATCGCCTGATTTGTGAAGAATGTGAAAAATATTATAAATCCCGTCTTAGTCATGGAATGACAAAAAAATCTATGAAGGCAGTACTTGATAAAACATTCAATTTGTTTGACCTATTTGTAAAATTAGCACTAAAAAGTGATGATGCCCAATTAGTTGTACTGGCTGAAACATTTAAAAAGTATAGTTTTAAAAAACAATTTTTAGAAAATAAACAAGTGGCAAATATATATAATTCGCTCTAATGGCAAAGCTCACCTACGGGTGAATTAAAAATGAAGGATAATTATGAAGGAACTGACAACCCAAAATGAGTTAATTATAGATGGTTATGCACATATTATTGGGGACAAGAAATGTGGGGAATGTTGGAGTGGATACCCCAGAGAGTGTGAATGTGGTGGATTAATACACGCATCTTTTGGTGATGAAAATTATGATTGTGATTATTGGTTATATACTAAATGCGATAAATGTGGTGAAAGCGAGCCGGGTTGAAATTGAGAGTAAGAGCGATGGATACAAAGAAATATCTTGTTTATACAGACAATCAGCCTTCGTGTCTGGTTTGCAATAGAAAGCCAGGTCATCACCACATGGAGACAATAGGAAGTGGTGGCGATAGGAGAAAGCAAACAATCAAGGATTATTCAGCTGTGAATTTATGTTGGTCACACCACAATGAATTGGGAACTATCGGGAAGTCAAAATTTGAGCAAAAATATAAAATAAATCTATGGCAAGAAGCATTCAAACTGCTAAGAGAGTATTTCATTAAGAAGGGAGAAAAATGAAAGACGGTAAGTATGTAATAGTGAAGAAAAAAACTGGTGGTATTGCATTGGGTATAGTTGATTCATCTATGTTGGAGTATATTCCAGACTATATGAAAAAAGACCGTGAAATACCAGTAAGGTTTATGCCAAAAGAGATGATGAAATATCCAGAATTAAGAAAAATTGCATGGTTGGTTAATCAGGTGTCAACGGCAAGTTGTTACAAGCCAAAAGATATATTATATACTTTTGAAGACCCCCAAAATGTTAATGTGGATGACATGAAGAAGTTGCAAAAGAAACTAAAAAAGATTGTACTTTTTAAAAATCCAGAAATAAAAAGTGACACGTTTTTAACATGGCGTTTATAGGAAGATAAATTGAACTCAATTATGGATATTATAAAAATTGCAGAAAAACAACTTCAAAGGTTGAATAAAGAAAACAAGCGTAAATTAGACAAATTATTGTTTCCAAGCCGAGACATCAGCAAGAAGTGTTCTATATGTGGAGCAGAACCTAATAAGCCATGTATTCTTGTTGATCCAATAGAAAGTATTGTGTTCAGTAAAGGGAGGATAAGTTGAATATATTAGAAGTTGTAGTGGTTTTTATATTAGTATCTCTAGTGTGTGTAATGATGATTTCTGGATTGTGTGTGATAGGGAAACTGGAGAAAATAGAAAGTATATTGAAACTTTTGGCAACTGGACCGGTGAAACCTAAAAAGCGTAAGCCACCCGAGGATGAAGAGGAAATAGATCCAGAGCTGGGAAGATGAAAGACGAATTAATGACTCATTGAACAACCACCTGATTTCTTTCGGACAGGTACTTCTTTTTTGATTAAAGCTTCCATTATCATTCTGGTCTTTTTCGATAGCGGCGCCTTGCCATTCTCGATCTCGGAGATGCGCACATTAGCGCCACCCTGGGAAAAGCCCAGCTTCACTCCAAATTCCTGTTGTGTCAATCCCATTTGCTTCCGTATTGATCTAGTATATTTTGCATCTGATTTCATTCTATCCTTCCGTTGCTTTTTTGATTATCTTATTTGCCTTTTTATATATCCAAGGACTGTTTGGGTATCTAAAAGCCATTTCTTTTGCAAATTCCAATAATTCATCATGGCTGTTCACGCATTGGCATATTCGCTGGGCGTTGGCTTCATTTTCGTCAACAGTTATAGTAATAAGTTTTCCATTCTTATCAATAACTTCTCCGGCAAATATTTTCTTCCAAGGTATGGGTGAGTATTTCATGGTTTTAATCCTCCTATTAATTGTTTTATTTCTTTTCAAAAACGAGTCCGATAGTTACTGCTATTGCAGATGCAATAATATAAAATAGAAAGGCTATCTGATTTGATAGACTTAAATCAATGATTTCTAATGGTATTGCAAGATCTACCAGCATAAGATATATCCCAAATAGTAATCCCTTCATAGTTTTATTCTCCTTCTTTTCCTATAAATGCTAATTTTTCTCAATCTAATTTTGCTAAAACTCTTTCAATTTGAGTTTTCTTTTTTGGTTTTAATTTTATTGGATGTTTTCTCCAAGAAGGTATTGCATTAGGATAATCAGCCTTTTTCCAAGATTTATCTTTTATCATTTCATCCTCCTGTTATTTTGTTTTCTCGTCTTAGAAAAAAGAGAATATAGGTTGCAGCCCAGGTGCTTTGTGTCTGATACGGAGTTAAGCCCTCAATACGATTCACACGATAAGGTTACTGTCACCAGCAATTACATCTCATAGAGACGGTGTGCCACTTGCCTCGCTTCGGTATACTAATTAATTCACATAGCCCAATTATTCAGCGTTCTTTTGCCTACACGTAGGTAAACCTCGTGACCAAGATCGTCTATGACGCATGGTAACTACTCGGATTTTAAGACTCTCCTGCTGGGATGTGCGTTCAGTTTTCCAACACTTTCGGTTTTGTTCTCCTATATTCTCTCAATTTTCAAAAAACTTTGAGCCTGAAGGGGGAATCGAATCCCCTCAAACTCCATGTAGGCTAAACTGCTTTGATCGTTTCTGTGATTATGGTTACTTTTTCGATGGTCATTGTCACAATTCTCCAATATTCATTATATAAGCCATGATCCGCAGCTCTTACTTCTTTTGCATGGGCAATCGCTTGCTCAAGCCCATAAACTTCTTCATTAAGTTTACCATCAAATTTTAATCCAAGCCGCTTGTGATATTGGGAATATTTCTCTGGTAATAAAGTACCCTGTTCAACCCTGATTTGATAAGATACACTCTTTTTCATCTCATTCTCCTGTTAAATATACATTCTAACTAAAATTTTTCCTGCTTCTTTTAAAGACTCTTTCTCAATTCCTACCCATTCATAAATAGCATTACTTAACCAACAAGCCTTAGCCCAACATTTAGGAAGCTTGTGTAAATTTCCGGTCATCTTTTTATCGTTCTCATCATACCAAATTGCGATTTGTCCACCGCTAATCAATTTACCATTATCACAACCTATGATACCATGATCCAAAAAATGAAACTCACAACCTTCTAGATCTTTGATATAATTTTCTTTTGTCATCTTGTCCTCCTTTTGTCAAATCTCACCCTTAATTTACGGTAGCCGTAATTAATTGTCAAGATTTATTTTACGTTCTCCGTAATTATTCTCATTTATTTTGGAAAGTGTGAGCTATGTCACATCATTATTTACTTTGTTTTTCATATAGAGTGTAGTATTTTGTGGCGAGAATGAGATGAAAGAAATAAAATATTAAGGTTCGGACAGCGTAAAAGAATACCTGGCGAGAAAACTCAAAAAACTGAAAGATGCAAAAAGGAGTTTTTATGGTTCTCGGAAAGTTTCAATTCACACCAGTCAGGCTGTAAACCCGGAGAGAAGAAGGATCACAGATACATGTAATAACCTCAATATCTCCAGAAAGAAATATAAGAAGTCGGTCATAAGGCAGAGAGCTTTAAAGCGTGGGAGAGTGTAAAAATGTTAGATAAAGATAAATATATTAAAGCATATAGAATATTAAATGAAAATTTACCTCGTGCCACAAGAGAAATGAGTTGTTGTTATGAACTTTTTGAATGTAAAGTAAAAGAAATAATTCGAGGTGATAGTGAAAGTATTGTAATTGTTGAAATGAATGGTTTTTACCCAGCCGTGACAAATGAATGGAGTTTTATAATTGAGTAATGAAAAGGAGATAATATGAAAAACAAATATCAATTATTAGCTGATAAGTGGAAAAATCAGGCTGATAAGTCGAGCAACGAACAAGAGCAAACATGGTTATATGGTTGTGTAGCAGATTTGGAGTCATTAATTAGCCGGCAATCTAAAAAGTCAGTAAAAGTGGTGTAATGAAAAACAAACTAACTGATAGGCAAAAAAGATTTGTAGATGGATAAGAAAGTATAGTTAATCAATGACTGATAAACAATCAGAAGAACAGCCGAAAAGAAATCCTGCTGACCATTTAAAAAAGCATCAGTTTAAACCTGGGCAGTCGGGGAATCCCGAAGGGCGCTCCAAGAAGGAAAAAACCTTCTCTGATACTGCTAGACAACTGCTCGAGGCAAAGAGTGTAGATATAACTTTTAAATCAAACAAGGGAAAGGAAAAGAGAATTCATCTTGAAAGTTCTCAAAATTTTTACCATTCGCTTGTTGTGGCACTTCTGATGAAAGCCTTAAAAGGTGACGTAAGGGCAATAAGAGAGCTTGCCAATCGTACCGATGGGCTACCCAAACAATCAGCAGATATAAAATTCGATGGGTTTATATTAAAGGTTGTGGGTGTAGAAATAGATAAATTCCCCCAAAAAGATGCAGATAGAGATTGATATAAAACCCAAGAATGAGCCACAGAGGCTCATTCTTGAGAATAAGAATCCGAATCTATTATTTTCAGGACCGTGGGGATCCGGTAAAACCTATATAGGGGCAGCAAAAGCATTTATGTTGGGTACAATGTATCCAAATAATTGCATCGCGCTTGTAAGAAAAAAAAGAGTTGATCTTAAACCTACGCTTTGGAAATGGTTTGTTGAGAAAATATTGCCCCCTGATCTTATAGTAAGGAAGGATGATACCGAACTTTATAGAAAAATAGCCAATGGATCTGAATTTTATGGAATAGGGCTGGATTCAACCGAGGATGTGAACAAATTAGCATCAAGAGAATATGGATTTATAGTTGTTGAGGAGGCAAAGGAAACAAATGAACAAGATTTTGATGAAAAGATTGTACGATGTTTGAGGCTTCCTTCTGTCCCATTCCACCAAGTTTTATTACTCACCAATCCGGGATCACCAAATCATTATTTATATCAAAGATTCTATATGGAAAGACGTAATGGAAACCATAAAATAGAATCCGAAATATTACCAAATCTACCGAAAAGTTATTATGAAAGGCTGAATCAATTAAAAGGCATATATAAAGAAAGATATGTGCTTGGGAAGTGGACGTCCTTTGAAGGTTTAGTATATCCATACGACCCGGGTAAACATAATATACCGCGCTTTAAGATTCCCAAAGATGGAAAGAGAGTTTTAGCGATTGATTTTGGGTTCGATCACCCATTTGTAGTACAATGGTGGTATGTATCACCAAGCGATATTTGGTATCGCTATAGGGAAATTTATATGTCTCAAAGAACGGTGAAAAAACATTCAATAGATATTAAGAAATTTTGTGAAATTGATGATATGGAGCCTTTGGTTATTTGTGATCATGATGCTGAGGATAGGGCAACCTTGAGAGAAAATGGAATAAAAACTATGCCAGCACAAAAGAGTAGATTAGCAGGTCAGCAAGTTGTATATGATAAGTTCGAGAATGGTCAGATATTTTTTCTTGAAAATTCGCTTGTTGAAATAGATCAACGACTTATGATGGCGGGACGTCCTACAAAAACAGAAGATGAATTTGCCAATTATATGTGGGCAAATCTCAAGACAAAAGAGGACATGATAAAACAAAAAGATGATGGCATGGATACAATGAGATATGCGATATATACGAGTATAAAGAAAATGGGCAGAAGAAAAGGCGGGGTATATATTGGATAAAATTAAAATGATTGGAGATTATTATGGACGAAAAGGAACACATCAAGCTTTTAAAGGATTTTTTCCTTTGGCTGATTCATACCGCAAAGATAGAAATTATTGATGCTGAAGAACATATAGAGGCGCATGGCTTTGCCAAGGGAGACTTGTGCCCAATATACTCCATTGAGATATTAATAAAAATGTATAGGAAAAAAGAAGGGATTGAAAATGACAAGCGGGACAAATAGCAAAGATTAAAGCAAGTAAATTAATGAAAAATGTTACATTAAACATAAAAATAACTGGAATGGCAAAATATAAAACAAGACAGTTTATTGCAGTAAAACTGATGAAATTGGCAGCATTGTTTTTGGGTTGCGAAATAAAAATTAGCATTAACATGCTAAAAACAAGAAATTGAGAAATGATACCAATTGGATTTAGTGATGTTGAGGAAAAAATTATGGATAAAATAGTCAATGCCCATAATCTATATATGTCTCTTGAAAAACAACACCCGACGGATATAACCGAATGGATAAATGCTATACATATACTTCAACACCTTCTTGGAATGCGAATATTAAATCGGGAGCATCCAGATATATTCCCAATTAAAGAAGATAAAGAATGATTAGCATCCAACTTTCAAAAGGATTGAAAATAGATATAAAAACAAATCCTTATTTGCCTGAAGGATGGATGGCTTTTGTACCAAAAGAACCCCACAAATCAGTATATTTATATGATACAAAGGAACAGAAAACGTATGAAATAGAACCGTTCAGATATATTCCTTTTATAGAACAGATAGAGGATAATAATGAATTCTTATTCGTAATGAAGGATATGATGGAAATATGTAAAAAGGAGATAAATGATGTCAATATTCAAGAAACCTGATAAGATAATCTCAATCGCAAAGAAGGGCAGAGTCTACATTGCGACTGATCAAGGGCGGATTGTATCGGCAAACAAGCTGGAAAGAATCGAGAAGAGTAGTCAGCAAATAGAGAAAGAGAATCTCAGCATGATGGATAAAGGGCTTATTGCGAGACCCTATAACTGTGATACATTTCTCGAGCTCTATGAATCCAACCCGGTTTTCTTTGCGACTGTGAATCAGGTAGCACGTGATGTTGCTGGGCTTGGCTGGAAATTATTGTTAAGAGAAGGCAAAGAAGAAAATAAAACAGAAAAGGAAGAGCTTGAAACGTTTTTGAAGAAGCCGAATGACAAAGAATCGTTAAGAAATCTTTTCAAATCGCTGCTCATAGATTGGGGCGTGATAGGATACTATGGAATTGAGCCTGTGAGAAATGATGGGGGCAAAGTGGCAGAGATGTACCGAGTGCCGGCACGAACACTCTGGGCGCACAAGGACAGGGAAAAATTTTGTCAGCAACGTGAAGGGAAGTGTGTCTGGTTTAAACAGTTTGGCGCTGAAAAGAATATAAATATGGAGACCGGAGACGAGGGTGAATTCAAGAATAAGAATGCAAACGAGTTGATATATAGCAAGAATGATTATCCCCGTAATGACTATTATGGGATGCCATATATTCTTCCCGCTGTAGGATCGGTCTTCAGCCTAATCGGGATACGAGATTTTAACTTATCATTTTTCACAAATTATGGTATACCAGCCTATCTTGTTACTCTTGAGGGTGATTGGGAGGATGGATCAGAAAAGAAAATAACTGATTATCTAAATAATGAAGTTAGGGGTTCTGATAATGCACATAAGACACTAGTTCTCACTCAGCCCGAAGGATGCAAAGCGGTATTTGATGCGCTCTCAACTGAAGTCAAGGAGGGTTCATTTAAACTGTATCAACAGATACTCAGGGAGGACATACTTGCCTCATATTCAATGCCGCCCTACCGTCTTGGAATCAATATAGTCGGTAAGCTCGGTGGATCAAACATCATGGAGGCAACAGAGATATATAAAAACGGTGTTGTCGAACCGCTCCAGATGGATCTGGAATCAATAATGAATGATAAGATAATCAAGGAAGGAATGAGTTTTGAATCCTATGAGTTCAAATTCAATGATCTTGACATCAGGGATTTGGGCGTAGAGATAGAGCGATACAATAAATTAATTGAGCATGCCGCGATGACCCCGAATCAGGCGATAACATTGCTCGGTTTGGGTGAGACTTACACAGAGGGGAATAAATATTATGTGATGAGTTCTTTGATTGAGATAGGAGAAAGCGATAAGGAGAAATCATAAGGAAAATTAAAATGAAATTAATAAAATTTAGACGACTTAATAAAATTATTTGGGAAATAGCATTCAATGAAAAACACCTATTTGCAAAGTTGAATGGGGATATGGCGGAAATTATCATGCCTGCAAAAAGCTGGATTATCAGATTATGGAGAATATTTTTTCCAATGAAAGAAATGAAAAAATCATAAGGAAAAGAGTAATGAATGGAATAGAAATAAATTTTTGTAATGAATCGATAACAATATCAACTTCATACATTTGTCTGAAATGTGGTAAGCCATTTGTTTACCCTGACGGCACTACTGTAATGCAAGATTTATGTAAATGCTTAGTAACGGATAACACTGAAGTGGAACAGGAGAAGAAATGAATAAATGGGAAAAAGCATGTAAAGAATGGTTAAAAGGATGTAGTTGTTCATCAGCAAATAAACAGGAAGAATGCAAGGATTGTACAAAAGCATTTCATGACCATTTGCGGGAATTGACAAAAGTATATATTGAACCCGATCATTATAAATTTTTGAGAGCTTCTACTTTAGGAACCCGATCTCGATATGGCTGGATATGCCCTAAATGCGGAAAATCCAATGCTCCATGGATGCCAACTTGTAACTGTGGCAAAGATATAAAATGTAATTATAGTAATATCCCTTGGCAGCTCATGTCTTCAATATCTGAATAATGAATACTAAAGATTACGTTAAAATACGCTTTTTGAAAATTGATAACTCGGTGGGGAAGTGAAGTGGGATGCTTTTTAAAATTGTGTTTTTGAATGTATCCGACAAAGAAGTTACAAACACAATTGATTATCAACTATTCAATCTAATCGCTCTAAATGGGGTGTCCAGCCGGGATGTCAATGAAAGGAGAATGAAATGAAGCGATTAAAAGAAATCAAAAAAACAACCCGTGCTACGCCTATGGTTATGCAGGGCAGATGAATTACACTAATGACATTAATAAAAAAGAAGGAGATAAAAATGTTTAGTTTAGAAATGACAGAGCCAAAATCAGTAAAGAAAGCAGATGATTCAAAAAAGGAGGTTAGAACAGTAGAAACAATTAGTAACAGAATCTACTTTTATTCAGAAATTGATAGAGAAAATATTTTAAAGTTAAATAAGAGTTTAATTGAACTTCGGAATGATCATATAACTCAGTCACAAATAAAAGAATCTGAACCAAATATAATTAAATTACATATAAATAGTTATGGAGGAAGTATATTTGCTGGTATAGCAGGAATGGACGAAATTATTAAGATTTCTAAATCTGTAAAAATTCATACGATTATAGATGGATGTTGTGCCTCTGCTGGAACATTTTTGTCAATAGTTGGAACAAGAAGATTTATCAACAAACACGCCTATATGTTAATTCATCAATTGAGTAATGTAATGTGGGGTAAGTATGAAGAATTTAAGGATGAAATGCAAAATATGGATAAATTAATGGAAATGATTAGAAATTTATATGATCAATATACAAAATTACCATCGGATAAACTTGATGAAATATTAAGGCACGATCTTTGGTTTAATTCAGAAGAATGTCTGAATTATGGACTTGTCGATGAAATTATTTAATGCTAATAGTTTATTAATAAATGAACTAAATCAATCGGTGGATATATAAAAGTATGTTTGAATTCAAATAGATTAGAGAATGGAAAATAATGCCAAGTAAATTAAACATACATCGTAAATTCCGTAGCCTTATGAGCAGAAGTACTCCGGAACTGCGGATCAAGATTCGGGCAAGCCTCGATCTGATGCGGAAGGCGATACTCAAAGAGATGCGCCAGAAATTTATGAAGGATCGGGCGAAGCGGATAGCCGAGGGGATAATAGATTGGGAAGCCCTTGGCGCTCAGCAGGAGACACTATTGAAAAAAACTATCATGGATATAATGGACAAAGCTGGCGGAATCGCATTCGGAATAAAAAAGCAAATTGAGGCGGGATTCGATATATTGAATGTAGAGGCGGTCAGGATAGCCGAGGATATAACGAGCGAGTTAATAAAACAGATAGGGGACGAGGCCAGAAAGAATATCAAATATCTTATAAGGGAAGGTATCAAAGAAGGCAAAACAATGCACGAGATCGCTATGGGGATAAGACTTGAACAATTGGGAATAACGTTTCGAGACCTCAAAGCATCCGCAAATTATGAGGAGTGGCTCCTGATAAATAGACCGGAGCTAGGAGCAAAAGAAATTGAACGCAGAATAAGAGTTTATGAGGCAAGAAAATACAGGAAGCGATGTGCCTTGATTGCGCGCACGGAAACGGCAAGAGCCGTAAGTGAAGGCTCAATTCTTGGATACAAACAAAGCGGAGTAAACAAAGTGGAGTTTATTGCTTCTGCAGATGCTTGCGAAGAATGTGCGGATCTGGATGGAAAGATATATAGCATAGGCGAGGTAAGCGGTATTCTGCCCGTTCATCCGGCTTGTAGATGCACCTATGCACCAGTAATATAAGGAGAAATAAAATGGCAACACTTGATCAATGCAATTATTGTAAATATTATTCAACACCTTTAGAAGAGATAGAAATTATCAAAAAAGGGATTGGCTGCGATTATAGAGAAAAAATTCTTATGTGTGATAATTGTCGCAGGAGAAAAAATTTTGTATTTGTTGATCCAAAAGATGGAATTGAGAAATACAATCGAACTTATAGTAAACATTATTCTACACTATGTCCCAATGATATTACCAATAGAAATGGATTTATAGATAATTGTGATATACAGATAAAAGAGGTTAACAATGAGAATAAATGAAATCACCAAAAAAAGCCTAAAGAATGCGGATAACAACGAGCTGTATTCGCTCCGGTTAAGATCCATACAGCTTTGGGGGAAAAGTTTCAAAGATGATGATAGCCAATTAAAATGTCATCAATATCACAATCTCGGTGATCTAAACAAGATGGAGTTTTTAGATAGATATAAGATGCTAATCGAACAGATGAACAAGCGTGGATTAACCCGCTCGACGCATGATATAGATGTGGCGCTTTTCAAGAAGTCGATGCTGAGGGTAGACGCATCAACATTGGATGATGTAATTATTGTAAAAGATTATATAAGTATAAGCGGAAGTTTTGTCAAAACCCCCAACGAAGCCAATGATATAGACTTAATCATAAAGGAGAGTGACAACAATCGGGATGAAGAAATAGAAAAAAAATTGACCAAACTTATCCAAGGGCAGGTCAAGAAGGATTGCCATTTTGTCTATAATAAAGCTGGGGCACAAAGTGATTATATCCCGCTTTTCGATTTGATATTGAGATCAAAGGATGAAACAAAGAAAGTAGAAGTCAAAGAAAGCCACAAAAAAATTGAAGCAACGCCAAAATTAAAAAGAATTGACAAAGCAAAATATAAAAGAACCGAATGCATGGAATGCTCTGCACCGCCAACTGTTGAGGTATTATGGGCTGAGGGGATGGCTCATGCATGGTTTTGCGAAAAGCATTTCAAGGAATGGGCTACCAAGGGAGACGGAAAAGGCGAAGTAAATTCCGTAAAAGCAATCCAGGATGGCGAGGCAAACATGAAATTTAGTGATAATAAATCGCCAAATATTGAGGATGAGTATGATTTTCTAAAAATCCATAAACAAACAGATAAAGATATTATACTTATGGAATATGGAAAACTTAAAGAAAAAGGTCTTTCTGAGAATGAAATAATTGAAGAAATAGCTAAGATACTATTGCCAATAGGTTTCGATATTGAATATTGGAAGAAAAAGATTAGAGAAGTTTTAAAAATGGTTGGACAAATTAAAAAAGAAGAAGGCAATATAGATTATAAAGTTGGGGATAGTGGCAAGGCAATACTTCAACTCCATATCATGGGAATAGATGAGGAGAAAATCGCAGCCTTGAAAAAAGTCTCCTCTGAAGCTGTAAAATCAAAATCAAATCCCACGAAGCTGAAGATGCTTTTAAAGGGCGCAATAGGTGAGCAGGGATGCCATGTGGATATTCGTTTTGTTCGAAAGGGTGATGACTATTTTGAGGGTGGAGAGATAATGGTTGGCAATCTGACAGGATTGACAAAACTGAACGAATTGGAGAGAGAGAAGAAATTGCGTTTTGGTTGGAAAGTGCCACGCAAAGAAGCGCCCACCGCAGAGACCATTCGGGGTCCAGTAGATTGGATGAAAGTAGGCGATAGGAAAATAGACATCTTTGAGCCTGGTGTGGCAGGAGCGACCACAAATAAATATGGAGCAATGCTTATTCTGGATCGCTTTAATTTTGAGATGATCCTGGCTGATAAACATGCAAAAAAAATTAAGGTGTCAGGTGGCAAAATAGTACCTGATGGTATCCTGCTTATGTCATATGTTCCCGTTGGCGAGGGCGAAAGGGTTTGGATGGTCAGCTGGTTTGAGGAAAAGCTGAAGATGCGATTTCTCAAGATCGATAAGAAGGAATATATAGTTGGTGGAATCGTATATCCCGCAAATGAAGTGGATACACAGGACGATCAGGCCTCAGGAAGAGAAATCTGGAAGGCGCTCAAAAAGTATATGATAAAGAAAAGAACTATAAAAATCATGCATAAAGGCAAATCAAGAAATATTCCTATAATCGAAGTCTATCAGGCTTATGAGGATACGCATAAGGGTGGAAATGACGAGGATCATCTTATCCGAAAGGGCGATTGGTATATGTCTATATATCTCGGAGATGAGAAGGAAATCTGGGATGAGGTTGAAAGCGGGAAGCTAACGGGTTTCAGTATGGGTGGGTCTGCCCGAAAATATTAGTGATTCACTGGGTTTGGTTACGAAAACCGTAAAATACATCTTCTATTATAAAAAGTTATTAAGGCATTATTGAGACAAGTCTTAATATATTGTATCCATATTATGATATTGATTGATAAATTAAATAATACGGACTTTGTTCCCTAAATTCATGCTAATTTTACCCTATATAATAATATGGGGTTGATTTTTGCTATGCGCTACGGCGCTCTAAGATGCCTTAAATCGCAACGTAAAGGCACTTTTTGAGATGTTGTAGAATACAATCCTGTAATATGTGACGCAGCTCACACTTTCCAAAATAAATGAGAATAATTACGGAGAACGTAAAATAAATCTTGACAATTAATTACGGCTACCGTAAATTAAGGGTGAGATTTGACAGAAGAAGAAAAAGAAACAAAGAGGGATGAGATGAAAAACTTAGAAGTCACAACAAAAGCAGGAAAGATCGAACTGGTAATATCGGGTAATAACGAATATCCGAAGGTAGTTGTTGCCGATTCTACGATATTAGCAGGAATGAATATTAGCGGAAGTAATGTAAAACCATCTATTAATCGCTCTAAACAAAAGGGGGTATACATCAAAAGTGGGCGAGGGATATTTGTGGAAAATGAATTAGCATATTTTGATCTGAAAAATTCTATAAGCCAATTACCGAATCCACCTGAAAGAATTATTGAAAAAACAAAAAAGATTATTAATGCAGATGGTGATATTATTGAGACAAGTGTATGGGATTTAGGTTATTTCACAACAACTTCCGGTACTGTTATATCTGGTGCTGAAATGTCACATTTTTTAGATTCAAAAAAAATAGAAAAAATTGAAGAATCGAAAGCAATCAAACTTTTTGAAACTGAAAGAGAAGAAGATTATATTGCAGCAGAAAAAAGATCAATCAAGAGAATGAAGGATTGGGCTGTTGCAAGTGATGGAAATGATTATTAATAAAAAGAAGAAAATTATGAGTACAAATGCGATCAAGATTTCAACCGATGATATGTTGGAAATTCAAGAAGCTATTGAAAGAGATGCACCTATTTCTGAAATTCGTAAACTTCTGAAAAAAGCACGATTATATCATTCTGGTGAAGAAAGTCTAAGACTACCAGTTGCTGAATTGATGCTACGAATATTGCACAAATATGTAGTATATCCAGAAGAAAAAAATTAGCCTGCTTGGAGTTTAAGCGGGGATCGTCTCCCCGCCAGGCTCAAATTGAAAATGGAGGATAGAATGAAATCAGACGCGAAATATACTAAGTCAATGCGCGAGCGCCTCGGTTTAAACCAGCAGGAATTCGGCATGAGGTTGGGATTCTCCGAAGCTGGAGCGGCGGTGCGGATCTCCGAGATCGAAAACGGCAAGGCATCGCTGTCGAAAAAGACTCGGATGATCTTGGAGATGATAGAAAAATACAAGGGAAAAGAAAATGAATAAAATAATTGGGGAATTAGGCTATGCAAGCAGGGACATAAAAAAAGGCGAAAAAATTAAAATCGTTTTTGATGATAAACAAATATCTTGTGACTCCATTTATCTTGAGCCCAAGGGATTAGATTTCATTGACAAGCTTATTGTTGGCAGTAAGTCTGAAACAATTAAAACGAAATGGAATATACCTCTTGAATTATTAGACAAAGAAAAATCAAAAAAATTGTTTATAAAACAATATAAATCTCGATTCATTTATAATAAAAAAGAATTCAAAGAGAAATTATCAAAAATAAGATACTGGCAATGCTCTCAATGCAAAGTATATCATTGGTATCAATATGAAGAATCTTATATAGATTATTCAAGTCCATATTGTACATATTGCGCACCAGAACCGCCTAAATTTGAATAATTAAAGTGTTTATAATATATCAACAGGTGGAAAATATAAGGAGAATTGATTATGTTTATTAGAATTTCTAAAGGATTATTTGGCTTTTTATTTTGTTTAATGGGTATATTTTTGGCAGTTGGTTCAATATATCTTCAGATAATTTCAAATTATAAACCAGAAACTATGACATTAATTCTTTCTGCTGTGGCTATGGGTATTGGCTGGATAATTTTTATATCTGCTATAAAAGGCGAAGAGATATTTTGATACCAACCTAAAATATTAGCAATCAGATTTCTTCCTTAAAGCCTTGTATTTAGTGGGGCTTTTTTGTTTTCTTTTAAAAAAAAGCTATTGACTTTTATAATTATATCAATTATTTTCCTTATGCGAGTGATGTTTTGACAGTTTAAGATCAAAGAGCAGTTCTTCTAAGCCGATTCACAGGATTCATTTTGAATGCCTGAAGGTTAGCGGAAGCCAGCCAAGATGCCTAAAGCCGACTCAGAAATCATGAGGGATTTAGGAATTTTTATTTTAGGGGAACTTGCTAAATGTCCGACAAACTTATAGACATTAATATTGACGAAATAAGTCTTGTTGATTTCGCAGCAAACCGCAAGAAATTCCTAATAATTAAAAATATGAATACGCGAACGCCATTTGCTATGCAAGATGGTAGTGGTATTATTGGTGAAAGGAACAAGGTAATGAAAGAATTAAGGAAATTATTTAAGGACTATTTCGGCGATGAATTCGAGAAGGAAGAGTTTGAGAAATTTGAGAAGGCGGAACTGAAGTCTGATATTTTGAATGCGATAAAAGGCGCATTGAAACTTGTGGTCAAATACAAGGGCGATTTCCCCGATGACCTCAAAAAGGCTGTAGGAGTCCTTGCTAAATACGCTAGCTATGGATATGGAACTACTGAGAAAAGAGGCGATGATTTTGAAAAGGCTCTTAAGGATGCTCTCGAGAAATCCGGGGCGAAACTATCCAAATCAACGATTGAACAGATAACCAAAACAATAGAAATTCTGAGCAAACTGATTGGACTGGAGATAAAAAAGAAAACCGATGTTGAACTGATCCAAGAACAGATTGATTCGCTAAAGAAATCAATTGAGGATGCAGTGAAGAAAAAAGATGAAGATGAAGTGGGAACAGAAACGGAGAAGCTGACTGAGACAATTGATGCCTTAAAGAAAAGACTGGAAACCGTTGAGAAAAGTAAGGGCGTAAAGAAATCGTTTGATGAAGATGGTAAGGAAATCATAGATAAAAACGATTCCCAATGGCCCAGCTTCGATTTAGAATAGAAAGGAAATAACATGATAACGAATAAAGAACTTTTGAATAAACAAAAGTTTCTGAAGGCGATGAAGGCACTCCCGGATATAGATCTTCTCCCGGAAGAAGCTGACAGGTTCATTGACTATGTAATAGATGAGTCGGTGTGGAAGGACAATGCAAGAATAGTCAAGATGGCAAAGAACGAGAAAAACATCAGATACTTGGGCTTTGGCACAGGTAGATTCTTGAAACCGGCCGACCAGTTTAGTGTGGCAGACTACAAAAAAGAATTCTATTCCGGAAAATTGACGCTTACAAGCAAGCAAGTGCGTGGATGCGTGGAGATATTCGATGATGATCTTGAGGATAACATTGAGGGACAGAAATTCGCTGATCACCTTATGAGAATAATCGCAAAGAAAGTAGCAAATGAGCTTGATGAGGCATATTATGTCTCGAATTCGGGCTTTGCGGCTACTGATATAAGATCACTGTGGGAAGGATTTCGTTATATATTATTGCATTATTCACCTGCGGCAACCGATACCGCAGATCAATATCCACTTGCGGCCAATAAACTAAATGCGAATAGTGCGTCAGATTTTGATCTTGTGGGTAAAATAGTGGAACAGAATTCGTCCGAACCGTACAACTGGGAATTCAAGTTTGCCAAAATGTTGTCGACTCTGCCAAGTAAATACAAAATCGGTGGGCTTGCAAACTTGCGTTTTTTCAGCAATGATATAATTATAAATGATTATATCGAAGCTCTTTCAGCGAGATCAACCATTTTGGGTGATAATGCGATTTTGGGCAAAGGCCCAATGCAATATGGTAAAGTACCTATCATACCAGTTTCTCTTATGCCTACCGATTATGCTGCTGGAGCAACAGGATTAGAGGCATTTGGTTCAAGCGATTATACTGATGTGATACTAACTCACAGGGATAATTTTGTAATAGGATTGCAACGAGAATTGAAATTGGAATCACAGAGAGTACCTGAGGATGCGGCACAACGTGTCTTTTACAGTATGCGTGTGGACTTTAAGATTGAGAATCCAGAAGCAGCAGTGATTATGTACAATGTGACACATTCTTAATAGGAGATGAGTTATGAAATATAAAATAACGAACTTCGGACAGTCACGTACTATTATGGTTCAAGGAACTGGATATTATCTGACAGGCAGGGGTACATCCCTTGAGACTAATAATCCAAAATTTGCCGAGGCAGCAGCGACCTATCCACAAGTGAAAGTAGAATCCGAGAAAGTGGAAGTGAAACCTCCCAAAAAGAAACCAGTAGAATCTAACAAATCTGAAAAGACGAAAATTGATGTTCCCAATCCGGTAAATATGAACATGAAAATGTCCGAGCTGAGAAAAATCGCAAAAGAACTGGGTATTCCATACAACAGGAAGGACACAAAAGTAGGATTAATTGAAAAAATTAAAGAGATAAGGAGCAAAAAATGAGACGAGATTTAAGTGATATTGATAGGGATATAGGACAAGATTGGAGTCGTATACTCCAAGATGCTGCTGCCCATGGTATGACTAATGACCAAATTTTCGGTGGATTGGAATCAGACCAATCAACTATGCAAGGGCTGTATGAGCAATCCGCAACCAAAATTTGTGAGCTTGGGACACGTCGCGTTACTTGGGATGGTCGCGTATTTCGGTACGCAAAAGCATCCAATATTATTACACGTACTCAATTTGGCGTAAAGTTTTGGGCGTTGCAGAGCGAGGGAATAGAAGCCAATCTATCTCAGGGTCAAGATTCTGGTGATGAGAGTATTCTCATTGCCGGAACGAACATTGCTGAAAATGAATTAGTCGGTGGTTATGTAATAATTCATACTACCAGCGGAAAGTTTCGGTGTATAACTGCGAATACCGCCATAGTTGGAGCTGGTAACATTACAATAACTCTTGATGGCTCATTGGATGAGGATGTTGCTAATGCGACTTACACGGAAGTTTATCCTAACCCATATGCAAAAGTTTATTGCCATTATTCGGCAGGTGGACATCCGGCCGGATCCTTTTCATCAGTGGCGGGTATGCCGAATGTCGTAACTCCTGCGGCTAACCGCTATCTCTGGATTCAGACTTGGGGTCCTATTTTCATAAATCCATATGGCAATGTCGGCTCTAATCCAGCACACGATAATCGAGAATTGGTCTTTGACCATGAGGGAGCGGTTGCTTACAGATTTGCGGCTAAGGGTTATGGCGCTGGCTCTACTGATGAATATCAGTGTGCCGGATTTGTCATAAATAGGCAGACCGATAGTGTTGCCGGACCGCCTTTGGTCATGTTGCAGATTAGTCCATAAATTGGGATTATGATTTCAGATTTGTGTCTGTAAAAAACTTCTTTGAGGAGGTATAATGTCGGTAACAGGCAATTATATCAGTGAAACTGATGTTACCAACTTTGATGCTGAATCGGATGCGGTGAAGCAAGACATCATTGATAGGATTGAGGCGATGGTTGAACAGATTGCCCATGATTATTTCTATCCAAAGAATTTTGACATAAGGATAAACGGAAACGGAAAAAACAGGTTATTCTTTCCCTTTCGGCAAAAGGTGATTTATGTAGGCACGCTTGAGATTTCTGATATTGCAGTCGCCAGCTCGGAATGGAATCATGATGAGGACTCTATATATCTGAATTTGTTGGCTGCCGAGCTTTTTGAATCCGAATATGATGTCACTGAACTATTCCCTAAAGGCAACAACAATATACATCTGATCGGTGAACTTGGCTGGCCGGAAAAACTGGACATAGATACTGTGATTGGAACTTATGAAGTTGGGGAAACCATTACCGGTGGAGCAAGTGGGGCAACTGCGATTGTCAAGGAAGTTGCCTCAACTTACCTCAAAATAGCGGGGAGAAGTTCGACAAATTTCAATAACAATGAACAAGTTGTCGGTGGAACCTCAGAGGCGACAGCGGATGTAGATAATACAAATGGCGCCGTGAATGATCCGCCAAAGGCAATAAAACAGGCCTGCGTAATACTTGCAGAGCGTGAAGTTGATCCTACTCTATACACCGGATATTCCAACCTTAAGTCAGAAAAACTCGGTGATTATAGCTATTCAAGAAATGGGAAATATCAATCCGGTGTTTTGGAAGCAGATAGATATTTGATTCCGTACATAAATAAGAGAGTATCATTGTCATGTTGAAAAAACTGGTATGGAATGGCGATAAGATTCTTCTTGATGTGAAGGTGAAAACAAGCAAAAATCTTATGAAGGCCTGCCTTTTCCTTGAGCGTGAGATTAAAATCTCTATGAAAGCCAAAGGAACAGGAATAAAATGGCCAGGATCAAGCTATACTTCAAGTGCTCCTGGAGAACCGCCTGCTACACAGACAGGGACATTGATTAGAAGTATGACAAGTGAGGTAGAAAAATTGGTTGGAAGAGTGGGTACGAATTTGAAATATGGATTATATCTTGAGATTGGAACAAAAAATATTGTCCCAAGACCATATCTCAGACCGGCATTTGAGAAAAAAAAGGACAAGATAGCGGAGATAATTAGTGGTAGACCTGCTTAAAGCGATTATGGATAAATATGATGGGGATAATCCTCTCAGCACAGCACTTTCGGGCGGCCTATATCATCTTGAGGCGGAGCAATCGACAGGCTGGCCTTATGGTGTATTCTATATTGTTAGCATTGTTCCGCATTGGACATTTAATTCAAATATGGAAGAGTGCATGATCCATTTCAATTTGTTTTCGAAAACTGCTGACGTTGCGGAAATCGGTGATTTATTCGCAAAACTTAAAGCGTGCTTTGATTGGCAAACTTTGACAATTGCCAATTATGTGAATGTGTATTTTAAAAGGGAACTTTCCGAGCTCCTGATAACCGACCAGATTTGGCAGTATGCCGTTTCTTACAGATGTGAGCTTGAAGAAAGTTAAAATAAGGAGATAAACAATGGCAGAACTTAGCGGACACACGGGAAAAGTGGATATTGCCGGCACTGTTGTTGACATAAAGTCATGGACTTGCGACTATGTTGGCGAAGCCCTTGAGACGACTGATTTTGGTGATTCCGGACACAGGACATATATTGCCGGACTTGATGGTTGGGGCGGCTCATTTGAGGGTAGCTTTGCTCAGGAAGCAATGGAAGTAATGGGTACAATTGCATCACTTAAGTTGTACGTAAGTACAAGCAAATATATATCAGGAGCTGCAGTACTTACGGGTATTCATTTGGGGACACCAGTTGATGGAATTGTAACAGTTTCCTATGACTTTCAGGGTAACGGAGAACTTACCTTAACAAATCTAGTGTAAAGGAGGTTAAATTGAGTGAAGTTTCAGGAAAAATTGGAGCAATTTATATGTCGTCAGGCGGCACGCAACTATTTGAGAGGATCACCCTTAATGGAAGCGGAATACAGACCTTAGCCAATCCAAATGTTTGGGTTAATGCACTTTATACTGATGATACAGGAACACACACCGGGGCAGCTGATCAGGCGGTATTGACAGATGCAGGAGCAACTTGGACAATTAATGCACTTGTTGGGCGAACAATCTACAATACAACCGATAATAGTTCCGGTACTATAATATCCAATACAGCGGATACAATAACAGCAACACTTTCTGGCGGGACAGATGATGATTGGGATAATGGTGATGCTTATAGTGTGGCCGGAACACTGGTAGACGAGGCGTTATACTCTTACACGATTGTGGGTGAAATCACATGCGTTTCACAGGCGAATAATGTGGTTCATATCGATTACACATATTACACCGTTGCGCAGGTAGCAGGATTCTTTAATTGGACGCTTGATATAGTTGGTGAAGCCCTTGAGACAACGGACTTCGGGAGTGATGGTCATAGGGCTTATATACCGGGCATACAGGGCTGGAGCGGATCAGCTGACAGGCATTTTATCACAACCTTGAATATGGCTGATTATGTCGGAAGCAAATATATCATACGGTTTTATATGAAGACGACAACAACAAAATATCGTTATCAGGGCTGGGCGTACGTCACGGGGATTCATCTGACGACTCCCGTTGACGCTTTGGTGACAGAGCCCCTTGATTTTCAGGGTGTTAGAACAATAGACTATGTATCAGGAGTGTAAATTATGAGTGACAATCTTAGTGATATGACCAATGCGGGAATGGATTTTGAGATAGGCGGCAAGAAATATAAGCTCTGTAAGCTGACAATAGACGATATGGCTGAATTCGAGATGTATATAAGAGCCAAAAGGGTTGAAGAATTCCTTAAAATCTCTAATAAAATAGATATAAAGGATAGATCGCAAATGATTGATGCGATATTCTCATCTGAGATTAACACAAGTGAATTTGAAACTATCGGAGCAAGTAGATTTTTTGTCTGGCGCTCATTGAAAAAAAATCATCCAGAAATTAAGCTTGAGGAAATGGGCAAAATATTGAATATGGATAACCTTGCTGAAGTAAATAAAATCGTGGGAAGGATTGGCGGTAGCAGAAACCCCAAAAAGGGGAAGGTGAAAAAATCCTCTGGAAGTTAGCCTTCCCAATATTGACAAAATATTACGGACTATCACCAAGATATATAGGTACAATGCCATTGGGACAGTTCTATGATTACTTCCAAGCTATTCCTGAGATCAAGAAAATGGGGATAGATGAATCGCAAATATCAAATAAGGAATTTGTGAAAATGGCGAAGTCATTAGGACTTAAAACACCACAAAGATATTAGATATATGTCTCTAAGAATTTACACAAAGTTTAAAGAGAAAGATATAAGATGGGTTTAAGCTTAGGTGAAGCATATCTAGAGCTCAAGGCCCCTCTTAAAGGATTGGCGGTCGATTTAAAGAAGGCACACGGTGCCATCAAAAAATCAACATCAAAAATGCAAGCGAGTATCAACAAGATCGACTTCAAGAAGGTTGGTCGCAATTTCACAATGGCGGGTGCGGCGATAACAGGTGCTTTGACCCTGATGACCAAAAATTTCATGAATGCTGGTGATGAGATTCATAAGATGTCCATTCGAACTTCCTTTGCGGCCGAGACGCTTTCGGAGTTGAAATACGCAGCCGAAATAAGCGGCTCAAATATCAATGAGCTGGAAAAAGGCGTAAAGAAGATGTCAAAGACTATTCTCGATGCCTCGGAGGGAATGACGACCTATGAAAGAGCATTTAAAAGAATAGGCTTGGAATCCAAAGATTTAATCGATCTGAAACCTGAAGATCAATTCATGAGAATTGCTCAGGCGATAGAAAAAGTGGAGAATCCAACTATCAGGGCGGCAACTGCTCAGGACATTTTCGGGCGTGCGGGAACAAAACTTCTACCTCTTTTCGCAGCAGGTGCTGATGGACTTGAGAAATTACGAAAAGAGGCAAGAGATACGGGTAATGTCTTTTCTACTGCCGGTGTCGAAAGTGCAGCAGAACTTACAGACGCTATGACTACTCTCAAAGCAAGCTTAGGGGGACTATCAAAAACACTTATATCCACTTTGCTCCCTTCAATCAAATCTGGAATTCAACATATTACAGATACAGTAAAAAAAATGAGAGAATGGGCAGAAGAACATCCGGGATTAGCAAAAGCAATTATGAGTATAACATTGGCTGTTGGGGGATTATTATTGATATTAGGTCCATTAGCAATTGCGCTAACACTATTAAATGTGGCAGCAGGTCCTATTTTTATTATACTTGGAGCGATAGCAGGAGCGATAGTATTGGCAGTTATAGCGTTCAAAAATTGGGATAAGATAGTAGCATACACAAAATATGGCGTAGAAGCTCTCAGGACTTATTTAGAAACAATGGTGGAAAATATACGGAGAATAGGAACATGGATTTACGAGAATTTTCCAAAATTCTTTGTTGATGCCTTCAATGCAATTAAAACATTTACCATAAATTTTGGGAAAAATATAGGTGCTTTCGTTTCGGCTATTGCGAAAAAGATCACACATCCTTTTGAAAAAATCAAATGGCCATCCTGGACTCCATTACTTGAAGGATTCAAATCGACTGTCGAAAAGTTTCCTACTATGGCAAAAGTGAATCTTGATAAAGCCAAAGAAGAATTAAAAATAGCCTTGGACGGGATGAAAGAGATAGTTGAAAAAATACCCAAAATTGAACCTATTGATACGGAGATTACTATATCATCATTCGCTTTGCTCAAAAAAGAATTAAGCGAAATGGACGCAATAATTTTTTCTACTACATTAAGTGGTGCAGAATATTATCAGGCAATGATTGATCAATGGGGAGAGAAAAATGCGGAATGGTTGACAGGAATGCAGGAGATTACCAGCCAAATGGGTAATGTATATGATAGTTTTCTTGGATTGAGAAAGCAAAAATTGTCAAACGCAATGAATAAGGAAATAAAAATTATAGAAGGACGGGAGAAAAGAGGAGTTATAACGGCAGAAACTGCTGCGGCAAAAATTGAATTAGTGAAAGAAAATTATAGGAAGAAAGAGATAGAAGCAGCAAAGAAAATGAAACCAATAAAAATTGCACAAGCAATATCAGGAGCAGCATTGGCTGTTATCAATGCTTTACAGACAAAACCATTTATTCCGCTTGGATTAATAGCAGCGGCAATGGCAAGTGCGGCAGGAGCGGCACAAATAGCAATTATAGCGGCACAGCCTTATGAAAGAGGAGGTTTGGTCACAAGACCAACTTTAGCCGTATTAGGCGAGAGTGGTCCCGAAAGAGTCCTGAATCCAAGAGAGACAAAAAGATACGAAAAGGGATTGGGAGGAGATACATTTTATGTGACACTTCAGGCATTTGATATTATGGGATTTGAAGATTTCCTCAATACACGTGGCAGAGAACCAACCATAAGATTCATTAAGGAAGCCAAACGCAGGAGAGAGCTATAAATGTCGATAATATTCTCACATCCCTCTGCGACTGATGTTACATTATCAAAAAGCTCAAAATTCCCATATAACCAGACAGGTAAAGTTATACCAAATCAACTTGTTGGAATGGCTATCGGTGGCGCTGTCAAAGTGGCTACTCTCGGCGATGCTGAAAGATTCTGGACTGTGGATGTGGAATATGAGACTGAAACCATCAGAAACGCCCTTCTAGCATTCTTTGCCGATGCAGATGTCAATTATATGGCGAACACATTCACGTTTTATCCCGATGATGGCTCATCATATACAGCTAGATTGTGGTCTGCTGATGGGCTTGATTTCCCTGCCCTAGTTGATAATGGTGCAAAATTCTATTCAATTTTAATAGTAGTAAGGAAAGAGATAACGTAATGCCGCAATCTGATCCATTGCAATTCAAATCTGCTAAACTATTCAAAGGTTACAAGCCGATAATTTGTGTAAAACTGATAAGTAAACCAGGCAATGATACTTATCGATTCAGTTCAAAAGCGGTTACGCCAGCAGGAGATGCGGCATATACACATATAATAAAATCGCTTCCCAGTATATCACGTACTTTGGAATTAATGGGTGGCATGAGCTCCATAGGCTCAATCTCATTCTCAATCCTTAACCAGGAGAAATATTCGGATTTTCTTAGAACAAGTACGGATAAGATCGGACTGACAATGGGAACGGCGCTTGTCGCATTGTTATTCGATGATGGAACAGCAGTGACATGGGCTGAACGTTTAGAATTATTTACCGGCATAATAGATGATTTCTCTTTTGATTATAAGACATTAAAATTTTCTATAATAGATAATGATAAAAGCAAAAATAAATTAATCGGAATTAAAATAGTAGATACCGATGCAGACCAAATACCATCCGATTCGATAGGAAAAATAAAACCAATAATTTATGGTGATCAAAACTTTCATTATGGAGAGGAAGATACAAGTCTTGATGTTACTGAATTACATAAAAACAATATGACAGAGGCTAAATATCTTGGTGTCGATTCCGATAATAAGCATCGTTATCTTATTGCTGATCATACATTACACACTTCAAATGCTGCATTTTATAGAGCATGGATGTATGATACACAATTAGGGCGTTTTGTTAAAATAGATACAACACAAGTAACATATTCAATTGATGGAAATGGAAATACAATTATCCAAATAGATAGTTTGCCTAATTTATATGATTATTGGTATCCAATTAAAAGCGATAATTTACAATTATGGACAAATTATGATAATGCCTCAGATTTCGATATGTCAACTTATGCGGATAGTGATATATCTGATATACATGAATTAACATTTTCAAGAACATTACATGTAGATTTTGCAACTTATGATGCTCATTTTGCAGCAGGTGATGTATTAGAGCATTTACTATTTTTTAAATCACATTATACAGAATCCACACCAGGTGATGGAAAATATATAGTAGCAGCTGGTGGTGATTCTTTTGATTTAACTGGTTATGATAATACACAATTAAATAATGAAACACGTACAGTTTTAGGCTATCCAGAAACAAGATTATATTTTAAACATGAACAGATGCAAGATTTTGCAGGTATTTCACATGCTTATATATATGAAGTTTTTCAAAGAATTAAATATAAAGCAACAGAGATGTTTCCGGTATTTATTGCCTGTAAGGGATATGAATATGACACATGGATAAATGGACGCTCAACTGGGGAAACAGACCCGAATACGGGATTGAACTATACGGTAAATCATCCAGATGATGATGGAGCGGGTGATCTTATAGAGAATCCTGTTGGAGTAATAGAATCTGTTGCGAGGGATTTATTGAGCTTGGGTAATTCTGATATTGAAGTCAATAGTTTCAATGTGGCTGCAGATGCCCGGAGTACATACAAGTTTTCATTCACAATCATAAAACAGATTAATAATGCTATTAAATTATTATCCCAGCTCGCTTTTGAATGCGGTTGTTGGTTATTTTGGAATTATGCCAATAGGCTTGAAATACTTGCCTATGCCACTGCGCCTAACTTTTCCGTCAGTGGTGGAGCAACGCCAATCTCAGATGATATATTCATTCATCAACCGGAAATCCATGCAATTGATTTTGATAATACCGGAGATGCGGAAATAACCTTTTCAGGGACAGCGGATCATAGAATTACAGGCGATTTGACTGTGGAAATGTGGTTGTATTTTACCAATTTTGATGATAACCAAACTATAATTAGCTGTGATGCAATAGGTGAGAATGAAGCAGATAATTGTCTTTATAAGATATATTTTACCGCCGCTGATACCGTTGTATGTTTCCATGAATATGATGCTGGTGATGATGAAACTGTGACTATCACACTTGATGCTTCATTGAGTATTGCCACGTGGTATCATATAACTATACGAAGAGAAACACCTTATTATTTTGTTGATGTCTATAACATCAAAGGAACAATTATTGCTTCCGGAGATAATGCGTATAGTAATGATCCTACAGGCGGCGGGAATTCTTTTTTAACTATTGGCAATAATGCTGATAGTGACAAGCCAATGAATGGCAAGATCAAAGAAGTTCGATTATGGAATGATATGCGCACAAATACAGAAATAACGGATAATCTCTGGAAAATACTTATAGGTAATGAGGCTAATTTGGTTGGTTATTGGCGATTGGACGAAGGAGCGTTAACGGTCGTTGATGATATAACCGCTAATAACCATAATGGTACGGTAAATTT
>JAUWBM010000178.1 GCA_030601705.1 Thermoplasmatota archaeon
GATTTGGAGGAACTCCCCTTTACAACGATAAAAGTCACCCTCCGCATGTTAAAATGGATTTTTGTGTTGATTTTTATCTACATCGCAGTTAGTATTGTGTTTCTTATCGTGCAGGGTGGGGATGAACAAATACGAAACATAGTTGTTTATAGTGTCAGTGGGTTCTTTACGTTTTTCATGGGATACTTTGGATGGATGTTTGCACGAAGCGTCTCAGAGATTGTGAGTGGTAAAAAACTTCAAGAAGATGGGTTTTAATAACTAGTTTTCTTTCTTCTTTTTGAGGTCTATAGTTGATCATCTTTGATAATTATTGGTTTATCGAGGATTATAATTTTCTCCTTATAAACCAAGTAATAAAATCATTTTTCTCTCCAAAATAACTCTTGTATTTACCGGATATAACGCGATTTAACGCGTCTAAATATCATCTAAACTCATTATATTAATCCAGTTTTAAATCTTGAAATGAATACAGTTCCATAAACTTTGGAAGAAGTTTGTAGGTGAGCTATTATACAAAAGATATTTTGGTTAATTTAGACCTTAACCTAAAAATAATTTCCACGAATGTTACAGGCAGGTTCTACGAATATATAGAGTACTTCTCGTGTGACATTCTCTCAGGCATAAATGCCTGAGCTTCTTATGAGGCGCGGTTTGCTGTCGTTGGAAGTGAATCCAAAGAGGTTTGTTCAAGTCGTTGATCGCGCACATACTGCATTACAGTTTCAGTATCGGCATCTCCAACACTTCTGTAGAACTTACCTGGGCTCCAAAAATGCCCTTTAGGATATCGCTTACGAAAATTTGGTTTTTGTTTGAACAGCTCTCTAGACGATGCGCCTTTTAAAAGATGAAAAGCTTGAGATACGCTCATTGTTGGTGGAATTCCAACTACAGCATGAATATGGTCTGGCATAACGCTCAGTTCCTCCATCTTCATTTTATGCCTCTTGGCAACTTCTTTCAAAATATCTTCACAAAGCTTTTTATTTTCCTCTTTCATAAACATCTTGTACCTATACTTAGGACACCATTCCAAGTGGTACAAATTCTGGCCAACGCTATGGCTACCGCTGATTAGATCCATAATTTTTGCTCCTGGGCAGGTCTTCAAGGTCTCCCGCCTTTGGCGGGCGCGCCTGCCCAAGACGCAAATATCCTTCTAGAAAAAGGTTTTTTGGGAAAAAATTATAAAGCGCCTTAAAAGGCGGGGATTTAAACCCTCAAAGCTACATTAAATACTTTAAAATATTTTAAAATTCTTTTTTTATAAAAACCTGCTAGGTATGACTATGATCTATGGTTAAGAAAAAAAGAGAAATGATACTAAAAAAACTTCCATACTTCAATCTCATCTCGACCATACAGTCCTTCTTGATTGTAGGCTTTCACCAAGATCGTTTTTGTACCAAAAACTGTGTTAGGACAGGACATATGTCATGTCCCTACACATTCAGGAGTAGAAACAACAATCAGTAAATCATATAGTGAAGAAGGAACTTTTATAATTTCAGCATATGCAATGGATGTCAATATGGCAGAAAGTGACATTGCAACACTTGAAGTAAGTATACCTGTGAACCAACCTGTGCAATATCCATTGCTTCAGCGGTTGTTTGAAATATTTCCAAATATGTTTCCTATACTAAGACAACTACTTGAACTATAAAGAGAGTTCCTTTCTTCTTTCTTTTATAAATTGATGCCTCACAAACAGGTATTTCAGAGCATTGCTAGAAATGCCTTTAATTTTTTCGATATAAATAGAGCTTTTAACTTTTCGCGATTGTGTTCGACTATATCATTCTATTTTTCTGGGATTTCAAAATAGGTCAAATCGATATTTTCCCAGTCATCAGAATCTCTGTGACCATGTGATCCATCTGAATAATCAAAGATTTTGTAAGTATATCGATAGTTCATTATACTCTTATAATTACGATATATCCAAAAGCCAAGTTGCCATGGTTTTTTTGAACGTTGCGCATCACAGCCAAAGGGATTCCCCCATCTCATACCGAAGTTATGTCCCATTTCATGCATAATTGCAGAACCATAACAATATCCTAATGATTTTAAGATTATCAATCGATTGTTTTTTTCCATATGCTTACTTGATATAACAAAACCATTTGTACCTGGGATATATCCCATATACGGTGATACATCTCCACTAAAACCATATCCACCTGGCGAACAATCATACACAATAATACCATAATGAAAAACTCCCCGTTTCCAATTATTCTCATCATTATTGAGAAAATTATTCTGATAAATTTCACGAACTTCTTCGAAATCTACTGTATCATCAAATGGTAATATTTCTCCACCATCGAATTCACCTGAGTCGATATGAAACACAATATTTCGTCTATGAAACGGATTTTTTAGAAGTTCCCTTGCTTCATTAGGAATAATACTTGTTATTCCATCTGGGCTTTCCTCCATATAGTCAAGTTCTAAAAATACGTCTTGCCTGAATGGATCTGAATGAAAATCTCTTGTATAATATTCTTCAATATTTGTGAGACTATCTCCGTCATGATCATAATTATGATGATCATCCCATATCAAAGGGTTAAAACCCCATTTATGCTCCCATTCAATAGGAACACCATCAAAATCAATATCTTCTCCTAAATTATTATAGGTTGGATCAGTGCCATACACATTTGTTTCTATCCAATACGGTAAACTGTCATTATCAAAATCATTTTGGTACATGCTAAACCATACTTCACAATCATTTTCATCAACATAGATACTCCCATCGCCTGTACCACAAACTCTACCATAGCCACTCTCATCTCCAATTGAATAATCGTCTCCATACCAGTGACCTGTTTTGAAATTATAGATGAGATTTACAAAATAACCATTATCATTGGTATTTGGATTTTTACTAATATCACAGATTGTATTTCCATCAGTATTAAAGTCCCAAAGTTTAATAGTTATACGTGCAGTTTCAACATCATCAGGTACATTTGTTGTAATTGACCAACAATTATAAAGATATATTTTATCGCTCCAGGTAGGACTTGTAAATTCCTCATCATTTATTTTTATATCAAGAAAGAAATCTGGATCTGAATGTGTTTCAATTTCGTCTAACGCTCTAATTGTAAGAATATCAATGGTTAGTTTAATATCGATCAAAGGATCTATATCATCACTTTGGTTAATAATCGATGCCCCTTGAACAACATTTACATTGAAAATCAGTAATGAGATACAGATTAATGATAATATTTTTTCCATATTTCCACTTATTGATAAAATATATTGACGTTCTATATAAATTGTTTGCTTACTTTAGATATACATTCTAAACTTGGATTGATTTTATTCACACGACTTTTAGCAAAAAAATTAGAGGGAACCAATGTAACGGTTAATTGTGTTCATCCCGGGATGAATAAAACCGACCTTGGATGAGATGCGGGTGGTTTTTCTCGCATGATATTTAAATTGATGGGGAAAGATCCCAAGATAGGTGCTGAAACCTCAATATACCTAGCAAGCTCACCAGATGTAGGAAATATCTCAGGAGAATATTTTGTAAAGAAAAAAATAAAAAGATCATCAAAAGAATCTTATGACATGGATTTAGCAAAACAATTATGGGATGTTAGTAAAAAATATTTGAAATTAGATTAATAACTAC
>JAUWBM010000077.1 GCA_030601705.1 Thermoplasmatota archaeon
AAAAGGAAAACAAGCAGATATTATAATACTAGATTGCCCGAATCATAAGTTTATACCATATCATTTCGGTGTTAACCTAGTTAAAACCGTGATAAAAAACGGAAGAATTGTTTAATTTCTTTGTTTTTTGACTTCTGCTAGACTTTTAAGGAAATATAAATATAGATAGTATATCATACTCTGAACAGATGGGTGAGCATGAGGAGAACAAGGGTTTAAGGAAAGAACTTGGGCTTCTTGGCATTTTTTGTATAGCATCTGGTGCTATGATTAGCTCAGGGTTGTTTATATTGCCAGGGTTGGCGTATGCTAAAGCAGGTCCAGCTATTCTCGTATCCTACGCTATTGCAAGTCTTTTAGTTATACCGGCAATGCTATCAAAAGCAGAACTTGCTACAGCTATGCCAAAAGCAGGTGGAACTTTTTTCTTTATAGACCGAAGTATGGGGCCGATGATGGGAACCATCGGTGGGTTTGCCGCCTGGTTTTCTTTAGCTTTTAAGAGTGCATTTGCCTTGGTGGGTATCGGTGTGTTTGCTATTTTACTCAACCCTGGTTTCACTGAGATGCAGATGAAGCTGGTTGCTGTTTTCTTCTGTATTATATTCACAATTATAAATATCCGTGGAGTAAAACACTCAGGAAAAATACAGATAGTTTTAGTAATTGGACTTCTCTCTCTTCTTATTTTTTATATATTTGCAGGATTTTTCTTTATTCAGCCTTCTCATTTCAGTAATTTCGCTCCATATGGATTTGGTTCTATTTTTTCAACTGCAGGTCTTATTTTTGTATCTTTTGGTGGTCTTACTAAGGTTTGTAGTGTTGCAGAGGAATGCAAGAACCCTGGACGTAATATCCCTCTTGGTATGTTTCTCGCTTGGGGCATTATTTCTCTTGTATACATACTTGTTATTTTTGTAACAATAGGCGTAGCAGATCCTTCTCACTTAAGCACCTCTCTTACACCAATTTCTCTTGGAGCAGATAGTATTCCTTTTCTTTGGGGAATTGGTGGCATGGCTATAGCTATAGCTGCGATTCTTGCCTTTATTACAACAGCTAATGCTGGAATTCTTGCAGCATCTCGTGACCCGATGGCTATGGGCAAAGACCAGCTTCTCCCTCATTCTTTTGCAAAGCTATCAAAGCGAGGAACTCCAACGTTTTCAATACTCTTTACTTCTGGTTTTATGATTTTTGTGATTTTGTTTTTAGACCTTGAAAGTCTTGTGAAGACTGCTTCGCTCCTTAAAATATTGTTGTTTTTGTTTGTAATTTTTTCACTTATTATTATGCGAGAGAGTAAGATACGACATTATCGACCTAAATTCCGTTCTCCGTTTTATCCCTGGGTTCAGCTTGCAGGAATTGTTGGACTTGTATTTCTCATCTTTGAAATGGGTCTTGTTCCAATGATTCTCGTTGGAGTATTCATTCTTTTCGGGTTCTGCTGGTATTGGTTCTTCGCTCATGATAAAATATGGAGAGAATATTCGCTACTCCACCTGATTGAAAGAATCACCGGGACTAAGTCAACTGGTTACCTGGTGGATGAGGAACTACGGGAAATCCTAATAGAAAGAGATGATGTCACTGAGAAACGGTTTGAACAACTCATTAAAAAATGTGAGGTTATAGACGTTTTCAAATATATGCGTCCTGATAAGTTTGCATGGCTGATTGCCAATAAATTAGCCGATCGATTAGATACTGATAAAGATAAATTATATATGCTTCTTAAGAAACGAGAAGAGGATTCCAATATTGTTTTACATCCAGGTATCGCTATTTTTTCACATATTATCAAGGGACGTGATAAATTTGAGATAATATTAGTTAGAAGCAAGAAAGGTATTATTGTTTCTGATAATATCGATCCAATTCATGCGTTTTTTGTGATTGTTGCCTCTCCTGATCAGCAGAGTTTCTATCTACATTCACTTATGTGGATTGTTCAAATCGCTGAAGAAACTGATTTTGAAGAAGAATGGATAAGGGCAAAAAACATCGAAGAATTAAGAGACATTATCATTTCATCATGGAAGAAACGAAAACCCGTATAAGCTAACCATTAAATGTATTCTCTTTGTTCTCTTCTGGAACTCCCTTGAGTTGACAGGCTTTTTGATATATCTTGGCTCTATATTTTTTGTATGTTGGATATTTTTTTATGAACGCCATAAGTATCTCATCGACGTTCATTTTCTTTCTTCTTTTGATAAACGGCTTCAGCTTCTTTATTAGGGTCTTTTCCCATGATTCTTCTTTATGTGTTTCCATGATTTGACATGTTATATGGTATATCTCATTTCTATGGTTCTTGTAATGGGGATATATTTCAGTAAACTCTTCAACTATTTTTTTTACATTATTCTTTTTCCGTTCTAGTATAAAATCATCCAGCTTAATAGTAAGCGTTCTTTCAAAATTGTTTTGTTGATAGCGGTCATGTATTTCTCCCATGGCTACTGCTATTTCAACTACTGAGAGGAAAAACAAAAGTGTTGCCAACACAATTATGTAGACTTCTCGTATCCTAATCGCGTGTTCTAGTATTATAATATCGATAACAATTACGAAAAAGGGGAGTACAAATGATATTTTTTCAATTAGTGGCGATTCAGCAAGTTCTTGTATAAAATTCCTCAGCCCCCTAAGCCGAACCATGAATTATGGAATAAAATATCTGTAATTTAACTCTTATGATTTATAGTCTGAAATTTTTAGGTTTTAAACTACATAAATAATATAATAAGAAAGTTATAAATCTACTATAGATATTACCTCATAAAAAACGGAACTGTGAAGCTTGATGCAGCCAAAATCAATAATTTATTTGTTATTGGTAAACTTTGTGTTGTTAGCACTTGTGCCAGCACACTCGCTAGCATATGAGGAACTGTGGTGGAATGATGATTGGTCATTTAAACAAGAGGTATCTATACCAATAGATACAAGTACTGAGATTGCAAAATATCAACCAATTGATGTGCATATAGAATTTGCAAATTCTTGTTGGACAAAAAATGAAAATGAACATTCAATCAGAGTTATCTTTCAAAATGGAGAAAATTTAAAGGAATTAGAATCACAGATATATGATCTAGAGCATATTGATGATAGTCACATTAAGGCGTGCAGTCTTGTTTTTCTCATACCTGATGAAGCTAATGGGAGAGAACAATACTATATTTATTACGACGATTTTGAGAAATCTGCCCCTAATTATTCAAACCATATTGACATTGAAGAGTCATCCTACTTTTTAGAGCCGATTCCTGGGTATTCCTTTGAATCGCGTTTTTATAAGATTCTTGAAGAGGGATACGTTGTTTATGCAGTTGTACAAGAGGGGAAGTTCATGGAATATAAAACCTCACAGCATATTACAAAACTCAAGGAAAACACAACCGAGGTATTGCCAAAGAACGGAGAGTTGTTTGCATCCTTTGATTTTCGGTACTATTATGGACAAGAACTGTTTGATTATAGCTCTACAAGCCAACGTCTCGTTTCTAAAGAAAAACTAGTGGATGGCAATCTCATGGCTTCATGTAGAATTATAAGTAGATCAAAGAAGGACGATGTTCAAACGACAACCATATACAAATATTACTATTGCCCCACCCAAAACAAGAGGATACATACTCATGTAAAACATGAGACGTTACGGGAATTAAAAGTTGCTAATGACGTCAATACAGATGGAACCTATGCTCGTTTACAATGTGGGGGCATTAAAAGCACGTCACTACAAGATTTAAACTTTGGTGAAATACTGCCGTATCTCCATCTTTTTAATGAGATGGATAGGATAAGTGAATATCTTTTAGATCCTGATCCAGACTATATTCCAGATGATCCAGCTATTAGAGTTTTGAGTACCGAGGATGATGTTGATTTGGGTAAAAAAGCATGGGCCTCATTTGATGAAGGACTGTCAGGAATTTCTCATTCGTTAATACTTGGATCTACTAAGGTGATACAATCGGGACAGGATGAACGGGATGGTATCCAGGTGAAGGCATATGAGATAGATTTCCCCCATTTGCCTGGTCTTGAGGGTAATACCGCTACATTCGAATTTGGCAGGAATTCCTACGAACATGGAACTGATAAAGATCTTATTATTCCAAAAGGTTTTGTCGTAGAGTTTGATGCAGAGTTTTTCTCTTCACAAACAGGAGGATATTCGATCCTTCAAGAAGAAGCAGATATCTTTCAATCACTTGTGAATATTAAGCCATCAAACGGGGAGGAATTTTCTGAAGACGATGAAGAAACAGATACTTACTCACTGACGGTTTTCGTTCATTTTGGAGCATCAATTCCCTTTGGATCGGGTTTATCTGTGCTAACGGGAATGAATTTTTCATATTTAAATGCAGAAGTTTTTAAAGAGGAGGAGTTTATTTGTTCAGGTTCTGTCGGAAGATTATCAATCAATCCACTTCCTAGTCTTGATGAGGTAAGTCTGATTGGACAAATCGTCGCCACCTTCCCTGTCTTTGATTGGAAGAATCTTTCACTTTTTAAAAAAATAACGTTTCAAAATCTAGAGTCTGGTAGATATCTTGTCAAGATTTACAGGGAGAATCCTTTTTTTGGAAAAGAACGAAAATACATAGGATTTAAAATTGTAGATGTAAAAGAAAATACCAAAACCCATGCTTTCTGTAGATCTGAAGGTTCTGTGTGTATTTCTGTTGTTGATAATAGCAATAGAGAAGTGAAAGGCGCAGAAGTGTTATTACTAAAAGACGATGTTGTGATAACAAAAAGCGTCACTGATGACAGAGGTCGAGTTCTAATAAAAGTACCTTGCAGTATTATCGATAGCTATGATCTCAAGATTCTTTACAATGGTTTTGTTATTTATGAGGAACGCATTAAATTAGGTTCTATTAGAAAAGTAGTTCCAATAAAAAAATCAATAGAAATAGAACGATATAATTTTAAACTAGAAGTAGTAGATGCTTGGGGACTACATTCAGCAATTGAGTTAAATCCAGTTTTTGCTAGCAAAGAGATGGACGAGCCTGCAGTAATATATGCGGAAAAACTTTCGGCAGGTAATTACCTTTTTACAAATCTTATTCCTTCGAGTTATCAACTTAGTTTAAAATATAAATCATTTTCATTAGAAAAAAACATACAGGTTCCTGGCGAAGGGGAGATTCATCTTGTTTTTTCAGCTGAATTTGACATAAAATTAAAAACGTTAGATTCTAGAGGAATTGCAATACATGATGCAAAGATGATTGTATCCCGAGGTGGCAAAGATTTAGAGGAGCGAAGTGAAACATCTGGTTTATTTCTTCTGCTTCCACCAGGACTTTATAGTGTTAACGTTTATTCTCAGGATGACTTGATAGGATCAAGAAAAATTAATGTCTTGGGTGAACGAAGCTTTGATCTGATAACAACGCAAGAGCCGTTGTTTCCTTTTATTGTAACCATTTTTGCCATAGCTTTTGTGGTAGTAGCTTTAGTTTTTACCTATGTAAAGAAAGATGTCATGTATTTTTTAAAAACACTCTCCGTTTCTCTTGCAATAGCAGCCATTGTTTTTCCATGGTGGATGTTGCATGGGTCATCTTCTCAGGTTGAAACATCTACAAAGATGTTTCTCATCCCATTAGAACTAGTTACGACAACTATAACTCCTGATATAATCGCGGGGGAGCTTGCATTTTTGCCTGAGATACTTGTGGATGTGGTTTCTTTAATTCCATTATTTACAGTGATAGGCTGCTTATTAGTACTCTCAAGTATGTTTTTCAAAAACTTCAATAAGAAACTGTATCTCTTATCATTAACATTAGCCTTTGTGGTCTTTATTGGTTCACTTCTGATATTTTCTGTTGGTATGTCTAAACTAACAGAAGTTGGAATCGGTGGCTTTATAGGAGGAGGAAATCTAGATATTGGGATACCTGGAGAAGAAACATTTTCAACGATATTTTGTAACTGGGGACCAAGCATTGGGTTCTACTTATATGTAGTTTCTAATATAATCCTATTTTTTAGTATCATTTTTAATATGCGAAAAAAATTGCTAAAAAGAACTAATTGATTACTTTTTGATCTTCCTTCTCTGTTTTTCCTGTTCACGCTTTATTTTTAGAAGTAGTTTTTCTTTTCTATGCTGATCCTCTTCAGCTTTTTGTTTTTTCTTTACCTGTTTTTTTTCTTTTTTAGGTGGTTTTTTCTCTGATTTTTTGAAAAATTCTGTAGAAAGTCTACCTTTTTTCTTCTTAGCTTTTTGTTTTTTTATCGGCTTCTTACTTTTTTCTGTTTTTTTAGAACTAGGTAATGTTCTATCGATTAGATTTTTAATTCTTTTGGATAGATTATTCTTCTCAATTGTCTTCTTAAGGATATCTTTACGGTAGTCTTTATACCACAGCAATGCAGACCGGTACTCATCTTCCATCATCTTCAGGGCTTCATTATGTGCTTTTTTATCTTTCTCTTTAAGATTCTCCAAATATTTCTTTTCATTGGATATGTTCCAAGGTTTTTCAGGTTTTTTACACTTTTTTGCCAAAAATCGTTTTCTCCTATAGAAAAGGAATGCAACAACTATAAGGACTAACGTCAAAAAGATCGCAGAATATATGGTAATCATCTCTGAAATATAAACCCCTCTTGTTATTACTGTGACCGTGTTATTGAAGCTCTCATCTGGATCATAAATTGAGTATGCCTCAACATTTATCAGGCGTGCTGTCCCCGGATCGTTAAATGCGTGGGGTGATGCGACACCAATAGATGTATAACCTACCTCATTTGGACCAAGGGTTATAGCGGGTGGAGGAGAAATAATCAGTTCACTGTCTGATTTGGAAGCAATTCTAAAATTAAAACAATCAATATGACTTCCCAAGTTTTTAATTTTTATAGGTATGGTCCGGAGTTCATCTGGTTTCATATTTATAGGGGATGAGGGGGGTATGATCTCAGCAAGATGATAACGATTTAATTTAACTATGACATCTAGATACATAGGTGGTTCGGGCAGTCTTTTTCCACTGTACAGTATTCCAAATGGAACTGGGACCATAAAAGGAGTGACTGCATTAAAAAACCAGATTATAGTGGTTATGCGGCCTAAAGGAGCACGGCGCCTTTCTTTAGGAGGAAAATAAAGATTGCCCGCTGTCATATACTTTGTTATATTGACACGAAGGTGAATATTTTCAGGCAGGGTAACATTCCTTGGGATATTGGAAGTTATCATAAGTTTGGTTTTAACTTCCCCCTCTTTATCGGGCCCTGCTTCCAATTTTTGTGGTTGAAAATGAGCCACAAAGGCATCGTCAGGTAGATATTCTGGGAGTTCCAGACTAAATTCATAGTCCTGAGAAGGGAAGAGATCGCTCGTATACATTTCATCATTAAGGAGAAGAAATCCACCTGTTGTTTTGTCTATCACTCCAATAGTTATTTCAGTCTGATCAAGGTATTTAATATCAATAACATTTGGTTCAGCAATAAAAGTTTGAGGCTCGCTGAATCTCATGAAAAACATTCTATTAACTTTCATTGGTATCAATAATATTTTCATTAACAAAAATTCTATAATTTTCCGAACAACGCCGCTTTCATTTGACGAACTAAACTTAAGTACATCTTCGAGGTTAGACTGTAATATTTCACTCAGATTTGTATCATTTAATAAAGAAGCATGAGCCGGTTCAACAAACGTATTTGGAATAATTGAAGGAAGCACTAGAAGGACAATAATTACCATTGCAGAAAATTCTATTTTTTTCAATTATCCTCCCCCCTTTTTTTATGTTTGCTGTATGTTTTTACCTTGTGTCTTTTCCCTATTAATCCAGCTCCGATTATTATAGCCAATAAGTAAACAGTTTCAAATCCTGGAGTGGAGAATCCTTTGTTTTGGACTATAAATGATATAAAGTATTCTTGTCCTTTTACTGATGGATTATCAATAAGTGATGGTACTAACGAAACGTTGATTACTTTCCTTTCATTGTGATAGCCAAATTCATAAGATGGTCTAACTGTTAGTAAAATAGTTTTCTTTGGATCATCGCCTATAGTAGCTGTTCCCAGTGTTGTTTCGTTAGCTACACTAACTGTCCATCCATCTGGAATGTTTAAAACACTGGTTGTAACAATTGTTTTTGCATTTCCTAAATTTTCAATTTCAATGCCAAAATCTGTGACGTCAAGTGGTTGGATACGTTTGACAGTGCCATCTGGAGTATTTATGTCTAATAAAGGATAATAACCTGGAATAAATGAGATATTGCTATAAAATGTCCCTCCCTTTATGGGCCCCACTGACCCAACTGTAACATTTAGTTTGATTTCGCCGATTGATTGCGCATGTGCATTTTTGCTAATTTTTATGATTAGGGTTGCATTCTCTGATAATACAGAGGGGATCGTATCCATTTTTAAAAAATTTGGTGAAAGTGAAGCTGTACACCAATCTGGTTTTCCATCTATATTTAGATAAATAAATGCATCTATTCCCCCATATGCTTTGCAAACCTCTTCAGCAAAATATCCACTTACATAATAATCGAGGGTTATCGGGATTTCTTTTATTCTATCTACTGGTAGAAAGGGATCATTTGCCGCCTTTGTATCATAATCAACCACTATAATACTTTTACAGTCATAATATGCTGCTTTTGCAGGCGTTGGAATTAGACAAAGTAACAAGGAAAAAGTTAATATTATTAACAGAAAGGTTGTTGCGATTTTTTTCATTTTTACTATCATCCATTAAACATATTAGTTTAATATATATATAAATATTATTGTATATTCATTTATCGTTTATTTTTATATACATTAGAATATGATATATATTTTTTTACATAAAATATTTTCTCAGTTCACACCTATATCAGATTAATTAATTCTTTTGAAAAAGAATTAAAGATAAAAATTATTTTTTAAAATCTTATTGCTTGCGCCTCTTTCTAATAAAGAAAGCTACACCTGCCAGTGCAACAATTGTAAACGCTATTTCAAATCCAGGTGTTGAAAAACCCCGGTTTTGAATGATAAAAGTATGCTTGTAAATTGGTGTAGTTAGATTGGTTCCATGGGCATAATAATGTCCCTGTATTGCAAGGGTAATTTGTCCTTTGTTGTTATGATATCCAAAATCATATGGAGGCTGTACAACAAGAATCACAGTATCCGTTGGATCATCGCCACCTATTGCCGATGGAACAATTTTACTTGCTGGAATGGTAGCTGCCCAATCATTGGGGACGTTTTCAGTCCAAAACATAAACTCTGTTTCTGCATTACCCAAATTTTTAAGATCTATTACAAATTCTGCGATTTCACCTGGAGATACCTCTTTAAAGGTAGTCTTAGGTGTAGCATCAATAATTGGCAAATAAGATGGTGTAAACGAAATCTCAGCAATTTTATCCACCTCTTTAACTAACCCTAGAGAGCCAGGTACACTAGCGTGCATATTAAGCACTATTTTTAGTGGCATGTGAGCAGGTGCGTTTTCATTGAATGATATATGGACATAAGCCTCTTCTGGATCTCCCCATGTCGCTGAAATCTGTGGACTAACAATATTGGGGGTAACCAAAGCAGATGCCCAAGAAGGTGTACTTCCAACAGATAAATCCACCGAGGCCGACGTTCTTTCTTGGAGAAAAGCTTCATACCTTGTTGCAAACACTCCTTTTATTTGAATAGAAATCTCAATTGGTATTATTATCTCACCCAGCAAAGGTATGACCTTCTTATTGGCTGCTTCTGCATCGTAATTCATTTTTACATCTAGGTTTGTAGTTAAAATTCCTGCAGATGTTGAAGGGATGAAAGAAGCAAATATACTAACAATTAAAATGCCCATTACGATACTCGTTTTAACAACTCTAAGGTGTTTTGTCATTTTTTCACCATTTTTATATTTCTATAATATTACGTGTTTTTCCATCTATTTAAAGATTATTGTACAGTTCTTATTCTTTTTAATATACTCACACGTTAATATATGATTTGCATGATATAAAAATATTTCCATCTAAATTAACTATTTAAATGTATGGATAAAACTAGAGTATTACTTTACCTTTGTAACCTGTTGAGGATAACCGTTTCCTCACTCTATCATATCAATTTCTGATTCCTGATTCTCGGTGTTCTCAGATTCTTCTTTCTTTCTAGTTGACACCTTTCCAGGGAAATTAGATAGAATAACTATGTCACTAACAGCGTTAACCCATCGGTAAGGAACAGATACATCGACACTGCCCTCCACAAGTGAAGGATTGGTGTTGGTAACTAATAGGCTGCTGACCTTTTTTTCTTCAACATCTAAAA
This sequence comes from Thermoplasmatota archaeon, assembly GCA_030601705.1. GTDB lineage: Archaea > Thermoplasmatota > E2 > DHVEG-1 > DHVEG-1 > JAGLML01. Next base: position 10,345 of record JAUWBM010000077.1, read on the forward strand.
AAACATTTTTTACATGTCCTACATATTTCCCTTCACGGGTATAAACAGGCAATTTTAGAAAAGATGTAATCTCCTCTGCATTCTCTTTCTGCTCTTTTTCCATCATGTAATCAAAATACATTTCCCTATATTTAATATTGTTGGACAAATACATTTTTATCAATAAAAAAGTAGATAAAAGTATCAACAATTAGAGTATAATGGTCATTTCCATGTCACCATGGTTTTTGACTGCGGTCTAGTCTCCGGACTAGACGATTGAACTTATTATTTTTAGGTTTTTTCAGGTTTGATAAATTACTAGATTCTTTTACTTTTAATTATTCCAATACTTGCTTCCTTTAATTTATTAAATAAAATTAAATATTTTATACCATTTATAAGCATACTATAGTCCTTGCGCAGAAAAATTTTGAAGATTTGTTCGAAAATGTAACTTGGTCTAAAATAAAAGGAATTAATGGCATTAGATGTGTGTTCAATTAGTTCTTCCTCAGTAAAATTGCTTAGATTATGACTTGAGTCTGCAAGTACTTCATATTGATTGGGCTGTATTTTTTTATTTTTTACTGCCTCTATCCACAATGATGAACCCATTCTATAAATCAAAGGTACAAAAATGGCATTATCAAGTGGTAGAGAACAAGCAAACTTTATGGTATTTTCAATATGATTTTTTGTCTCCATAGGAGCGCCAAATATAAAGGATGCACCAATAAAAAAATCCATTTGTCTTGCCAATGTTGTCGCCTTTTTAATTTGTTGAAGTGTGATATTCTTATTGTAAAAATCTAGTACATCTTGATTTCCTGATTCTAATCCATAAAAAATATATTTAACGCCTGCCTTCTTCATTTTTAAATAAAGTTCTTTGTCAGATGCATCAACTCGTGCTCCTTGAATAAGAAACTCTATACCTGTGTTTGATTCTAAAAGCATATCAAATATTTTATGAGCTCGTTTTTTATCTGCTAAAAAGTTGTCATCTACAATTATAACTGATCTATATTTCCCACTTAATTCTTGAATTTCATTTACCACATTTTCTGCAGATCTCTTCCGAAAACTCCAATCTTTTATAAAATGATGATATCTACTACAAAAGCGACAGTGAAAAGGGCAGCCTTTACTGGTAATCAAATTAGTTATTTTTCCCTTAAATGTGTGTCCAAAAGAAAAATTACCGTAATCATATTTTTCAACAAGATGTCGTGCTGGAAATGGTAACTCATCTAAATTATTGATTACCTTTAGAGGTTTTCCTGAATTAATCGATCCATTTTCTTTATAATAGATACCATGGATATTTGCTAGATTTTTCTCTCCATGTAAATATTTTGCTAAATCAAGAATTACATATTCTCCCTCCCCTATGACACTAATATCTGCATGGGGGATATCATGTAAGGATTGTTTTTGAACAAATGTACAATGAGGTCCACCAATAATTAATGGAATATCAGAATCTATTTCTTTTATCAATCCGGAAATACCTGCCGCAGGTTTATAATTATTGGTGTTTACAGTCATTCCAACAGCATCACATGACATCAAAGAATTTTTTAGTTTATCTTTTGTAATTTTCTCTGCATAATAATCAAGTAATTCAACTTCGTGTCCGTCATTTTCTAAAGAAGCTCCTATGTACAGTAGTCCTAGAGGATGAAGATTCATAGAGGTAATATTGTGAGATTTATTTTTCTCTTCTTGGTATGCTGGTCTGAGAAGAAGAAATTTCATCAATTATACTCCCTGATTTAAATAATATAATAAAATTTTATGATATATAATTTTTTATTGAAACCTTTATTATTGTTTTACAGGAGGATGTTATGTTATTGTATATATTATGATTCGTATTGTGATTTATGAAGATCAATAAAGTACTGAATCAGACGTCTGTAATTCAATCTTATTTAAATCTATCTACTCTGGACCCGAATACAAAATTATGCACTCAAATTAGATGAAAAAACCGAATAAGGGTGCAAAGCCTCTTTTCCTATATTAAAATGTGATGGTTTTTTAACCGGTTTTAGAATTCCTTGATCGATGTCTCTCTAGAATTAATTTTGCTGTCTTGGAGTAAAATGTCTTCA
>JAUWBM010000179.1 GCA_030601705.1 Thermoplasmatota archaeon
TTATATTAATTAGACAAAAGAACGCCATTATAGAAGCTGTGATGTGGACATACTTATGACAACCACTCCAAATTCGATTTTTCAATTTAGAGTTTATACTAACCCAAAGATTGTACAAAACAAACGACAATAGAATAAGAAGAAGTCTTACAGCATAAGAAAGAGAACAGCTATTCCGAGTATCACTAACTGCTTTTTCATTTCCTTTGCCTCCTCCAAATCTACAATTTCATAATATCTATTCTAACTATCGCGGGATGGTCATTCACATTTCTTTATCTTTTTCCTCTTTAGATAACAAGAATTACACAATCCTTTCACCCTGGCTAAATTGTTACACCCAAGTACGCTACAGATTTTCCCTTTGTTTTCTTGGTATTTCATTTCCCCTTCCAAATCTACAATTTCATTACGCTTATTGAGAGATGTGGTTATTCATTTTCTTTCCCAAATAACATTAATCGCCCTATCAAAAAACAAAAATAACAGAATAATTGCTACGATAAAAAGTATAAATGCAACGTAAAAAAGGACACTATTTTTGTAATTGAAAGCCAATACTCCAATTAAGATTGTAAAAAATAAAATAAAATTTAGATTTGTAAAAGTTGTTTTTCCGGTACCAGTTAAATAATTAACAATTTTATTGAGAGTTGAAACATTCTTATAACCCTTAACTTTAGATTTCCAGATTTTTTCTAATTGTTCTTTAAAAATAATTGAAAGTGCTAATAAAATTACCCATATTGTTCCAGATACTTGGATAATTGTAGGCAGTAGCCCATAATATACATCACTCATTTTTCCTCCTCCAAATCTACAATCACTCTTCAAACCTATGAATACTTCATTATTTCGTTATTTCGTTTTTTCTCCAAATATTTTTCATTAAGTCAATTTTCCATTCTTCACTACAGTTTAGACAATTCCATATTTGGGATATGTCAAAAGCCTCCCCATTCATATCTTCATCTATTTTTGTTTCTACTAATTTCTTTGGTTGTTTCTCTGATTTTACAAACGTCATGGGCTGTCCGCAAGTAGGACAAAGTTCTTTCACTCCTTTATCTACCATATTTTTCCTCCTCCAAATCTACAATTTAATTGGATTGATTATGGATTTTCTATTGTTATGCTATTTATTATTACATCGTCTATTGGCCAATTTTGCATTCCATATTTAGTTGTCGTTTGCTCAGGATCTAATGAAGCAATTGCCCTGACCACCTCTATTCCGTCAATTACTACTCCAAAAACAGCATAACCATTTGGGTCGACACCTCCTGGTTCAAGTTGAGGCTGAGAACCATGATCGATAAAAAACTGACTTGTAGCACTGTTTGGATCATTAGTCCTTGCCATAGCTATAGCACCATCAACATGATGCACATCGGGATGTATTTCAAGATCTATTGTCCCATAAGGACTTTCTTTGCGAGTTCCATTAGCATAAAATCCCCCACCTTGAATCATAAAGCTTTTGATAACTCTATGAAACACAAGATTTTCATAAAACCCATCATCTGCAAGTTTGATGAAATTCTCACATGTATTTGGTACTTTGTTCTCATAGAGTTCAACTTTTATTATCCCCATTGATGTATCAATAACTGCTATTGAATTATCAGCCGTTCCATTGCCATTTCCATTAGATTCATTATCATCAGGTTCTTCTACAATAATATGAGTTGTTGCAGTTTTTGTAGATGTTAAGTTTGATGCAGTAAGAGTATATGTTATTGTTTCATTAGGTGAAATAATTCTATGTCCTGTTAGACTAACATTTCCGATTTCATTGTCTATCGTAACAGTTGTATCTGAACCAGTTACCACCCATGATAGATTCGCAGTTTCACCCACTTCTATAATTGAAGGTTCTACAGTAAATGTGATAACTGACATATCTTCAAAAATCTCATTAGGTATCTCTTCACATCCACTCAAAAATCCTACACTAACCACCATCAAGGCGATTAGCAATATTGCCGTTTTTTTCATAACCTTTACCTCCGTTTCCCAATTTTGTAACATTCTCCTTATTTAAAAACGTATCTTAACTCATAGATCGCAACATTGCTACGGTCATTATCACCGCAGCCAGTTCAAGCATAATTTCATACGATACGATTAATCTTTCTAGTATCTAACTGAGCCGCTCTTATAAATTGTAGTGCCAGTAACAATATCGGATAACATAAACGTGAAGTAACCGTCTCCACTTGCCACTATAGTAAACGTATCCCCTGCATTAATGGATCCTGGACCAGTAATTTCATTAAATGTAATGGTTGCGCTATCTACTCCACCTGAGACATTCAATAACACTGCACTGTATGAAGTATTTAGTATTTTTTCTCCCTCTATCCCAGATACTAGCCATATTCTTGTGTTGGTGACATCATCTTGTGAATATAGATTCATAGACAATTTTGATGTCTTTGTAGTTGTTTCGCCAGTCATTCCACTGACATAGACATATACTGTTGCAGCTATTGCTACAGTTATTGCAACCATTAGAATAACACCGATAACGGAAGATACTGCTTCTTCCTCACCTTTTATAAACTTCCTATTTGCTTTCATTTCCCCATTCTCTCCAATTACTTATTAAATAACATCTATTTATTTAAAAATATATCTTAACCCATCTATCGTGTTAAAGATTGGCAACTAATGATTAGCACAGATTTGTTGCCTATTTTTGTAAATGACTGCTACTTTTCAAAACCTTATCAATTCTTTTCTTTAAGTCGTCTATGTCAAAGGGTTTTTTTATAAAATCTTCTGCTAAAAATTTTCCAGTAGTTTCGGAAATACTATCTGTTCTAGATGTAAGAAAAACCACTGGTATGTTTCTCCACGACAGGTTTTTTTTAATATTTTTAAGAGTATCCCATCCGCTTATTCCTGGCATCATGATATCCAACAATATGAGATCAGGAATTTCGTTATTCTCTAACGATTTAATACATCGATCTCCGCTAGAGACACATGTGACCGTATACTCACTCTCCGGTTCTTCTAAAATTTGTTTAATGGAATGAAGCAAGTCTGGATCATCATCCACAACCATTATCTTTTTTTTCATCGTCTTCTCTTCTCAAATCGCAAATATGTAACATTCTCCTTATTTAAAAATCTTTACAATCCTAGCAGCTTCTTTTTTTGGACTTCTTTGTCATGCTTAATAGATTCTTCTAATTGCTTAAGCGTATCATACTCTTTTTGGATGTATTTTTTATTCGCCCCAACAAATTCTAATAATTCAATATGATCACAGTGAACCTTTTTTCTATATTCTTTTTGTGCAATACGTTCTGCAATATCCATGAATTATGAATCCCTTATTGCTTTATAACCCTATTTTTACCCCGTTACATAGGGAGTTTACAGGTAAAAACCACCTTTTAAGGCATTATCCCCTTCATATCAACAGGAGGGGAAATTGCCTTATAAAAGAACCTTAAAAACAGAGTGCGCAGGATCCCTGTTAATTCTTTATTTTCCAAAACTCAATACGACATTTTTTGCTTTTTCTATTGCATCTTTTGGTGATAATCCGTCTTGTTGATATTCAAAGAATAATTCTCGAAATAGCTTTTTCTCTTCATCTGTTATTTTCTGTTTCTTTAAAATTGATAATTGAAATGCTATTTCTTTTAT
>JAUWBM010000082.1 GCA_030601705.1 Thermoplasmatota archaeon
TGGTTGAATCAATTTTCTCTGGAACTAAGAGAAGATTTGGAGAATATCTCTTCAGCATAAAGGAAAAAAGTAGGTGTATGGAGATGTGGTTACGGACGATTTTGTGGAATGTGCTAATTTATCCGAGGTGAAATTATTACACAAAGCAGTAAAAAAGGAAAATTTATTAATACATGAGCAATCTTATACTCTAGTTGGTATATGATACAATGTCCAAGGATAAAAAATCTAAAATAGACGATATTAAAAAATTACGTCAGATTTTAGATAGCCCTTATAATCCTAAATCATCTGCTTTTAAAGATAACAAAAATCTAGAGTCAATACATCAAAGATTGTCTGGAGAAACATCAAAAACTGATATGAAATATGCATCGACTGATGTTCTATCCAAGAAATATGGTAGCTTGGAACCAAGAGTTACTATTTATCAAAAAGAAGAGAAGGCTGTTCCACCAGAAATTAAGAAGTTGGAACCTGATGAACGAATCGAAGATGTTAAAGATGAATTTCCTGAAGAGGATCTTTTGGATGACGTGGATCTTTATGAGATTGAGAAGGTTGATATTACAGAAGCCGAATTTTTGGAAGTTAAACCTAAAGAAACAACAAAAAAACAAGAGGGAATTCTCAAAGAAGCGGAAGTGTTCTTGCCCATTCCAGAACCTGCCAAAAAAGAAAAAGCCAAAGATATGGAAGTTGCCGATGAAGAGCTACCTGAATGGGAACCTGTAGAGGAAACAAAACCTGAAGAAACAGTGGATGAACAAGAAGGAAAAATTTCAGAAGAGTTTCCAGAGTTTGAAAAAATTGATGAGGAAGCTGAACCTCAACCTCCCAGCACTGAAACTGAGAAAGAAATTCCTACTCGGGAACCCGTGAGTAAAGAAAATGTCAAAGAAGAAATAGTTGAGTTGCCTGAAGAACCCCAAAAAGAAAAGGAAGCCATAAGAACCACGGGAGGAAAGGAGCAACAAAAAGGCCGAATCTTGTCTTTTCTTAAAGAACGCAAGCGGGAAAAAAAGAAAAGAGAAGAAGAGAGTTTAGAAGGATTAGAAACAAAAAGGTCAAAGAAGTTTGATAGCGAAATGGTTGTCGGCGGTAAGGAAAGCGAAGAGAATATTTTAAAAAAATTGGAATCAGAGGGCGAAAAGAAAAAAGTCAAAGGCATCACAGCCGATGTAGAGGAAGAGGTCCCTACATGGGAACCTGTAGAGGAAACAAAACCTGAAGAAACAGTGGATGAACAAGAAGGAAAAATTTCAGAAGAGTTTCCAGAGTTTGAAAAAATTGATGAGGAAGCTGAACCTCAACCTCCCAGCACTGAAACTGAGAAAGAAGTTCCTACTTGGGAACCTGTGAGTGAAGAAAGTGTCAAAGAAGAAATAGTTGAGTTGCCTGAAGAATCAAAAGAGGAAAAACCTTTTGATAAAGATCGAGAAAAAATATCCAAGGAAAAAGAAAGGAAAGCTAAAATCGCCGAGAAAGAAAAGCAAGCGGAACTAAAAAGACAAGAGAAGGAACAGAGATTGGGGGAGAGAGAAGAGCAACGATTGAAAAAAATTGAAGAAAAAAAGGCATTGATTGCAGCCAGGAAAAAGGAGCGAGAGACCAAAAAAGCTGAGAAAGAGAAAAAGAGGGAGCTAAGAGAAAAGCAAAAAGAAGAACAAAGATCGGAAAAAATTGAAGAAAAAAAGGCATTGATTGCAGCAGGAGAAAAAGAACGATTAGCAAGAATAGCTGAGATGGAAAAGAGGGCAGAATTAAAAAAACAAGAGAAGGAACAAAGAGCAAAGAAAAAAGAGACCGCCAAACAGGAAACTGTTTCACCAGTAAAGTCAATATCTGAAATTGAGGAGCTTACCGAATGGGAATCTTATGATGTAGAAGAAGAAATACCTGAGATCGAACACCATGCCACTAAACCTTATAAGCAGGGAGATTACACTCTGTATGAGAAAGAGATGAAAACATCCGCAGGTAAAAAAAGAACCATTCATTTTTTTAGCAAAAAAAAGCCCGACATAGGCAAAGCTGTTCAACTCCCTGAAGGCTATGGGGTTAAGATCAATAAAAGAACTAAGCTTCCGTATCTAAAAAAGAAAAAATAGTTTTTTTCAATTAAATCTTTATAAATCCTTTTTCACATTAATGTTTTGGTAGACAATGATTTGGAACGGTCCATTAAATAAAATTGATGATTTCCGATATGAGATTCCATCGAATTATAAAGGCGAGAAAAATAGCCTAAAAATGAGAACCTCGGCCGTTATTTATGCTAGTGCCCATATGATTGATTCTATCCGGAAGGATAATGCCCTTGAACAGGCTGCAAATGTAACAATGCTACCAGGCATTGTTGGTAAATCTCTTGCGATGCCTGATATTCATTGGGGGTATGGTTTTCCAATAGGTGGTGTTGCAGCTACTGATGCTGAAGAAGGCGTTCTGTCTCCCGGTGGAGTTGGATTTGATATCAACTGTGGAGTGAGACTTGTTAGAACAAATTTACATGTTAGCGATTTAGATGCAAACAAGATACGGGACATTGTAGATGAGATGTTTAAAAACGTTCCCTCTGGTCTCGGTTCTAAGGCTAAGGTTCGTCTTAGCAGAAAGGAATTGGAAGATGTTTTAAGATTAGGAGCTCGGTGGGCTGTAGAAAATGGATACGGTTGGGAAAAGGACGTCGAGTTTTTAGAAGAAAACGGATGTTTAAGACATGCCGATATTTCCAAAGTTTCTGAAAAAGCAAAGCAGAGAGGTGCTCCCCAGTTAGGCTCTTTAGGAGCGGGAAATCATTTTCTTGAGATACAAAAGGTAGCAAAGATTTATGATTCTGAAGCTGCAAAGACTTTTGGAGTAAAAGATGAAGGACAAATAATGGTTATGATACACACCGGATCTCGTGGATTTGGTCACCAAGTTTGTACTGATCATTTACGGGTTTTAGAACAGGCCGTTAGAAGATATAACATCTGGCTTCCAGATAGACAGCTGGCTTGTGCTCCTGTGAATTCAAAGGAAGGGCAGGATTATTTTAAAGCTATGGCTTGTGCTGCAAACTTTGCCTGGTGCAATAGGCAAATGATAGTTCACTGGATAAGAGAATCGTTTGAAAAAATACTTAATAATAGTGCCGAGAATTTTGATATGGATATAGTTTATGATGTTTGTCATAATATTGCTAAGCTTGAAGAGCATGAAGTAGATGGTAAAAAAAGAAAGGTATGTGTTCATAGAAAAGGTGCAACCCGCTCATTTGGACCAGGAAAAAGTGAAATTCCCTTGGGATATAGAGATGTTGGTCAACCTGTTTTAATTCCTGGAGATATGGGGACTGAAAGTTACCTTCTTCGGGGAACAAAGAAAGCTGAGGAGACGTTTGGCTCTACATGTCATGGTGCCGGTAGAGTTATGTCTAGACATCAAGCTGTTAAAAGATGGCGCGGTGAAGCCATACAGAATAATTTAAAAGAAAAAGGGATATATGTGCATCCGGCTAGCTGGAAGGTTATGGCTGAAGAGGCACCAGATGCTTATAAAGATGTTAGCGAAGTTGTAAATGTGACACATGGCGCTGGGATTTCTGTTAAGGTAGCAAAACTTTTGCCTTTGGGGGTAGTTAAAGGGTAGTAAGATAAATTCGTTTTTCGCCAATTAATTTTAAATGCTAGAAAGCATATTAAGGTATATTGGATGGTGATGCAATTGGAAGATGTTGAAATTGTTGATTTTGAAGATATGGATCTTAATAATGCAATTGTAATTGCAGGTTTCCCTTCTATAGGTTTAGTCAGCACTATTGTTGCTAATTATTCAATAGATGCTTTAGGTTTAAGACAGATTGGGGCATTAGATTCACCATATTTTCCTACGCTCTCAGTTGTTCATACTGGAGAACCTTTATCTCCTGTTCGTATATATGCAGGGATATTAGAAACTGGAGAAAAGATTGTAGTTTTTGTCTCGGAGTTCAAACCAAAACCTAACTTAATAACCCCTTTGTCTAATGCAATTATAGATTGGGTGAAACAAAAGGGATGTAAGCTTTTGATATCACCAGAAGGTATGGTTGTTGAAGGAAAATCCGCTCAAGGAGACGATAGCCCTGTTGATGCGTATGCAATTGGATCGACAGAAAATGCTCGGCAGATACTCCAATCAATGAATATCCCTCAGTTTAAAAATGGCATAATTGCGGGTGTTTCTGGAGTATTACTTAATAAAGGAAAACATGAGAACATTGATGTAATATCAATACTATCGGAGGCGCATCCTAATTATCCTGATGCTCGAGCTGCGGCATCTGCTATAACTGTTATCGGCGCGCTTATTGGTGTAAAAATAAATGTTGCACCGCTTCATGATGAAGCAGAACGTATCGAAAAACAACTTCAGAAATTCCACAAACAAGCAAAACCAATGGTATCTGGTACAGGTCAGATTCCTCAACCGAGTATGTATGGATAGAGTATAGCTTGAAACTATACTTTTTATTTTTTCTACTTGGCGACTCAACAAATAACTTTTAAAAGTACTACATTGTTGTGTTATTGAATTATGGAAGAGATACCAAAAACTCATCCGCGTTATACTTCGTTAATGGCCCGGAAAAAAATTTCACAGTCAACGAAAAACGGTATAGTTCATGAAACTGGTTTGATAGCTCATGGTAGGGGTGAAGCCTTTGATTATTTGCTTGGTGAGAAAACTATGCCACAATCAGATATGGCTGAAAAGGTTGCAGCAGCAGTATTGCTGTGTGCGAATAATCCTGTTATATCAGTTAATGGTAATGTTGTCTCCTTAGTTGCAGAAGATTGTATCAACTTGGCAGATACCCTCCCTGCTAAACTTGAAATTAATCTTTTCCATAGAACAAAGAAGCGAATAGAAAAAATTTCAAAAGAACTGTCAAATTACGGAGCGAAGAAAGTATATGGTCAAAAGGCAGATGTAAAAATACCTGGTTTAGAGCACAATCGTGCTTTGTGCGATAGGGAGGGAATCTTTTCAGCTGATGTTGTTCTTGTTCCACTTGAAGATGGTGATAGGTGTCAGGCACTTAGAAACATGGGAAAAACAGTCATTGCTATTGATCTAAATCCTCTATCTAGAACTGCAAGAACAGCAAGTATTACAATTGTTGATAATGTCACTCGTGCAATTTCAAATATTGAAAGATGGGTGCATGAACTAAAGAATATCGATAAAAACGAACTTAATAATCTAATTGAAACGTGGGATAATGAAAAAAATCTAAGTGAAATGGTATCTTTTATTTCAAAAAGACTAAATTCATTGTTTTGATAGGGGTTTTATTATGTATAGAAGTCACTATTCAAAGGATGTAACAAAAAAAGACTATAACAAATCAATAACAGTAGCGGGTTGGATTGAAGATATTCGAAATATTGGATCCATTGCATTTGTCATCCTGCGTGATAGGAAAGGTACTCTTCAATTGACTGTTTTAAAAAAGAAAAATCCTGGATTATTCGAAAAATTAACATCCTTGTCACGGGAGTCAGTTATATCTGTAAAAGGCGTCTGTAAAGAGAATGAAAAAGTGAGAAATGGCTATGAAATTTTGCCCGAGGGAGTAAAAGTTTTGTCTATTGCTAAAACACCCTTGCCTTTAGGTGTTGTTGACAAGGTTGAAGCAGATTTTGATACTAGGCTAGATAACAGATTTATTGATCTCAGAAAGCAAAAGAATCAGGCAATCTTTACCATAAGAAATGCCGTTATTGCAGCTGTTCACGAATATCTGAGATCACAGAGTTTTATAGAGGTGCATACTCCAAAGATTATAGCTAGTTCATCTGAAGGTGGAACAGATGTTTTTAAGTTAAAATATTTTGAAAAAGAGGCGTTTCTTGCTCAATCTCCTCAGTTATATAAACAGAGTTTAATGGCATCAGGCCTCGATAGAGTATATGAAATCGCATGGTATTTTAGAGCTGAAGAACACAATACAAGACGACATCTGAACGAGTCAACTGCTGTTGATTTGGAAATGGCATTTATTAACGATGAAGAGGAAGTAATGAATGTTTTAGAAAATCTTGTTTACAACATGTGGAAAAGAGCAAGTGAACGCAAAAATGAACTTAAGATTCTGGATAAGGAAATTTCTGTTCCCGAGTTGCCATTTGCAAGGATTGTTTATGATGAAGCAGTAAACAAATTACAAGATAGAAACTCTAGTATAGAATGGGGTCAGGATTTAGGTACTGATGATGAACGCTTACTTGGGGATATTATGAAAGAGAAGGGTACGGAGTTTTATTTTATTACAAAATATCCTCTCGAATCAAAGCCATTTTATACTATGTCCGAAGGAGAGAAATACTCGCGTGGCTTTGATTTAGCATGCAAAGGTGTTGAAATTGCTTCGGGTAGTCAGCGCATACATGATGTGAAATTGTTGGAAGAGCGAATGAAAGCATGCAATCTAAATCCCAAAGATTTTGAATTTTATCTTAAGGCATTTAAATATGGTATGCCTCCACACGGTGGTTTTGGGTTTGGCATTGAACGGTTTTTGATGAAGTTATTAGATATTAAAAATATTAGAGAATGTATTTTGTTTCCGCGCGATAGAACACGTCTTACACCTTGAAAGATACACGTATAAAAAATGCAGGAGGTGGGATTTGACATCGAGTTTACTTGTAAAAAATCGACATTGTTAATCTGCACGTTATCTAACCGATAGATTTGCCTCAATATTCTTTTTCAAGATTCGCAGTTTCAGACTCACTATATCATACCTTAGTTTTTCTTGCAAATAATAAAGGGTATACTATATCGCTTGTACAACAAGGAAGCCAGACTGCAAGAAATAAAAATATGAAGATACCAACAGTTTGAATCCCGCTCACTGTTGCTCCTAATGCCATGATGATGTGAAATAGCGATGCCCACGTGCTTATTAAAACGTGTCCGGCATGTGGGAATTTAGTCGTCCCTTTCCAATAACCAATCAGGATGCCGACAAATGCGGGAGTATTAGTTAGCAATGGTTCTTCGATAAAACCAATATGGACACCTGGATTTGGCAGATCAAGTAAAACTTCTCCTAAATAGGGAATAATCGAGTCACTCATCGTTGCTATACCTATCGAACCAGTGTAACCAATTAAAATTGTTAACCAGATTTTTCTTTTCCCATATCTCATATATAGTGTTGTAGTTACAAGTGCACTAAGTAAAACATGGATTGGATGAAGGATATAAAAAATGTTCTGGGAGATTGGAGAGACTTGGGGGAGGAAATTACCAAAAATTAATACAAGCATGATAATAATACCTGTAAGAGCCCCGAAGAAAGTAAAAGGAGCATGTTTTTTAAGTTCATTTGCTACTCGTTTAATTATTTCCGACATGTTTCAATTACAGTGATACTATTAACATTTAAATATTTTGTTAATAACTTTTATAGCTATATTTATAAATAAGTTATTAATTAGTTGTAGCTATGGTAATAGTCAGCATATCTCTAAACGATAAAATACTCAAAGAAATAGACAGAATACGGAGGGAACTCGGTTTTTCTGGAAGGTCAGAAGTGATTAGAGCAGGGGCAAGGATGCTTATATCGGAAAGTAAAGAGAAGGAGGGGTTAACTGGTAAAATAAATTCGGCACTCCTGTTAATTCACAGCCAGGAAGCAGAGGATGCCGTAACGGAGATAAAACACAGATTTGAGGATATAACGAAAACACAAATCCACAGTCATTTAAAAGAAAATAAATGTCTGGAAATATTTGTATTAGACGGCGATGCGGATAGAATAAAAGAAATGGTTAGATTATTTCAAACAAGCAGAAAAATGGAGTATGTTAAATTAATTATTGCATGATTTCCTCCAAAATGCTTAGATTTGACAGAAGGAAACATGAATTTACCAGTAAAATAGTGCAGGGGACGAGATTTGAACTCGCGGACCTCTACAGGACAAGGCCCTCAACCTTGCGCCGTTGACCAGGCTTGGCTACCCCTGCATAATAAGATAAAACTACGCCTTCCTTTACCGATTTCTTGCAGTAAATAATACTAACTTATTTATCTTTTCGGTTACCAGATTATATGTCATTGAGATTCATACTACATGTATCACTTAATTCGTTATGCAATTTAATGAGACGTTCTGCAAGTTTCTTTTGTCCTTTTTTTAATGCCTTTTCTACTTCCTTTTCAGTTGTCTGTTTTTTACCTCGATCTATTAGATTATCCGCATGTGCAACAATTTTTTCCTCCAATGTAATAGGGATATAATCTTTGGCAGGCAATCCTAATTTGACAGCTTCATCTTTAGGGATCCCAGCACCCAAATGTCTCTCGATAATCTGTATGATGCCTTCTGGCAAACCGATTTCTCTTGCAATCTTTGCTCCCTCGATTCCATGTTTTATTCCATGTGTTTTTGATCTTCCGATATCGTGAAGGAGAGCACCTGCTTCAACCAGCTCGATATTTGCGTTGGTCTTCTCTGCCATTCGTATCGCCAAATCTCTTACCACTTTGCAATGATTGATTACTTCTTCAGAACAGCCATTTTCGCTCAATAATTCAATACATCTACTGGGGCTTGGAATGTGGGACATGTATTCAATCACTCTTCTCTCTTTTAGATATAACCTTTTTTCTTTCATTTGAGGGAATAATCTTGATTCTTCCGTTGAATTGCTCTGTTAGCCATTTTCCATTTAAATATCTATCCAGAAAAATTGCTAACGCTGCGACTTCTGAATGGGGTTGATTCCCTACCGAAATATTAAAATCGGCGTTCTCATAAAAATATGGTGGAACTTTTCCAGCTCCTACAATAATAAGAAGATCATCATTCTTATCTATTTTTGATATTGATTTTTCTAGCTCGTCACCATACATTGTAAGATGAACTATTGTACCATTCCATTGTTTGATTATTTTTTTAGGATCTGCTCCAGTTTCTATTTGAAAATCTCCGCCGAATTTTTTACATATGGAAGTAATATTTTCTTTGATCTTTTTGTCTTTTGTAGTAATAATTATTTTATCTGCACCAAAGGCTCTAGACACCAATGCAACATGAGTTGTTATTCGTTTATCACGATCTATTCTATGCCCAGTTCTTAAAACAGTAATCAATGGAATTACCTCCCAAGTTTGTAAAATAAAAAGAATATTAAAAGACACTTCCATGTTAAACATAATTTTATCGTTTTTTCTTTGAAAGCAATCTATCTACCTTTTTATCTGTATCAAAGGACTCAGAAGATTTCTCAGTATAGTCTATCTTTTTTTTGCCAATATCATCTATATTTTTTTCAATGGCATGCGGACTTTCCCAACTTCTTCGTTTCCATGGTTTTTCACTTGTTTTGGGAGGTATCGTGCTTTTTTTAGGAGCATGTCCATTTGAGTAAAGCGTTTCGTGATAATCTGTAACAGGTAATTCTTCAGTTTCTTCATTTGTTTCGTCGATTGTTTCAGGTTCTTGTTGTGAAATTTCTTCGCTTTCTTGGACTGGAATTTCCACCTCATTGATGTTTTCCTCTTTCTTTGATTTAGATTTGCCAAACAACTTCCATTTTGCCAAAGGTTTTCCCCCATTATTTGTTTTATCTAAAAGGTTAACATTACAGTGCTTGATAAATTTTTTCTATGTAAATAAAAAACAGAGGCGATAGATAAAGATAATGGAAAAGCAACACGAAAGTCATGGGAAAGAAAAAGAGTTTATCTTCCATGACCTATGAATTATCATGGAAGAGAGATGGGCTGCTCTATAACCATAGCATGTGCCTTAGTATCGGGAACGCATTTGGAAACCGTTCAAACAGCCAACTTAGCAGATTAAAGTTGAAATTGAATGATTTGTTCTTTGGCATAGTTACTTCTAATGGATCTGACCAGACGCTTTCTTCACCATAGATGTCTTTTGCTTTCACTTTCACATAATACGTACTATCGGTTGACCATGCATGAGATGTGGAAATCGTTGTTCCAGACGGATAATAACTACCACCGTTGTCATCCCATTCATCAACGACGTTGTCTCCATCCCAGTCCCAGCCATACTCTAACTTATCACTATCCGGGTCAGTTGCACTTGTAGAATAGGGATACGACGTCCCAGTTTTACCTTGTGTTTCACCTGATGGTTTGGTTGGTTTATTTGGTGCTGTAGTGGTAATAACAACTGTTAATGGAGATGAGAAAGCACTTTGCCCTCCATATACATCCTCAGCTTTTACTTTCACATTAAACGTACCCGTGGTTCCCCATGCATGGCTTGTGGAAATTGGTGTTCCAGATGCATAATAATTGCCGTTATTATCATCCCATTCATCAACGATGTTGTCTCCATCCCAGTCCCAACCATATTTTACCATATCGTTAGTAGGATCAGTTGTACTGGTTGTATATGTATACGACTTACCGGCAAGACCTGATGTCGATCCAGATGGCTGAGAAGGCGTATTAGGCGGGAGGTTCATGCCCATGGAGGGGTCTCCATACAGGTTGAAATCATACATGTTGGCATTATCCCACCAACCGTTCCATGGATAATTATTATAGACATATAGCTTGGCATTATACAATGCCGTACCGCAGTCCTGACCGCCATTTGCGATCCTATCAACGAAATCATAGCTTATCGTTTCATGTCCTCCATGAGAGGGCTGCGTCCATCCCAAGCTGCCCCATGAGACTCGCGTAGCTCCAACGAATGCAGATGCACCTTGTACTAGCAGATTCGTACCGAGATTATTACTTGTCTCAGGGCGGGCGACGTAACAACTGGCTGCAAAGACAATAGGAGGTTTATTGTTGTTCAAAGATGTATAATCTGAACTTTGTATCATAATGGGATAGGTTATTTCACCAGAAACATAGGTTTCCGGAACACCATCACCATCATCCCATGACCATACCTTTTTACTAGCAGATGTGTACCAACCGTGTGCAGCCCAGTTAATAATTCCCCAACCAGTGGTACCGCCCCATTGGGTTAAAATGTTTGCATGTGTTAGATTATATGTACAGCTATAGCTGCATGGAGCAAGTCCAGCTTTTTCATACATGGTCGTACAGGAAAAACCCGTGAGGAGATTAGTCCGTATTTGCTCTCCAACTTCGGCTCCGTCCCATCTTGAATTCCCAGAATGATCCTCATTACTGTAACTATAAACAGCTCCGAGTAACATCGCGTTTTTCTTCCAGCCCGTGTAAGCGGTTTGTTCAAAATTTTTAATTTTTGTACATATGTTCGTAACCGTGGTTCCAACGTCTACAGGTATTCTTCCAATCCACACCTCCGGAGTAAAGTCAACTGAATCATTTCCTCGTTCACCGTAAAATCCGTCGCCATCACTATCCCAATTGCCTGTTAGATCAGCATAGTAATAATCAGTTGGAATGTCGTGTTGACCATCATTATTGTGATTAGTAGGATCAGGATAGCACGTTCTCATCGGAATAGTGGAATGACTTCCAACAATCAACACGTACTCTATACCCCATGATGCATAATTAGCAACCAAAAAATTTCTGATCTTCTCTTGTGTATCACTACCTGAATAATTTGTAGTAATATTTGACAACTTAACGATCTTTACAGAATAACCCAGATTTGTTTTCCAAGTTTTAAAGCCGGTGAGACAACTAACCAGACTACTAGTTGTAATGATCACATAGTCGTAAGTTTGTCTTTCTGTTGAAACAGATGTGGGCCGATATAAATGGGCAATATCTGCATAGTTTACAATACTATCTGAAGCAACATCATCCATTATTGTGTCTGTTAACAGTTCATCAGATACTTCTTCAACAATCTTATAGTTTATACGCATAGTAATGCTGTTATGCAACACCAGTTTACTATCAGCAGGATAATAAGAAAACGGTGAAAAACGTATCATTGCAAGATAATATTTTCTCATTTGGCTCATACCAATGTACTCATATACTTTTGCTGGATAGGATCCTGTTGATGAGTATATATCCATGTTTACATTCCAATT
>JAUWBM010000047.1 GCA_030601705.1 Thermoplasmatota archaeon
CACACTGGTAACCTGATCACTCCGAGTATAACTATAGATTATTTGACACTGGATGACGACAACGGCAATATCTCCGATGGCACACCACATTACCGGGAAATCGCAGCTGGCTTTGGAGCACATAACATGGATGCTCCTCCTGTATCTCCATGCATCCCAGATCCGCCTGATGGACCAGATGATGGAATAACTGATATAGAATATACGTTCAGTGCGACCACTATCGATTATGATGGAGAACAAATATATTATATGTTTGACTGGGGCGATGGAGAAGATAGTGGTTGGGTAGGACCATACAACTCTGGTGATACAGGAAATGCTTCACACATATGGATAGAAGAAGGAAGCTTTGAAGTAAGGGCAAAAGCCAAGGACGAAGATGACAGAGAGAGTGGCTGGTCAGATCCACATACAATTACTATAATCCTAGGACCAAGAATTGAAGTAGGTATGACTAAAGGTGGATTTTTCAAAGTTAGCACACCAATTAAAAATGTTGGAGGTTTAGTTGCAAATGGTGTACAGTGGAAGATCACACTAGATGGTGGTGCACTTATTGGCAAAGAAACCACTGGTACAGAAGATATTCCTGCAGGTGGAAACATAACCGTGACTTCAAATTTGATACTTGGATATGGACCAACACGGGTAACTGTTGACGCTTGGATACCAGATGGCTGGTCAGATACAATAAAACAAAGAGGGTTTGTACTCTTGTTCTTTATAAAGGTTAACCCAGGTGGCAGCAAATAATACGATCATGGGGGTCTTCCCCCGCTTTTCATTCTTTTGTCCTTGTTGTATCTAGAACCATCTAAAGGAACCATGCTCTTTTTGATATAGAAATATTTAAAGTATTGTTCTTATTTCTGTGTTCTAAAGGATATTTATATATTTATTAAACCTTTACCGAGAGATGCTCATCCATAAAGAGTGACGTATGGATACCTAAAATCCGCTTGAAGGTTGATGAACTATGAAAGAATTGGAAAAAGTGAAATCTGTCTGTCCTGCATGCTATCAGGATGGAAAAATCCAGAAGATAGATGCGAAAATTGTTGAGGAAGATGGAAAAGTATGGATAACCAAAACTTGTAAGAAACACGGTTCTTTCAAAGACATATATTTTAGTGATGCTGATATCTACAAAAAGTGGATAAAATACAAGGTTACTGGCAAATCCGCTCCTGATGTAAGAACACAATTATTTGATTACCCTGCCCTTTATCCAGAACATAAATCTCAGAGCGTCTTGACTAATCTTTTAATTACAAATAGGTGTAATCTGCGCTGCAACTATTGTTTTATGAATGCCGGTACTTCTGGTGTCGTTTATGAGCCAACTCTAGATCAGATTAAAGAGTTAATGATCCAAGCGAGAAACGAACGACCCATGGGCTCTAAAGCAATTCAGATCACTGGTGGAGAACCGACGGTGAGAGACGACTTGTTTGACATTGTACGAATGGCAAAGGATCTTGGTTTTGCGCATGTCCAAGTGAACACTAATGGTATAAAACTTGCTGAAAGTGTTGAGTATTGCCAGCGGCTAAAAGATGAAAAGGTTAACACCATATACATGAGTTTTGATGGAGTAACAAAAAAAACAAACCCCTGGATAGAGCCGGGTAAAAAGGCGATAGAAAACCTACGAAAAGTAAATTTAAAAGTTGTCTTGGTCCCAGTTTTAATCGGTGGTAAAAACCTTCATGAGACCGGTAAGATTGTTCGCTTTGCTCTTGATAATATGGATATCGTTAGAGGGGTTAACTTCCAACCAATATCGTTTTGCGGTAGAGTAACAAAATTAAAAGATGAAAAACGAGATAAACAAAGAGTAGACTATGTTATGATGATGGAAGCCATCGAAAAAGAGTTTGATGGTCAGATTTCAAGAGATGATTTCTATCCGGTGCCCTTTGTATTTCCTATCTCAAGATTGATTGAAATGCTAAAAGGGGAAACCCAGGTAGAGTTCACTGCACACCCTGGCTGTGGCGGTGCAACATACATCTTCCATGAAGACGGAAAGCCTTTACCGATTACACGTTTTATTGATGTTGAAGGACTATTAGATTTCATTAATAAACAAAGTGAAATCAAGGGCCCACTGAAAAAGATTCGAGTGGCAGCTTCGTTTCTAAAACATATCAACGACTTTGTAGATGATGAGAAGGCACCCCATGGCTTTGATTTGAAGAAACTCCTAAAAGAAGCAGCGCTTGGTGGAAGATATGATTCATTACGAGGATTCCATTACAAGAGTCTCTTTGTTGGTTCTATGTGGTTCCAAGACTCATTTAATCTTAATATCGACCGTTTAGAAAGATGTGTTATTCATTATACGACCTTGGAGGGAATTGTTCCATTCTGTGCGTATAATGGTCTTGGAATAGGGGATAAAATTCGTGAGAAGCACTCCATTTCAATAAAAGAATGGGAGCAAGAAACAGGTCGGAAGATTAAAGATGAACTTTGGAAAAATGGACCATTAACATAGCTTTTTTTAGCGTTGTGGCAACTCCTTGGCAATTATTTGTATCTTTGTAAAGACTTCCAAGTAAGAATTGGATTTTTAATTGCACCTGCTTCATCAACGCGTTTAACAGAAGTGTTGTTCGGAGCATTTTTTACCACATCTTTATTCTCGTCTGCAATTTTAATCAATGTTTCGATATATTTATCCAGGCTCCGCTTTGACTCAGATTCGGTAGGTTCAATCATCAATGCTTCTTTAACAATTAATGGGAAATATATGGTGGGAGGATGTAAGCCATAATCTAAAAGACGTTTGGCAACATCCAAAGCTCTGATTCCTTTTTTTTGTCGCAAACCTTCACAACTGATAACAAATTCGTGTTTTCTCAAATCTCTATATGGCATTTCATATTTTTTAGAGTCAACTATCTTTTTCTTCATGTAGTTAGAATTGAGTACTGCTATCTCAGAAGTTTCTTTTAGCCCATTGTTCCCCATCAACAAAATATAGATATATGCCTTCAACATCACTGAAAAATTGCCATAAAATGCTTTAATCTTTCCAATAGATTCATGATACTCGTAATTAAAGTGATATTTATTGTTCTTTTTTACTATCCTGGGAATCGGTAGAAATCGCTCCAATTTCTTTTTCACTCCAATTGGGCCGGCTCCAGGTCCTCCTCCACCATGTGGTGTTGAAAAGGTTTTATGGAGATTGAGATGTACAATATCAAATCCCATGTCGCCAGGTCTTGCTTTACCCATTATAGCGTTTATATTCGCGCCGTCATAGTACAGCAATGCACCTGCATCATGCACCATTTTTGATATCTTTAGTATGTCAGATTCGAAAATACCTAATGTGTTTGGATTTGTAAGCATGAAACAAGCTGTTTTATCGGAGAGTGTTTTTTCTAAGATTTCTAGGTCAACTGTTCCTTCTTTTGTTGAAGGAATTTCTGTTATCTTATATCCCGCCATAGTAGCACTAGCGGGATTTGTACCATGTGATGTGTCTGGTAAAATAATCTCATTTCTATCAAAATCTTTATTGAAATCATGATATGTCTTTGTTAAAAGTAAACCAGTAAATTCACCCTGAGCACCAGCTGCGGGTTGAAGAGTAAAACTATGCATGCCTGTTATTTCACAAAACATCTGCTCCAGCTCATAAAGTATTTGAAGATTTCCTTGGATAGTAGATTCATCTTGACAGGGGTGAGTCATGGCAAAACTGTCCCATCTGCTAATTTCTTCACATATCTTAGGATTATATTTCATAGTACAGGAGCCAAGCGGATACATTCCTGATTCAATTCCATAATTCATTTGACTCAATCGTAAGAAATGTCTAATAATCTGGGTCTCATCGAGATCAGGAATGTTTACTTTTTCTTTTCTTTGAAGAGATAAAGGTAATACGTCTATAGGTTTATCCTTACATTTGTCCCCTAGTTCTATAAGTAAAGGTTCATCGTATATTGCACTTCTGTACATTATTTGCCCTCCTTAAGTACAGAAACGAGTTTTTCGATGCTTTCATTATTGTGCATCTCTGTTATGCCAAAAAGCATGCAATTCTTTAGTTCAGGATACAAACTATCTAAGATTAGACCGCCATGGATATTTACACTTAACAGTTTTTTATTTAATTTATGTGCATTGGGGTATTTTATTACAAACTCATTGAAATGAACTCCGCTAAAAACTTTCTCAAATCCATCTATTGAAGTAATTTTTTTTGCTAGTTGTTGTCCTTTCTCAAAATTGGTTTTGCTAAGTTGTTCCAAACCTTTGCTTCCAAGCCATGAAAGATAAGCTACAGCGGTAAGAGCGCACAATCCTTCGTTTGTACAAATATTGCTTGTAGCTCTCCCTCTTCTAATATGTTGCTCCCTTGTTTGCAGGGTCATGCAGAACGCTCTTTTTCCCTCTTTATCTTTAGTTACTCCTATAATACGTCCGGGAATCTGGCGAAGAAATTTGTTCCTACATGCAAAGATACCTAACGTGGAGCCGCCAAAGTCCACAGGACCTCCAAGCCCCCTCCCTTCACCAATGACAATATCTGCACCGTATTCACCCGGACCTTTTGCGATGCCTAAAGATATTGGATCAATGCCAACAACAAATACCGATTGTTTTTCTTTTATGATTGTACTAATCGCCTCTACGTCATCTTCAAAAACACCGAAAAAATTCGGGTTTTCGACATATACTCCAGCAGTATCATCATCGATATTCTTCTTTAGATCATCCAAATCTATTTTTCCTGTTTTCCTGTCGTATGCTATCTCTTTGACCTTAATTCCTACTCCTTTTGTATAATTTTTTAAGACGCATCTTTTATCCCAAGATATATTTTTAGGAATAACAAACGTTTTTCTTTTATTGATGCGAGTGCACATTAATGCTGATTCACCCAGGGCAGTCACACCGTCATATACTGAAGCATTTGCTATATCCATATCAGTAATCTCGGCAATCATACTTTGATATTCGAACATTGCTTGCAAAAAACCCTGTGACGCTTCGGGTTGATACGGCGTATATGCTGTATAGAATTCCGATCTTGAGATGATCGATTTTACAGCTGCAGGTATGTAGTGAGGTTTGATTCCTCCTCCTAAAAAGTTAGGCATTTCACAAAAAGATTTGTTCTTTTTCCCCAGTTTTCTTAACCATTCTTCTACTTCTTGTTGGGATAAACCATTTTGAAGATTGAGATTTTTTATTCTGATCTGTTTGGGTATATCAGAAAATAGGTCGTTGATATCGGTTATTCCTATTTCCTTAAGCATGCTGTTTTTAATAGCGGAATTAGGAATGAATTTCATAAAATCCCTGAGGGATAAACAGTGTTACCTTAAAGAAACTTATCATAGTCTATTCTACGTTTTCTTTTATTTTCGTCCCTTTTATCCTCGAATACACTAAGATAATTTTTTATATCCTGCTTATTGATGTTGTTAAAAAACATGTAGGATCGATTTAGGAAAAATTAATTTACTGGTAAATTTGCGTTCCCTTCCCGATGGGAACTTCTACAGGAGGGAACCTCTATTTTTTACTGGTAAAAGCGAGTTCAAATCTTGCTCCAAACTCAAAGTTTGATTTTTAGAAAGAAAATATCATAATATTACATAGAACATAACTTATAAATTAAAAACCATAACGAATTTTATTATGTTTCATGGAAAAACCATTTATCAAAGAAACATATTACATGGCAGATTCAATGCAAGATATCTGGATAGAAAAATATCGGCCAAAAACACTTGACGATATTGTTGGCCAAGATAATATTATAGAAAGATTAAAGGCATATGTAAAAACCAAAAATGTGCCCCATCTAATCTTTGCAGGACCGGCAGGTATTGGCAAGACAACGTCAGCTTTAGCCCTAGCAAGAGAAGTTTTTGGTGAAGAATTTTGGAAACAAAATTTCCATGAATTAAATGCAAGTGATGAAAGAGGAATCGGTATTATTAGGGGAAAAATTAAGGATTTCGCAAGAACTGCCCCTATTGGAGAAACACAAATTAAAATAATATTTTTAGATGAGGCAGACTCTCTTACACCAGATGCACAAGCTGCTCTTAGAAGGACGATAGAGAAGTACACACGTATCTGTCGTTTCATTCTTTCTGTCAACTATTCTTCCAAGATCATTGAACCTATACAATCAAGATGTGCTGTTTTCCGTTTTAAACCAATAAAAGCAGAAGATATAAAAAAATACATGCGTAAGATAGCAACTAAAGAAAAATTGGAAATAACATCTGATGGTTTAGAGACCCTTATTTTTATATCAAGAGGTGATCTGAGAAAAGCCATAAACATCCTTCAAGTAGGTGCATCTATTGGCAAAAAAATCACTGCAGAAATTCTTTATGAAACTTCAGCTACAGCTAGACCAGAGGATGTGAAAGCATTGATTAATACTGCGCTTGGCGGCAACTTTATGGCTGCTAGAAATCAACTTTATGATCTTCTTATAAAGTATGGATTGAGCGGAGAGGATATTGTAAAACAGATGCATAGATCAATTTTTGATCTTACAATACCCGATGAAAACAAGGTTCAATTAATGGAAAAAACCGGCGAAATAGAATTCAGAATTGTTGAAGGAAGTAATGCACACATACAGTTAGAGTCGTTACTGGCACAGTTTGTTCTTATGGGAAAAACGTTAAAGTAAGTTGTTTGTTTTTAAGAAATCTTCAATTTCATTCTCTAATTTTCTTGAGGTTTCTTCTCCAACACTGTACCTTATCCGTACAATAGGTTTGTTTGCTTTGAGTACCCGATTGATATCGATTGGAGTACCGCTTACAACAATCTCGCAATCAGTATTGTTTATGGTTTGCTCTAATTCGTTTATCTGTCTCTTGCCGTATCCCATAGCTGGAAGAACATTTGTCAGATGTGTGTACTTATCAAATGTTTCTATGATCGAGCCGACTGCGAACCTTCTTGGATCAATAATTTCCTTTGCGTTGTTATCTTTAGCTGCGATAGTGCCTGCGCCATACTTCATACCTCCATGAGTGACCGTTGGTCCATCCTCGATGACAAGCACTTTTTTGCCTTCAATCATCTCTTTATCATCAGCCATAACAGTTGAAATACCATCAATGATTTTTGCATCAGGATTTACAGTTTTTATGTTCTTTCGAACCGTTTCTATATCTTCCTTCTTTGCTGTATTCACCTTGTTTATTATGACTATGTCGGCAGCTCTAACGTTCATTTCTCCAGGATAATAGGATATTTCGTGACCTGCTCTATGTGGATCAGCAATTGTTATCAAGAGATCTGGTTTGTAAAACGAAAAGTCATTATTGCCCCCATCCCAGATAATTACATCTGCTTCTTTCTCGGCTTCTTTAAGGATTTTTTCATAATCTACGCCTGCATAGATCACTCCACCCATATCGATGTATGGTTCATATTCCTCTCTTTCTTCTATGGTACAGTTGTACTTATCCAAATCTTCATAATTTGCAAATCTTTGGCATATCTGTGTTGTTAACTCCTTATCATATGGCATTGGGTGTCTTATGGAGGCAACCTTGAATCCCTTTGATTTTAGTATCTCAAATATTCTCCGCGAAACCTGTGATTTTCCACAACCTGTTCTAACTGCACACACTGCTATAACTGGTTTTGTAGACTTGAGCATAGTTCTTTTAGATCCTTGTAATACAAAATCAGTACCTGCTGCATTCACCAGCGCAGATTTCTCCATAACGTAAGAATACGGAACATCGCTATAAGCAAAAACAACCTCATCGATTTCTTTTTCTTTTATTAATTCAGTCAATTTTTCTTCAGGATATATTGCTATTCCATTTGGATACAGTTCACCAGATAGTTCTGATGGATATTTTCTGCCCGATATGTCTGGTATTTGTGTTGCGGTAAATGCAACAACCTCATATTTTTCATTGTTTCTAAAGTAAACATTGAAGTTATGAAAGTCTCTACCTGCTGCACCCATTATAATTACTTTAGTTTTCTGAGTCAAAGACAATCCCTATTCAGGCCGGTAACAGATGAGACTTTATAGATTTTTCTTATATTGTGGCAGTCGCTGAATCTTGTTTGATTTTTCCACTAAATAAAAATAGTCTATATTTGTTATTAATGCTTAACGGTCTGGTGGTGTAAGGAATATGAATCGAGAGGCCCTTCCACTCATATTAGCTATTTTAGTACCAATAGTTCTAGTTTCTCTGACGTTATTGTATTTTTATGGATATGATTTTACCTTGTATCTTAAAAAAATCGATACAATTTACTATATTATCATACTTCCCTTTGCTCTTGGTCTTTTTGCTGCGTTATTGAAATTGAGAAAACCCCGATAAAGATATTCCGAAATATAAGTTATATAGAGGATACAAGGAAAGTTATAAATACAAACAAATCATATCAAAACCACTAGATGAGATGCACTAAAAAGTTAAAATTGTAGTAGATGATTCTGTTTAGACTTATTTCGTTATAAAAAGTGGGATGCTGGGATGCATATGCTGGATAAGATAGTTAGAGGAGGGACATTTTGAAAGAGGATACTGTCAGGAATAAAAACTCGTTACCTTCCTCCAAAATTAAGGATATCTCAGAGATGGAAAGAGCTGTAGATAAAATTTTACTCGAGAACAAAGGCAAATTATTTTTTAAAGGTAAAGTTAATAGAAATAAAAAACAATATTCAAATAAAACTGATTTGGAAAGTTTTGATGTTAAAAATTTTTCACCTGTAAACAGAAAAAAAGATTCGATTTATTTTGTAAAGGACAAAAAAAAGCCAGTTAAGAAAAAAGAAACAAAGAATTTAGATAAAAAAACAACAAAAGAGCGCGACTCTTCTACAAAAAATAAGCCTTGTCCCCATCTTGATGAATCACTGGAGAAATTAAGTCCAGATGATGCCAAGTGGTTAGATCAACAAATAAAAGCAGCAGACACAGTTAAAAGAGATGAGAGTAAAAAAAGTTCATATGATATTACATCGGTTGCATCTTCGACTTTGCATAAAGATATGCCCGATCAACCTAAACGTTTTGAAAAACTTTTAGGGGGGGTTAAAAGTAGAAAAGTAGTTAGTAAAAGTGAGCCGAAGAAATTCTTTTCAAGCAAACGTCGTGCAAGAACTCCAAAGAGTTCTGATACGACTGGTGTCGGTATAGATAAAAAAACAACAAAAGAGCTTGACTCTTCTGATTCTATTCAAGAACTTCAACCTGAAAGCATCGTCCCTGATGAAAAAATTCACTTATTGGAAGACTCACAGGCGCTCAAGTCTAAGGCATTAAAAAATTTGGGTTATTCAGAAGGTGCCTGGGAAGAGCTTGATTTTTATCCTATACAAGAGCCATTTGCATATGTTGAAATAATTCGTGAAAAAGAAACTCTTGATAAACAATATATTTCAGTTGAAGTTGAATTATCTAAAAAAGAATCGTATCTTTTGGATTTCATAAAAGATACTTTGATGGGGTCCTCCATAGATACAACGGAATTGGAATTAAAAGGCGAGAAAAAGTATCTCGCTGAAAAGATGGAGCAGATTCTTGAAGGTTATATGATTGAAATTGATGTTCAATCTAAGAAAAAAATTATTTATTTTCTGGAGAAGCAGTTCCTAGGACTTGATAAATTAGAAGTTTTGATGAAAGATCCAAATATTGAAGATATTTCATGTGATGGTTCTGATGTGCCAATATTTTTATATCATAGAAAATATGGTTCATTAAAAGGTAATACAAAATTTGAGGAGGCGGAAGAACTCGAGGCTTTTGTTATGAACCTCGCTCAAAAATGTGGCAAGCATATCTCAATTTCTGAACCCATGCTAGATGCAACAATGCCGGACGGTTCTAGAATTCAGATGACGCTCAGTACTGAGGTAACTACTAAAGGTTCTACATTTACTATTAGGAAGTTTAAGGACGATCCTTTCTCACCTCCAGATTTGATCGAGTTCAATACCATGCCTTCTGAAATGGTAGCGTATATGTGGATGGCCGTCGAAAACGGGATTAATGCACTTATTGCTGGTGGTACCGCATCTGGTAAAACCTCTACATTAAATGCGCTTTCACTGTTCATTCCTCGTGAATCTAAGATTGTTTCTATAGAGGAAACCCGAGAGATTAACCTTCCACATCCAAATTGGATTCCAGGTGTTTCTCGTTCAGGATTTGGCGAGGTTATAGGTAATAAGGTTGTTGGGGAAATAGACCTCTATGATCTGATGAAGGCGGCCCTCAGGCAGAGACCAGAATATATTTTGGTTGGAGAAATAAGAGGCAGAGAGGCGTATGTTCTATTTCAAGCTATGGCTACAGGACATACCACTTATTCTACAGTTCATGCCGATTCTGCACAATCTCTTATACATAGACTGGAAGGAAAACCGATCAACATACCACGTATCATGTTGCAATCCTTGGACATTGTTTGCATACAGATTATTTCGCGTGTTAAAAATAAGCGAGCAAGAAGAGTTAAGCAAGTCATAGAAATTATAGATATTGATCCTACCACAAAAGAAATACTTACGAATGAGGTGTTCCGCTGGGAACCAGTAGAGGATAAATTTATCTATTCAGGTAAAAGCTACATATTGGAGCGTATCCGAGCGGAGAAGGATATGAGTCGAGAAGAGATGACAAATGAAATCAGGACCCGAGCTAAGTTGTTAGAGTGGATGAACGAGAATAATGTTAGGGAGTTTAAAAAAGTCGCAACTTTAATCGCTCAATATTCTGAGAAGCCTACCGACTTAATTGAAAAATTAAGGTTGAATCATGATTAAAAAGATTGCTGTATGTCCTCAGTGCAATACAAAAATTGTCTGTGAGGGTGAACCGGGTCAGAAGATAATAATTGAATGTGATAATTGTGGTAAAAAAGGCTTAGTTTTGTTTGCGAAAAAAGCAAAAGAAGAGAGCTTAGAAAAATTAGAAACAAAAATATCAAAGAAGCTTGGTAGTGAAATAGTTGTCGGCAGCAAGGAAAGCGAGGAGAATATTTTAAAGAAATTAAAATCAAAAGAATTGAAAAAAGAAGCAAAGGGAGAATGGAGAGAAGAAAAAAAGGCATTGGTTGAAGCAAGAGAAAAAGAAGAAGAGGCTAAAAAAGCCGAGAGAGAAAAAGCGGAAGAACTAAAAAGAGAGATATGGGAGCTAAGAAAAAAGGAGAAAGAGGACGAGAAAGCTGAAAGAATTGAAGCTAAGAAAGCATTGATACATGCAAGGGAAGAAGAGCAAGTTGCTAAAAGAGTTGAGAAAGAGAAAAAGAGGGAACTAAGAGAAAAGCAAAAAGAAGAACAAATATTGAAAAAAATTGAAGAAAAAAAGGCATTGGTTGAAGCAAGAGAAAAAGAAGAAGAGGCTAAAAAGGTCGAGAGAGAAAAAACGGAAGAATTAAAATGGGAGACACGGGAGCAGAGGAAAACGAAGAAAGAGGAAAAAAAAGCTAAAAAAATTGAAGATAAGAAAGCATTGATAACTGCAAAGGAAGAAGAAAAAAAGACTCAAATAGCTAAGAAAGCAGAATCAAAGAGGGAACTAAGAGAGAAGCAAAAAGAAGAACAAATATTGAAAAAAATTGAAGAAAAAAAGGCATTGGTTGAAGCAAGAGAAAAAGAAGAAGAGACTAAGAGAGTCGAGAGAGAAAAAGCGAAAGAATTAGAATGGGAGATACGGGTGCTAAGGAAAAAGGAGAAGGAAGAAGAGAAAGCTGAAAGAATTGAAGCTAAGAAAGCATTGATAAATGCAAAGGAAGAAGAAAAAAAGACTCAAATAGCTAAGAAAGGACTGGATGTAGAACTTACAATGAAGATACGGGAGCAGAGGAAAAAGAAGAAAGAGGAAAAAAAAGCTAAAAAAATTGAAGCTAAGAAAGCATTGATGGAGGCAAGGGACGGAGAGTGGGCGGCTAAAAAAACGGAAAAACTAGAAAAGAAGAAAGAAAAACAGAAATTTAAAAAATTGGAATTGAAAAAAACGATGATGGAGGCAAAGGAAGCGGAGCGTGCAGCTAAAAAAGCCGAGAACGAAGAGGAACAAAAAGGAATAAATGGGGAGCTAAAAGAAAAAAAATGTATTTCATTGGAAGGAGACATCGATCAACTTGGCTTTTATCCTGTAAACGAACCCTTTGCATACGTTAAAATATTAAAAGATACTAAATCTTTAGATAAATATTATAAGGTTATTCAACCTTATTTATCAGAACAGGAAGATGAGATATTTAATTTTATCCAAGAGAAATTAATTAAATCAATGGACATACGCTTAGATGAACTGGATCCCGACCATGCGGAGAGTTTTCTCGTTGAATATTTGGATCAAATAGTGAAAGACCATGAGCTAAAGGTTGACGGTGTTCTAAAAAAGAAAATAATCTATTGTATTAAAAGAGAATTTCTAGGATATGGAAAAATAGACCCGTTGATGCGAGATCCAAATATTGAAGATATTTCATGTGATGGTTCTGATGTGCCAATATTTTTATATCATAGAAAATATGGTTCATTAAAAAGTAATATAAAATTTGGCGAAGAGGAAGAGCTCGCTGCTTTTGTTATTAACCTCGCTCAAAAATGTGGTAAGCATATCTCACTTGCTGAGCCTATGCTAGATGCTACAATGCCGGACGGGTCTAGAATTCAGATGACATTAAGTAAAGCTGTAACCACAAAGGGTTCTACTTTCACTATACGAAAATTCCGCTCAAATCCTATTACTCCTACGGATTTAGTCGAGTACAACACTATGTCTCTAGAGATGGTTGCATATATGTGGATGGCTGTCGAAAATGGAATTAATGCACTTATTGCTGGTAGTACGGCAGCTGGTAAAACCTCTACATTAAATGCGCTTTCACTGTTCATTCCTCGTGAAGCTAAGATTGTTTCTATAGAAGAAACCCGAGAGGTTAACCTTCCACATCCAAATTGGATTCCCGGTGTTGTTCGCTCAGGTTTTGGTGAGATAATTAATGATAAACTTGTTGGTGAAATTGATCTGTTTGATCTCATGAAAGCAGCTCTTAGACAGAGGCCAGAATATATTTTGGTTGGAGAAATAAGAGGCAGAGAGGCGTATGTTCTATTTCAAGCTATGGCTACAGGACATACTACCTATTCCACATTTCATGCTGACTCTCCTAAATCTGTTATACACAGATTGGAAGGAAAACCAATAGATATACCGCGTGTTATGTTGCAATCTTTAGACATAGTATTTATACAGGTGAATGTCAAGCTTGGAGATAAACATGTAAGGAGATGTAAGCAGATTGTGGAAATTATAGATATTGACCCTACCACAAAAGAAATACTTACGAATGAGGTGTTCCGCTGGGAACCAGTAGAGGATAAATTTATCTATTCAGGTAAAAGCTACATATTAGAACGTATAAGAAATCAACATGATATGAGTAAAGAAGATATGACGCAAGAAGTTAGACGAAGAATAGAAGTGCTTGATTGGATGCGTAAAAATGATATTAGATTATTCAAAGAATTTGCAAGAATAATATCCTTCTATGCTGAAAATCCTGATGAACTGATGGAAAAGATAGCAAGGGATACAAAAATCGAGAAAGAAGACGGCATTAAAAAAGATATTCAAAAACCTGAAAAGCTAGATAAAATCGAAGCGGGAGATATAGATTTGGGTAAAGATTTGATTAAAGAGGAACAAACTTCTACGTTCCCCATTAAGAAAAAATTTGAAGAAATATAGATTTCCGGAGGGATAAAAATAACCCTAAATAAGTATCAGAAGACTTGCTACAGATGGTTTGGACAGTTTACAGAAATAAGAGTTGGTGATAAACTGAAGCACGATTTGCAGTCTGCTCACATGGATATTAGAGGTGGAGCGTATATGTCCTTCATTATGCTTAACTCTCTTCTCGTAATGATTGCTTCTTTCGCTGTTTTGTCTACGTTGGGTTTTCTTATATTCCCTTCTGTTGGCGTTTATTTGGACATGGGACTTACTGTTTTCTTTCTGGTCATCCCAGTTTTGCTTGGCATTCTTGTTTATTTTATTTCTTTAAAAATACCTTCTTTTAGAGCGAAATCACGTGGTAAAAAAATTAATTTACATCTAGCTTATGCTCTTAATTTCATTTCTGCAATGTCTTCTGCAGGCATAACTCCCACTGAGATTTTTAAGAGTCTCTCCAAGCAAGACATATATGGAGAAATTAAAGAAGAAGCTTCTTGGATTTATAGGGATGTCACGTTGTTTGGTAAAGATGTTATCACAGCAATCAGATATAACATAGATAGAACGCCATCGCAGAAGTTTAAAGAATTTTTACAGGGAATGATTGTTACAGTTACTTCGGGTGGTTCTTTAAAATCCTATTTTATGAGTAAGGCAAATCAATATATGTGGGAGAACAGACAAGAGCAAAAACAACTTCTGGAAAGTCTGGGAATAATGGCTGAAAGTTATGTTACTGCAGCTGTTGCAGGGATACTTTTATTGCTTATTGTTATCCCACTTATGATGATCATAAGTGGTGACTTCAATGCTACGTTTCTCTATATTTTAATTTTTATGGTTGTCCCTCTCATTCATATAGGATTTTCAGTAGTTATTAAAAGTATGTCTCAGGGAGCCTAGTGTATGTTAGAAAATCTACATAAACCGGAATTCATAAAAAATCTTGTTCTTACTGGTCAGACTACTCGGTTTACTGTACAAGTAGTTACCGCAGCATCTGCTTCAATATTTGTTTTATTAGCAATTCTCACTCTTGTAGGTGTCCTAAAGAGTTTTTTTACCCTTGCCGATTTTTTAGTGTTAACTATTTTGTCAGTTACTGGTATTTATGGAATGTATACATCTTTACAGGCTAGAAAAATCTACAAAATAGATAGAATTTTTCCAGATTTTGTTCGTGATCTTGCAGAGTCTAGGCGCGCAGGAATGACATTTACCAAAGCAATTTTATTTGCTTCTAAGGGAAACTACGGAATCCTAACTCCTGAAATTCAAAAGATTTCTCAACAAGTTTCATGGGGAAGTAGTGTTACAGATGCCTTGATCACTTTTTCAGAAAGAGTAAAAACAAAATCTATCCAAAGAACTATCTCATTGATTATTGAAGCAAGTAAAAGTGGAGGAAATGTGGCAGACGTGTTAGATGTAGCTGCGAAAGATGCTAGAGAAATTAAAATGCTTGAAGCTGAAAGAAAGGCCAATATGGCTTCCTATGTAGTTGTAATCTATGTTGGTGCGTTCGTATTTTTAGCAATAATAGCAATATTGTGCAGTAGCTTTATACCAGCCATGACCGGGTCTAGTGCACAGGGAATGCAAGGTGCACTTGGTGGAGGTAGCGTTCGACAGGAGGACATCCTTCCAATATTCTATTATGCAACACTAATTCAAGGACTTGGATCAGGTTTAGTTGCTGGAGTATTTGAAGATGGTAATCTTTCTTCCAGTGTAAAACACGTTTTTGTTTTGGTGTTTGTAAATTGGATTGCGTTTAAAGTTTTATTGGGAATGTAAAATATGCAGGAGGATATGGCTATGAAAATTAAAAGAGCGAATAAGGCTGGGATACTTGGGACTATTTTTTCCATGGTGATGATCGTTTTGCTTCTCTCTAAATATTCTATTTTGGCTTTTTTTCATTTTGATATTTTGATACACAATGTTTATATATCATTATTCAAAGAGTATACCATAATGAGAGGCTGTGGGGTTGGGCAATGAAAACTAAAAGAGAGAATAAGGCAGTATCTGAGATAATTGGGACTATTTTGCTATTATCGATAGCTGTTGCGCTCTTCTCTACAGTTTACATCTTTGTTATAAACGAAACATTAGATCCCGCAGATCGCTTACCAGCTGTTAGCATTATTGGGACGACAGAAGGAAAGGAGTTAGTATTCGAAAACCGTGGTGGAGAATCATTGCCTCCGGATATGTTAATTTGTTTCTTATCTATAGGCGGGAGCCAGATGAATATGACCATCGGGTCCTATCTCGAGGATACGAACGGTAACGGTCTATGGGATGTAGGTGAGAAGCTGGTTTTTAACTCCAGTGACCTCGGTATCGATATAACCAATTTACAGGTAGATGCAGCGATCATTGATAAAAATACCGACACATTCATAATGGAAGGTACTATACAGGAAGGGGAAATCTACGAGTACCCATACGTTCGCACAATAGATGCAACTGATGTAGAAAGCGATAGAGCAAAGCTATGGATGGATTATAATTTCAGGAGTTACACGGGTAATTTGAGTTTTGCCTATAGAGCGGCTACAGGTAGTTGGAATTACACTACTTGGTTTGTTGGTCAATCAGGGGAAGGCTCTTACGGAGTAACAGTCACTGGTTTAATTCCTGAGACGGTTTATTTCTTCAAGGCTCGACTTGAGTACGATAATGAGACAATTGAGAATGTAGTCAAATCTTTTACCACATCTGGAGTGATAGTGGGTATGTGGCATTTTGATACCGGTAATGGTACAACTGCTGTTGATTCTTCTGGACGTGGCAACCATGGAACACTTTATTATGGGCCACAATGGACTATGGGGGTACATGGAACTACGGCGTTGAGTTATGATGGCATTGATGATTATGTAATAGTGCCTGATGATCCCGGTTTGGATATTACCGACGAGATTACTATAGAAGCATGGATGAAGCCTTTAGAAAACAGTGAAGGAGGTTATGGAAAGATCACAGGTTCTGTACTTGACAGTGCATATTTTGGTGTTTTTGATATTTATGATCTAGATATAATCCATGTCTCAGGTGATGTTTACGCTATTGCTTGTAGAGGTGATGGCAATGACGGGTTTTTGATAACAGTGGAGATAGCTAATGATGGTCAAATTAACCTCGCAATTATTGATACCTTCGAGTTTTACACCGCTGATTGTTATGACCCTGACATTATTCATGTCGATGGGACTATCTATGCTATAGCTTATAGATCTGGGTCGACAGCATATGTAAGAACAGTAGAGATATTTGATGATGGAAGAATTGACCCTACATCAATAGATACTTTGGCGTTTGCTACAACCTATCGAGAAACCCATATCTATCATATTAATGGAAGCGTCTATGCTGTTGCCTATACCGGCCTTAATTACGACGGATATCTGACCTCGATGGGTATCGCCAGTAATGGAGTGATTACGGGAGTTATTGACACCTTAATCTATGATAGTTCACTCGCGGGTGTTGTTGAAGAACCCAACATGATTCATGTCTCTGGTGATGTTTATGCCATCACCTACAGAAACGCTGATTCAGATGGAGAATTAAGAACAGTAAATATAGCCAATGATGGACAAATTACAGGAGCCTCCCATTTTGATGGAGATTACGTAGGTAAATATCCATTTGACATTTTTGACGGGTATGAACCCGATATAACACACATTAATGGAGATATCTATGCCATTGCCTACGGGGGCTTTAATCAAGATGGATATTTGAGAACGGTAGAGATATATAATGATGGAACGATTAAGCAGGATACCCTTGATGCCTTCGAGTTTGATGTGGACGTTGGGAGAGAAGCAAATATCATACACATTAATGGAGATATCTATGCCATTGTCTATAGAGGCCCAAATGATGATGGATGGTTGAAAACAGTGGATATAGCTAATAATGGAACGATTAATGGTAGTGTCGTTGATAGCTATGAGTTTGATACATCTACTTGCTATGATCCAAATATCATTAATATCAATGGCAACATCTATGCCATTGCCTACAGAGGTTTGTATAATGACGGAATTTTGAAAACGGTAGAGATAGCTAATAATGGAGCGATTTCCAAACCAGTTATTGATTACTCAGAGTTTGGTATTTTTGATTGTCAATATCCTGATATAATTCAAATCTCTAACAATATATATGCCATGGCCTATAGCGGTCTTTATTATGATGGATACTTAAGAACGACCGAAATTGCAAGTGATGGGCAGATTAACGATTCCTCCATTGGTTGCTTAAGGTTTCACAAAGGTCAGATTTTGGACCCTCTGATACTCCCTATTAGTGGAGACGTATATGCCATTGTCTATTCAAATTACTCAGGTGCCTGGCATGGATTCCTGAAAACTGTGAAAATAACTGGTGTTGGAAACATTACGGGAGTTATTGATTCCTTAGAGTTTGATGCAACTCAAGGTCTTAGACCAGATATAATTCATGTCAGTGGCGATGTTTATGCCATTGTCTATGGAGGCCCAGATAATGATGGATGGTTGAAAACAGTGGATATAGCGAATGATGGAACGATTACCATTGCTGGCATGGATAGTAAAGAATTTGATTCATCCGATTGTTATTACCCTGACATTATCCATGTTAGCGGCGATGTTTATGCTATTGCCTACACAGGCTATGCTTGGGACGGATATTTAAAAACAGTGGATATAGCGAATGATGGAACGATTACCGTTGCAGGTATGGATACTTTAGAATTTGATACTTCTTATTGTGTTTTCTCCAATGTTATTAACGTCACAGGTGATATCTATGCTATTGCCTATACAGGTCCTAGCAACGACGGGTATTTGAAAACAGTAGAGATAGCTAACAATGGAACGATTATTGGTGGTGTTGTCATTGATAGTCTAGAGTTTGACAAATCTCACGGTTATCGCCCTAATATCATTCATATTAAAGGCAGAGTCTATGCTATTGTCCACTCGGGCTCTGGTTGGGATGGGTATGTGAAAACTTTGAGGATAGGGGGAAATGGGGATATTGTCAATTCACCTGACGGTAATTATGAATTTGATTCATCAAACTCATATGATTGTAAAATTATTCACATCAATGGGAACGTCTTTGCAATCGCTTACAGAAATTCGTATACAGATGGTAGGATGAGGACGGTAGAGATAAAGTATACACCCTCGGTTGGGTACATAGTTGCTAGAGACAATTGTTATAGAATAGACGCCAATTCTACAACCGTCTTTGCATACATAAATGGTGTATCCCTTACTGCACCGATTTCTTCAGGCTTTAACTATGTTGTTTTAACTTATGATAAAAATGCTGGTACAGATCAAATGAAACTCTATGTCAATACAACTT
>JAUWBM010000050.1 GCA_030601705.1 Thermoplasmatota archaeon
GACATCAACTGAGATTACATATCAAGTCACGGGCTCAGATGTTTATGATGGTGAAGAAGGATGGGCAGTTTTTGATCCATTACAAAATAACGTAGCGAGCGGGTTCGATTCCGGCACCTTTACTATATCAGCGGATGATGAAACCTATAGAGTATTCTGGGTGGACAATAGTACTGATGAAGGACCAGGATCAGCATATCAGGATATTACCCGACCCGGTGCACCTAGTATTGGTGGTGAAAACAATGGCAAAGCAGGAACAGCATATACATATGGCTTTACTTCAACAGATCCTGACGGTGATGACATCGCAGAATATATTGTTGAGTGGGGTGATGGTTCCAGCAAAACTATCACAGGACCCTTTGCATCTGGAGATACGGCAGAAACAAGCCATACGTGGGACGAAGGAACATATATAATCAGTGCAACAGCCATAGATGCTTATGGTGCAGAAAGCGACGCGGGAACCCGTGAAGTCACTATGCCGAGAAACAAAGCTTTCAATTTCAACTTTAATCTGTTAGAGCAGCTGTTCGAACGATTCCCAAATATGTTCCCAGTACTCAGATATCTACTTGGAATATAAACCTACACCAATCCCCTCTTTTTTTCTTTTTTAATTCAACTGCTTATTTTTCTCTCTTAACTCCTCGATCTCCCTTTCCAATTGTTGGATATATTGTGTTACCTGCTTAGGTAAGTGGATCTTATTCAAATTTTCGTCATTACCATTCATATATCTCCACCCAGTGCTATAATTAGATATGAAAAATTATGCAAGAAATATGAAATGACAACTATTAATATTTTATTTTTCATAATAACAGTTAAATATAAATAGACATTAAATCAATAATAATTACAAATTATAATCATATGGATAATTAGAGTATAAAGCTCATAAATTTGTAATATATAATCTGTGTAGGCGGGTAGCTTAGAAGAGACAAAAATTGAGCTGGCAAGATAAGGATGTAGAAAAAATGACATCGGTCAAAAGTAAGATACCCTTAGTTGCACTAATCCTATTAACAGGTGTGGTAGTTTTTCTTACGTTATGGGATATCATATACGAAAAACAATTACTTCAATTATTGGATTTCATATTCGAAAGACAAATGTTGCAAAGAATGCTAGTACTATACGGTATCTTAACAATTTTTGCCATTGTACTAATCTTTTCTCGAACGACAAAAAAATCTGAGGCTGTTTCACGCTCTGGA
Source organism: Thermoplasmatota archaeon (assembly GCA_030601705.1). Taxonomy (GTDB): domain Archaea; phylum Thermoplasmatota; class E2; order DHVEG-1; family DHVEG-1; genus JAGLML01. The sequence continues at coordinate 1,227 of JAUWBM010000050.1, forward strand.
AGAAAATTTGAAAAATTACTAGAAAGTAAATTGCATCATTTTAAATGTCCTAATTGTAATGGAATTTTTACGATTAAAAAATCAAAAGGTAGTGCCAATAGATCGTTTATAATAACTTGTCCTTGTTGTAGGACTATTGGGAGGATACCGCCTAATCCACAAAATCTGTAGAAACCAAATTTGAGTGTATAAATTGTGGAGAACGAGTATCAATGTGGGCAAGAAGGGGCTGAGTCATTTCACGCCGTGGTAGTATATTCTCGTCCATACTGTGGTGAAAAACTAAGTATGTTTATTCTAAAGAAAATTTTTATGAAAATTTGGTGGTTGATTGTTTTTCTTCTATTACTATGTCATCTAAGTAAAGTTTAGTTTTCAAAATGGCAGAGACCCCTTTTGGAACATTTAATTTGAGAGTAACCTGTTTTTTTTCATTAGGTTGTAACGAAGATATACTGATTTTTTCTTGATTGTATTCAACATTATTTGATGAATAAAACGCCCCGGTGATCGTAATATTTTCTGCAGTTGCATCTCCGATATTTTCAACAATGAATTTAAGTTTGACGAAATCTAATTTACCATTAACTAAAATACCATCGACGTTTTTCCACTCATAACGAAGAATCGGCCGTGATGTTAAAGGGTACACGACCGCCTCTTCTGCAATATCGCGGTAGAGACTGGGGACATCTCCAAGAACCATGTTTTCCTCGATTGTTTCTAAATAATAGTATTCATCGACATAAAAATCGTACTCTGATAAATTCTGATCGACATGAACGCCGATAGCCATGTGTTCAGGAAGACTTAACAATGAAACATTGTACCCCTTGAGCGTCAAAATGTTTCCTGCAAGAATTGCTCTGTCTTCGCAATCACATGATCGATTATTAAGCAGTTCAATAGGGTATAAAGGATATTCATAGGAAGAATTGAGAGGATCGTCTTCTCCGTACTCAAGATTTTGAACAAACGAAGCAACTAAATTTATTATTGAGACATCATCTGCATCTCCAACAATGGATATCAGAGAATCCATAACGAGCGTGAGATATAGTTCATCATATGGATTAAAGACATATGCTGCATAATCATTAGTATCAAGTCTATCCAGTGTGCTATAATAATCAGATAAAAAACGAGGGTATGGAATGCTGATTTCTTTTTTTCCATTATAATCCCAATTGAAATGATGGATCGATACGTTTTCTTGTGGAATTGTTTGGAAGGTTGAATCCGTCAGTAATTCACCGTTTTTATCATGGACTGACACGTGGCAATTTCTTTCACCTGCTGTTATGTTATCAATGTAGAGAGAACAATTAATGGGTCTGGTTTCTCCAGATAAAACAACAGCGGGAAGGATATCTGCAGACGTTGATTTATTATCAATGATTAAATCAAGGGAATATGGATACATAGGGAGGTCACCGTTATTCGTTACTGTGAGGGTAATTCCAATTAGTAAATATTTTGAATCTTCTGTGTTTTCTTTCCACCAATGTCCTTTGGCCGAGATGATAGAGAAATTAGCCTCCTTAAACCTAAATGTTTCATTATAAATTGGCTTATTGTTTTTGTCATAGACTTGTACTTGATAAACACCAGGTTGAGGATTGTTTTGATAAGGCGCCAACGGAATCACTATCTCGTTTTGACTGGAATAAAAACTATCGGTAAAAACAATTTGTCTATCCGGGTCAATGAGATTAACTATGATAATATCATTTGCCTTGAAACGAAGTGTTAAACTAGGAAAACCATGGTCATCGACAACGACTTTTGAAAGCAGAGTGAATGAGGTATCTTCGAAGGATATACATCCTGAATTGATTGTAAATAATAAAATGATGAGAGTGATACTCATGGCTTGTTTTTTAAATGACATCAAACAGATATAGGATATAACAAAAACTTGATAAAAATCTTTCCTTCCTTACATTGGAAGGTATTTCATTTGTTGTATGCAAAATCTACTTTTAATGACGACTTAATGACGAGCCTGCTCAAATGGCGTTTATTATTACTATTTCGAAATATTTATATATGCATTATGTACTATATTATTATAGTAAGGCATTGTAAGTATTTATGGTAGTAATACGTGTGGCACCATATATATAATATTACAAAACTATGTGAGGTATAGCGAGATATACTATGATAAGGAATATAAAAAAATCGAATTTGATACTGGGACTGTTGGTTATCGCTTTTTTCGCCGTTTCTCTATCTTTCGTCTTAGACATACAAACACCTTCATCTACCATACCAACACAACCTACTATGGTGGAAATCGAAGAGAGCCATAGTTTTGACACTTCTATAACCCACGGTGGATTGCCATCAGGCTGTGATGATTGTCACACGCAACCAGTAGATATGGAGTGTACGGAATGTCATACCCCCGATTATTGGGTTGGAGAAAAAGACCTTACCTATTTCCCTCACCATTCCCTGGACTATTCTGGTTTCAACAACTGTTGGTCAAGCTCATGCCATGCTCCAAATCTAAATGACGTCAGATACGTCAATATGGATCTGGTAAAAGACGGCAACTGGATGGGATTCTGTGATAATTGTCACGCCAGTGGTATGACACACAACTGGCCAAAACCATAGTACAGCTAAAGAACAAGAAACACCCCCCACAACTATTAGTTTGCGGGGATGAATCTCTTTTTTCAGAGGAAATTGACTACCACATAGCAACATATTCCTTCAAACGGTGTCCGTGGCCAGGGGCATAACCAGGGCGTCCTTGTTCAATACTTTGAAGGGCATCCGATTTGAATAGATTGTGATTTGATATATCTCGTCTCTGACCAGAATATCCCGGTGACTACGACTGTCTCGTTATCACCAAAACCCTCTGGAAATACTCTAGTGTGTATTATCTCAATAGTCAAGTTCTTATCCAGAGAATCTACGAGGGCAAAGTTATGGGATGAAAGCCCCCATCCCCTTACAACACCTGTGACATTTACCATCTGGCCGTCGAACCCTTCGGGATTGTCGAGAATCTCGGACACGTTATAGATTTTCCCAGGGACCATTCCCCAAAGGAGAACGCCAATAACGATGACAACTATTGTAACTACAGCAATGATCTTGATGTGTTTTTCAGAGATTTTTCTTGCTTTTTTTTCCATTAAGTATCTCTCTCAGCATCTTTATTTCATTCTCGAGTTTTCTTTGAGCTATGTGTAATTTGAGAATGTAGAAGAATACGCCTGCCCATACAATTGTATATGCACCATAAAGATAAATCAAATCAGACATTTTGACCTCCTATCAGTTGTTTTATCTCTTCTATTGTTTCTCGCATTTTTTCTATACCTACCCTTGTGAGTAGAAGATAGGCATATAAAAATGTAAAGGCGAACACGGCAACAACAAGAGCAAATGCCATTGAAGCTTGCAGACTGCCCCGAGATGTAGCAATGACCGTGGGATGATACTGCTGCCATATTCGATTTGCAGCGAAGCTGAGGGGGACACAAATGAAACCAATTATGCCGAATACTGCACTTAAGTTCGCCTTGCTGATTCGTGACTTTGCATTGGCTCTCAATGCTAGATACGCTATAAACACCAGCCAGAGGACAAGTGTAATGAAGAGTTTGATATCTTCCCATCTCCAAAACACACCCCACGCAGCCTTACCCCAAAGAGAACCTGTTATAATCGCCAAAGTGCAAAATATTATTCCAACCTCTGCTGAACCATAAGCTACCGTATCCCACTTCAAATCTTTTGATTTCAGGTATAGCAGACCTGCAACAAATGTGACACCAAATGCTAGATAAGAAATCCATGCAGAAGCCACATGAAAGTAGAATATCCTCTGGACATCTCCCATTGTCTCATGTGATGGTGTATAAACGAGAGCAAGGTAAATAGAAATAAGGATCGAGATAACAGCTATTCCTAAAATCAGAGATGCGATGTTGTTTTTTAGTGTCATTTCAATCCTCCAATATATAGTCGATCAAGAGATATCCAACTGCGAGGAAGACAACATCAAATGCCAATATAAACTTTATCTCTTGCATGACATCGAGGAGATGGGCCCCAGCAAACACATTGGATGTGGCGCTCACAGAGGACATGATGACAGTAAAAAGCAACACTGGCACTAGCAATACTGGAAGCATTACCTCACTCTGAGCAAGGTTCGACGATATCGCAGAGATGATGTTCCCCAGAGCAACAATACCAATTGTCCCAATGGCAACTAGAGTTAGAAGAGCTAAGAGATCCGGTGTATCCACCGGAAAGAATACAAAGAATATCAGCAGTGTGAATAGCTCAAGACAAGATATCACCAGAAGATTAGCTAGAAACTTTCCAAGGTAGATAGATGAGGGAGATATTGGTGCAAGCAATAGTCCCTCCCGTGTGCCCTGCTCTATTTCTCTTTTGTATATTGGGGATAAAGAGAACATACCACCGAAGAAAAACGTTATCCAGAGAATTGGTGACGCAAGCTGTGTTAGTGAAAAATCTATGACAGAAAAAGCGAATCTAAAAGATGTAATAATCATCAACGATAGTATGAAGTAACTGTTTATCATCTGCTTACTTCTGAATTCTACCATTAATTCCTTTAGAAATATTGTTTTTACAGCGTTCAACCCGTCTCCTCCCTGATTATCTCTCTGTACTTTTCTGAGAATGCTTTCTTTTCCCCTCCCTCAACCTCATACACTATTCGCCCTTTTGAGAGAACACCGCTTCTCTTAGCAATCTCAAAACCCTTGCCGATGTCGTGGGTTATGAAGAAGAAAGTCTTTCCTTTCTGATTTAATCGAATGATGAGATCGTTCAAAATCTCTTGGGCTCTAATGTCTAGACCTGCATATGGTTCATCTAAGAAAATGATATCAGGGGCGTGAAGTATTGCTCTAGCTAGTGAAAGTCTCTGTTTCATACCTCTTGAAAATGAACCTATCTTATCATGTGACCTATGGTATAGGCCAACCTCTTTAAGGAGGCTTTCAACTCTTTCTTTCTTATCTTTCACAGAGTAGAGACTAGCATAAAAATTTAGGTTCTCCCGAGCTGAGAGTTCGTTGTACAAATACGGTTCATGAGACATGAACCCAATCATAGCCTTGATATCTTTTGACCGCCTTTCAATCTTCTTTCCGAATAGTGTTAACTCGCCAGAGTCTGCAGGTAAAATTGTAGATAGTATTTTTACCAACGTGGTTTTTCCTGCCCCATTGGAGCCAAACAAAATGTATCTGTCCCCCCGCTTTATGGTGAGATTAATGCCATTAAGCACTTGAAAACGCCCGAATGATTTTGTGATGTCTTTGGCCACTAGTATCTTTTCACTCATCCATTTATGAAAGAATTTCTAATTTTAATAATTTTCCTGGAGATTTAGAATTGTCGGCAGACAAGTATAAATAGAAAAAAATCATAATGCGTTACCCGTAAGTATTGCTGCTCCCAATACATGAACTGCTTAGAATAGTAAATAGGGGAGGCATTAAGCGTTAAGGTTAACATATGAAAGCATGGTTATGCAAGCAAATATTTATCGGTGCATTATTAACTCTGCTATTGATTCCGACGACGGCTATTGGAGAAGATATCACAATCAGTAGTCCTATTAAAACCGACGAACATTGGATATACATCGTTCAACAGGACGATTTAAAGACATTCGAAGTTAAGGAATATTTCTATATCAATAACACCGGTGAAGCTATATTCAATGATTCTCTTCATATATGGATACAAAATAATAGTATTATTGTAGCAGACTGTTGTAATGGTACCCCTAATATGGCCTGTAGATATAATGTAAGGGGATACATGGAATGTTTCTATTTAAATAAAACCGACGAGAACAATCTTTATGTTGGCTACCCATTTCTCAGTGAAAGCAGGCTCTCCTATTATGGACAAAGAGAATCGCTTTCAATCACCGTTTTTTCAACTACAAATGCCTCTTTGGATAACGACACATTACACTTGAATGCAACTATTGGTGGTCCGTCCATCCCTAGAGAACAAGAAAGCTTCCAGGACATAGGAGTTCATTTAACATCCGAAAACCTTGATGTTGGAATGCTCCCAGTGATAGATCCGTATATGCCTTTCTACATCATGACAATTGAGAATATAACCCTTTTAAATAATGGTACTGATACTGAAGTAATAAGCTTTAGTGTAAGTGATCTTCCGCAAGGATGGGCTGCTGAAATATGGAACAATACTAGAAAGCTAGATAATGTTTCACTCTTCCCACAAGAATATGCAAATTTAACCCTTATAATCACAGCTCCATCGAATATTGCATCAATATATGTGAGATATACTACGCAGATAGGTATGGATGGAAATGAAACTAGAGGCTCGTTTACAAAACAATACCTTTACGAGGCAAAAAAAATAACATATGAGGTCTATTTGTTAACCATAGATGAGCTGGAAATTAGTAACGACCTGAAAATGGTGCATGATGAGCTCTTTTGGATAGAGGATTACGGGAGATACTGGTTTCTTGCTAAAAACAAGGATGTTCTGCCAAATTCCTATACCACGATAAGCATGAAATTGGAAAAAACTGCAGGTGATCAATCAAACCCTTACATTATATGGGTACCAATTTTCATAGTAATTTTGATTATAATTATGTTATTGTTAAAGAAGATAGATTTTTTCAAAGAAAAAGACACCTTGAAAAAACAAGATACTTCTCCAGAAACAAGAAAGGGGAAACTTCCTAAAGAAAAAAGGATAAAAGAGCTAGAAGCGCAGAAGACGAAGGTGTTGTCGGCTATTAAACGAGTTGAACGTGAGTTTGAGGATGGGATCATTAGCAAAGAGGATTACGAACGTTTCAGGGCAGCTTATAAAAAACGAGCAGTTGAAATACTAAAGGAAATAGACAGATTGGATGAATAATAAATGAACAAAAAAATAATGATAATCGTAATAGTTTTTTTGTTATTAGCTGTTAATTTAAGTGGATGCATCGGAACAGATGATGATGCTGAATGGGCAGAAGATAAGGTAGAAATCGTTAGTTACTCCATAGTAACTTATGAGTCAGTTGGAGAAAAAATGGCTAATGGTTTTGTCTATCATGAAGATGCTAGATTCTATATGATAAAGGGAACCGCAAAAAACATTGCTGGAAAGATGCTTGATAGAGTTACAATTACTGTAACGTTTTATGATAGTAACAATACTTTTTTAAGAGAAGAAAGTACACCTGTATCTGATGTAGAAAAGGACTATACTTGGGAGTTTGAGATTATTTATCTAAGTACCTGGGACTATTTTGAAGATGTAGATCATATAGAATTTGATATTTCAGGTTCATAGATGAGCTGAATTTAAATTGCAAATATAGTTATCTCCAATAATGAACAGATTTTTTATCCGATTCCCTTATAAATCAAGAAATTATCGCAGTATTATGGAAGATGCACAGGAAATTAGATTAAAAGCCAAGGTTTTTTGGGAAGGTGGACTGAAGACAAGAAGTATCATAAGAGGATTTGAGGTAGAAACTGACGAACCAAAATCCAGTTTTGGCACAAATATGGCTCCAGCCCCGATGGAGATCTTCATCTCAGGTATTGGTGCCTGTCTCCTTTCAACCTTTGTTCGGACCGTATTGAAGGCACGAATAACTATCGAAGATTGTATCGTTGACATAAAAGCTTATACTGATTTTCATGAAAAAAAAGAAAGGGTGGTAAAAGCAAAGATTACTCTTACTGTGTGGGCAGAAAAAAAACATAAGAAAAAGTTAGAGCAATGTTTTAATATTTCAAGAAAAACTTGTCCGCTGACAGATGCTGTCTCGTTTCCTCTAGAGAGTGTAATGCAGTTCAAAGACGATCATTGAGCAATTATAGTATTATATTATTTGTAAAAAGTATGAAAGGATTATATTTTATTATTTTATTCTACTGCTACATCTATCATTGAAATGATTTGTTTCCGTTTGAATCCTTTTTGTTCAATTGCACCAGATGGACATGCTGATACACAGCTACCGCACCCTTTACAGACTCCTTCGATAATCTTGGATAGTCTTTTTGTTTCGCCATCTTCTGTTTCCGTAATCATTTCTATTGCACTATATGGACATATTTTTTCACAGATACCGCAGCCACTACAGAGTTCCTCGTCAACGCATGCGATTGGTGCATCAGTATAGTATTTATCCTTAGAAATAATGGTGAGTGCTCGTGCAGCAGCCGCACTTGCCTGGGCAATACATTCTTCTATGTGTTTAGGTGAGTGTGCTTTTCCACAGAGAAATACACCATCGATTACAAAGTCCACAGGCCGTAATTTCATATGGGCCTCAAAGAAAAATCCATCCTTGGTGATAGGAAGTTTAAGCATTTGTGAAAGCTCTTTTGTGCCATCTTGCGGAAGCATTGCATTACTCAGGGCTATCATGTCAGGTTTAAGTATAATCTGCCTTCCCAGTATTGGATCTTGTATAGAGACCTGTAATCCGTCCTTATTGGTGACAATGGGCTTTGTTTCGTCGTCGTATCTGATGAATAGTATACCCTTCTCTGCAGCCTCTTTATAATATTTTTCTCTGAATCCGTAGGTTCGTATGTCCTTATAGAGGATATAGATATTAGTTTCTGGACAAACTTCTTTGATTTTCAATGCGTTCTTGATAGCATCGCTACAGCAGACTCTGCTGCAGTACGTTCGTTCTTCGTTTCGGCAGCCGACACACTGAATAATAACGACATTTTTCGCTGAAAAACTTCCTTTCGCCAGTTGTTCTTCAAGTTCCCACTTGGTTAACACGCGGTCGTCTTGCCCATACAGGTACTCCATAGGTTTGTATTCCTTAGTACCAGTAGCCATAATTACAATTCCATGTTCGAGTTCTTTTTCTTTTTTTCCATCTATTGTAATCCTAGTCTTGAAGTTACCAACGTGGCCTTGAACATCCTTGATCTCTGTATTGGCGAATACATGAATCTTTTCATTATTATTCACCTTCTTTTTAAGAGATTGCAATAATTCTTGAGGATTTTCATTACCTAGCATGAAATATGTTTTTCGTAAGAAACCTCCCAACTCATTTTCCCGTTCTATCAAATATGTTTCAAAGCCCTGTGTTGCTAATTCCAAAGCAGCAGTCATACCAGACACTCCACCTCCAATGACCAGTCCTCTTGGAATAACAGATAGCTCGTTCCTTGTTAAAGGTTGGATCAGCTGGGCCTTGCTAACGGCCATCCTGACAAGACCCTTTGCTTTCTCTGTAGCTTTTTCTGGTTCTTGCATGTGTACCCATGAGCATTGATCTCGTATGTTCGCCATTTCAAAGAGATGTGGATTCAACCCTGCCTCTCTGAGGGTGCTTTGGAATAGTGGTTCATGTGTTCGTGGTGTACATGCTGAAACTATAACACGATTTAGATTATACTCTTTGATTGTATCAATTATTTTCTCCTGTGTATCTTGAGAGCACGAGTATATAAACTCCCTGGCATGAACAACGTATGGTAGTGTCTTTGCATATTCAACGACAGATGGTACATCAACATACGCACCTATGTTAATCCCACATCTGCATACGAATACACCGATTCTTGGCGGCTCACCAGTTGTATCCCTCTCAGGTGGATACTCCTTAACAATTTCTAACGAATGTCTCTCAGAAGAAATAATACTTGATGCCTTTGCAGCAGCGCCACTGGCATCGGTTACAGTCATGGGAATATCTTTTGGTCCTGAAGATGCACCGGTGACGTAGATCCCTGGTTTACTGCTTTCCAATGGTGAAAAAAGATTGGTTTTGTAGAAACCATATTCATTTAAATCAATGCCAAGTTTTTTGCTCAGTTCTTTTGAGGATTTCGATGATTCCAGAGCACACGAGAGAACCACTATGTCAAACACTTCTTGTTTTCCTTCTTCGTTTTCAAGGTAGTTTATAATCAAATCTTTCGTTTCTGGATCTTCTTCTATACTTGGAATCCTACATCGAATAAACTTTATTCCATGCTCCTTTTCTGCTCTAATGTAATAGTCATCAAACTCTTTGCCAAATGCCCGTATATCCATAAAGAATATGTGTGCTTTCAGCCCAGGAACATGTTCTTGGGCGATAATTGCTTGCTTTATGGCATACATGCAACAGACACTCGAACAATATTCGTTCGTGCGTTCGTCCCGGGAGCCAACACATTGTATAAATGCGATATTCTTTGGCTCTTTATTGTCTGAACGTCTAAAAATGTGCCCGGTAGTAGGGCCAGAAGCACTAAGGTATCTCTCAAATTCTTTACTGGTCAACACGTTTTCATATTTACCATATCCATACTCTGGCTTTTCGGTAGGATCATATAAATCAAAACCTGTGGCAACAACAATCGCGCCAACATCAATGTCAATTATTTCCTCCTCCATATCATGGCAAATTGCATCAGCTTCACAAGATTCCACACATTGTCTGCAAAGTGAACAAATATTACAACTCAGACAACGCTCAGCTTCCTTGATGGCCATTTCTTCAGTCATCTCAAGTTCTACTTCTTCGAAGTTATGAATTCTTTCTTCTACTGGAAGAGTAGGAAGCTTCACACGTGCCAGTTTCTCATATTCTTTTTCGGGAAGAGGAGCAACAATAGGTTCCTTTTTTACTCGCCCTTTTTTCAAATTTTCTCCTCTTAAATACCGATCAATAGAGATCGATGCTTCATGACCTTTTGCAATAGCCTGAATAACAAGCCCAGGACCTGAAACTGCATCACCAGCAGCAAAAACACCTGGAATATTTGTTTGCTGAGTAACACCATCTACAACGAGTAAACCATTCTTTGTAACAAGTACTCCATCAGCAGCTTTTAAAAGTGTATAATCTACCTCCTGACCAATTGCAACTATAATGGTATCTGCTTCAAGGATTTCTTCGGTATTTGGTTCTACTTCTGGATCAAACTTACCGTCTTCATCAAAGACACGTGTACATTTTAGTGTTTCGACACCCACTGCTTTACCAGCAGTACCTATGATTCTTTTTGGCATACGGCGAGTATGAAGGATTATACCTTCTTCCTCTGCTTCTTTTGTCTCTTGTTTAAATGCTGGCATTTCATCTCTGGATTCAACACAGAGAACATGGATTTCCTTACCACCAATTCTTAAAGCTGAACGTGCAACATCCATTGCAACGTTACCGCCACCAACGACAGCTATACGTTTTCCAACCTCAATTTTTTTACCAGTACTAAGTGCTCTTAAGAAAGCAGTAAATCCATAAACTCCTTTTAAATCAAGATTCTCTGTTGCAATTGGTATAACCCCATTCTTTTTACCAACTTCAACTTGTACCTGGGTCTCAGCCAATGACGTTAAAACAGACATCTGACCAATAGCAGAAATTACAATATCTGCATCCAAAGTAAACGTAGAACCCTCAATGGGCATAGGTCGTCGTCTCCCAGTATCATCAGGTTCACCAAGCTTCATACGTTGACATTCAATGCCATTAACCTTACCCTTCCTTCCAAGAATTCTCGTAGGAGCTGCCAAATAATAAAATGAAATTCCTTCTCTTTCACACTCAGCAAGCTCTTCTTTTTTAGCAGGGATTTCTGCACGTGATCTACGATAAATAACAAACGCTGATTTAGCACCCAGACGAACAGCAGTACGGACAGAATCAATAGCAACATTTCCACCGCCGATAACAGCTACAATTTTGTCTTTGAAATCAACTTTTTTACCAGTGCCCATATCATGCAGGAAACCAGCAGCATGAACCACACCGTCAAGATCCTCACCTTCAACGCCTAATCTCTTACTCTTATGGGTTCCAATAGCAAGAAAGATTGCCTCATATCCTGCTTTGATTAGATCCTTTAAGGTTAAATCTGGACCTATAGGAATGCCAGTTCTAATTTCTACTCCTGCTTCCTCTATCCTTTTGATATCATAGTCAAGAATTTCTTCAGGCAAACGATACTTTGGAACTCCAACTCTAAGCATACCACCAGGTTTAGATAACGCTTCAAAAACGGTTGGTTTGTAACCCCATAACACAAGATCATGAGCAACTGTTAAACCAGCAGGACCTGCTCCAATAACCGCTACTTTTCTCCCCTTGCCAGGTAGCTCTTTTTCTTCTTCGTTTTCTTTTTTCTCCTTCTTTTTACGTCCATGTTTTCTTTCATAATCAGCAGCAAAACGCTTCAAAGCTCTAACAGCAACAGGCTCATCAATTTCATTTCGATTACAATTTTCTTCACAGACATGAGTACAAATCCTTCCACAGACGCTGGGGAATGGATTATTCACACGTACTAGGTCAAGTGCCTCCTGGAATTTACCTTCTTTTATGAGGGCAACATACCCTTGTGCATTTACACCCGCAGGACATGCATTTACACAAGGAGGTTCACCAATTTTATCAATCGTATATTTCTGTGGAACCGCCTGAGGAAACGGAATATAAATAGCCTTTCTATCACCCTGTCCCATGTTAAACTCATCAGTTACATTAACAGGGCAATCTTTAACACATTCACCACATCCGGTACATTTCTCAACATCAATATAACGTGGTTTCTTACGGACTTTTACCTTGAAGTTACCAACATATCCATTGACATCTACGACCTCTGAGTATGTGAGAAGCTCAATATTTGGGTGTCTGGCGATATCAATCATCTTTGGTGACAGTATACACATGGAGCAATCATTGGTTGGGAACGTTTTGTCCAGTTGAGCCATGGTGCCTCCGATGCTAGGGGTCTTCTCAAGGAGGTAGGCCCTAAATCCTGCATCTGCGAGATCCAAAGCAGACTGCATTCCTCCAATGCCCCCCCCAACGATTAAAACTGAACCAACTTTTTTAGTCATATTAGTCATTTCTACCCCTTAAACCTTCGATTTTTTCCAACAACGGCGTTACCTTCACTTGGTTCTTCTTCACAGCTAGATCTTTTTTTGGATCCAACCCCATCGCTAGACCTAAAAGCTGTGGATAGTATAGAATAGGAAGATTGTATTCACTTTCAAATGTGGATTCCACTGTAGATTGAAACTCATCATACATGATGTTACAGAACGGGCATACAAGGATCATAGCATCCGCATTTGCCTCTTTGATGTGATCTAGTTTTTGCTTTACCATTTTGATGGGTGTTTCCTCATCGATGGCAAGGATACCGCCACCACAACATTGAAGTTTATCCCTATATTGGACCGGGGTCGCACCTGTTACCTCTATAAGTTCATCGAGGCTTTGTGGATGTATTGGGTCATCAAAACCATCAAAAATCTCAGAAGGTTTGATATAGTGACAACCGTAATGTGGGGCGATTTTCAGACCCGTCAAGGGTTTTGTAACCAACTTCCTTAACTTATCAAGGCCAATATCCTCATAAAGCACACGGGCGAAATGCTTGACCTTGACACCACCATTGTACTGATAACCTAAATCCTTTAGTTTTGCATTGACACATTTCAACTCCTTTGCATTTGTCCTATTTGCAAAAAGCTTCTCCACTTCCGTCATATACCCTGTGCAGGCACTGCAGAGCGTAACGATATTTAGACCTCGGGCCTCGGCAAGAGCCAGATTTAGAGCAGCGAGTGTCACTGCAGAACTATGATGAATGCTGTCGAGAGGAAAACCACAACATGAGAACTCTGGTATGTCCACAAACTTGATTCCCAGTCTTTCAGCAACCTTTCGGGTAGAAAGCTCGTAGTTCAATCCTTTAACTGAGACTGTGCAACCGAGGAATAGCGCGTATTTTGGTTTATTCATCTGTATCACTACTTCTTATTGCATCATGTATCCCGGTTCTTTTTAGAACTTTCTTTACTTCAGGTATTGTAAGATTTAGTTCCGGCATTCCTTTTTTTGATCGTACTATGTTCTCAAACTCGCTCACTTCCAGGAGCCTACCAAATTTTTCAAGAAGATCGACACTGATCCTCATGGCCTTAGGTATGTAGCCTTCTCTCACAGCAATGTTTTTTACTGCGGCCATCAGGCGTGTTATCTTCACGTCTCTTGGGCATAGTTCATAACAGCTGTAACAGCCAGAACAGAGCCAAATGAAATCGTTCTTGAGAACCTCTTCCTTCAAGCCCAATAAAATCATCCGTATGATTTTGCGTGGATTGTATTGATCGTTCACGGTAAAAACCGGACAGGTGGCAGTACAGGTACCGCATGCAAAACAGCGTTTGATATGTTCCCCTCCAGGTTCTTCAGCAACTTCGAATTTAAAGCCAGTATCTAAATCTTCCATCATTATAGGTTTTTCTTTCAATGACGCATTTTTTTTAGTTATTCTTTCACCTCTTAAACATAGTGTGGGTAGGTAGCCGACAATTCTCTCTCGGCATATGCCGATTCACATATAGTATATGGCGATTTTTCATAGTATTATGAAGGGGTAATTAAGCGATCCTTATTTAACAATTTCTTCAGTAGAATGGTTTGAGGTGATTTCTAAGAGGTCTAAAGGCAAGAGTATCGCTTTAATAAAAATAATACCTACTAAAACTGGATCGGGTTTAGACCGGTTGAAATAGGGTGTATATCGGCTTGAAAAAGGTAGTTGCTAGAGGGGGTTACTAACGAGTAAGATAGAAATGAAATCAGTACCCTTAATAATATAACAGATGTTGTAATTAACGGCCGTTAAGTTTTTATAATAATAGAATATTATTTATAATAGTAAAACACTATATTTATTATTAGAAAGAAGAACAAATGGGTGATAGAATATGAAGAAAATAATCGTATCAATATGTGTAATAGGTTTGATGATGATGTCTTTGGGAATATCTGCGAATGATTTTGATATGGAAGAATTACCCATGGAATTGATGGTAAGGGGTAACACACTGATAACAGAGTTCGGCGGCAATCAGACAAGACAGGATGGTCGTGTAATCGAGGTTGACAGCGCTGGCAATATTGTATGGGAAAAGACCGGGTTGAGTATGCCTATGGATGCGGAAAGGCTCTCCAATGGCAACACACTGATAACAGAGTATGGTCCCCAACGTGTAATCGAGGTTGACAGTGCTGGCAGTATCGTATGGCAAAAGAATAATTTGACTGAACCCATGGATGCGGAAAGGCTCTCCAATGGCAATACACTGATAGCAGAGTTCGGTGGCGATCGTGTAATCGAGGTTGACAGTGCTGGCAGTATCGTATGGGAAAAGGCTGGGTTGAGTTCTCCTTTTGATGTGGAAAGATTCTCTAATGGCAACACATTGATAGTAGAAGCTAATGTTGTTGATGGTCGTGTAATCGAGGTTGACAGTGCTGGCAGTATCGTATGGGAAAAGACCGGACTCACCGGCCCCATAGATGCGGGAAGGCTCTCCGATGGCAATACACTGATAACAGAGCACATCGGTAAAAAAATAATCGAGGTTGACAGTGCTGGCAATGAAGTATGGAATATGACTGAGTTGCATGTGCCTAAGTCTGCAAAAAGGCTCTCCGATGGCAATACACTGATAGCAGAGTGTGGTGCCAATCGTGTAATCGAGGTTGACAGCACTGGCACTATCAAATGGATAAAAGATGGGTTGCATTATCCTGTGGATGCGGAAAGACTCTCCAATCCCCCAGATGCACCGGAGATAACAGGTGAAACCAATGGAAAAAAGGGGACAGAATATGAATACAGCTTCACTTCAACAGATCCTGACAGTGATGAAATCGCAGAATACATTGTAAACTGGGATGATGATGGCAATGAAACCATCACAGGTCCATTTGCATCTGGAGCAACGGCAAAAGCAAGTCATACGTGGGATGAAGCAGGTACATATATAATCAGTGCAACAGCCATAGATGTTAATGGAGCACAAAGCGACCCGGGAACCCTTGAAGTCACTATGCCGAGAAACAAAGCTTTCAATTTTAATCTGTTAGAGCAGCTGTTCGAACGATTCCCAAATATGTTCCCAGTACTCAGATACCTACTTGAACTATAGAGCTATGTCGTTAAAGGATAATTATACAAAGCAAGATTAAAGGCATGTAGTTAAGTTTAAATACTATATAATAATAGTATATGTTGGGATAATATATGAAGAAAATGATTGTATGGGGTTCACAAACATTTTACAATATTTATCCAAAAGATTTAGATTGAACCCTAGGATTAAAACTAAGAAAAGAGAGGTAGATAAATTGCAAAATAGTTTATTTAGAAAAAGCTTAGTTTGCGGAATAATTTTATTATTAATCGGACTGAGTGTTACATCGAGTATAAGCGGATATCAATCAACGAATGATGATGATTATATAGTAGCTTATTGGGAATTTGATGAAGGCAGCGGCAACACTGCGTATGATTCTTCTGAGCATGATTATGATGGGACAATTTATGGGGCTACATGGACTACTGGTCATTCTGGTTACGCACTGGATTATGACGGAGTAAATGATTATGTTGATTTGGATGATCATTCAGAAAATCTAGGGTTCAATAAAACTGATGACTTGATATTTTCAGTATATCTTAAAACGACATCAACTGATCCAGGTTGCATTTATAGTATGAGTCATCATTGGGTTGGAAACTATCCAGAGGTTCATATTGGATTGAATTCTAATGGTAATATAAAGATACAGGTGTGGGTTGGATCATGTGGACACACAACAATATCTGATGGTACTTACAACAACGGTGAATGGCATTATCTTAAAATCATTTATCATGGTACTACGGCAAATCCAACTGTAGATCTTTGGGTTGATAATGAACTCGATATCAGTATAACAGATTGGGTGTGCTCTTTCTCTGCCGACGAGTTTAAAAAAGCCAAAATAGGCACACAATCTCGTGATGCAATAGAATATTTTGATGGAGTAATCGATAAACTTAAAATTATCAAATATGGAGGTGGAAATCATCAACCAAGTCGACCGAACATTGATGGTCCACACTTTGGATTAATTGGTGAACAGTTAACCTACACCTTCGTAGCCACAGACTCAGAAGAAGATGATGTATACTACAAGATCGACTGGGGTGATGGAGAAATTACTAATTGGATTGGACCTTATGAATCTGGTGAAGAAATTACCAGGTCACATTCATGGTCTGAAAATGGGTCATACGAAGTTAAAGCCAAGGCCAAAGATTTTTGGCATGATGGTTGGTGGACAGATCCTCCATTCTTGATATGTATTGGAAACCATGCTCCATGGCTACCAGGACAACCATCTGGACCAACCGTGGGAAGCATAGATATTGAATATACTTATTCAACTAGTACAACAGACGAGGAAGGAGATAAAATTTGGTATAGATGGGATTGGGGCGATGGGACTTTCATTGAGCTCGGGCCATATGACTCTGGTGATACCTGTTATGCATCTCACGCTTGGACTTCGCCAAACACTTACGATGTACAAGTAAAGGCTAAAGATGAATTAGGTGAGAGCTTATGGTCAGATCCATTACAAGTTTCTATTGTTATATCCGCTATTGAAATAAGCAAAATAACTGGTGGATTATTAAAAGTAAACGCGGTAATCAAAAATACTGGAGAGTGGGAGGCTACAGATGTAAGCTGGCACATCGATTTAGTTGGCGGGCTTATATTTAGTGGGAAAAACTCCTCAGGTGAAATACCAAATATTCCTGTAGATGGTGAAACAACCATTAGCTCGTCGGGAATAATATTTGGATTTGGAAAAACAGTAGTAGTCGTTACTGCACAGGCACCAGATGGGTCTCACGATACATATCAAAG
>JAUWBM010000190.1 GCA_030601705.1 Thermoplasmatota archaeon
CGTATAATTTCCAAAGTCTACTTCAAAATCATCATAAGTCAATGTGGTCCAGCCAGTGAAATTATTGTCACTATAACGATAATACAACGTAACATTATCTAAATCAGAACTGCCCATAGCAGTAATATCTAACGGCGATGATGTTACAGTATATGGAGAGATCGGATCAACTGAGGTATCAATAGGTTCAATCGTGAAATAATACACAACAGTAGTGTTGTCCATGCTATCATTGACTGCGACCTTCCACCAATAAGTAGTATTATAACTGTTGAATTCTGTAAACGTCCAGTTAACAGTAGAATTTGCACTCACACCACTACTTGTATTTTTCAAAACCCATGGACCTGTCGTATTTTCATACCAATAAACAGTAAGTGTATCACCCTCACTATCGTTCGCCCAAATCTGACACATGGGCTGCGTGCTTACACCAGTAGTACCATTGGGAGACGGATTTATGAGTGCTATAGCTGGTGGAGTATTGAGGCTTTCATTAAAGAAGCAAATTGCATCAGTGCTACCTGGAGCAGGTTCATCAGGTAAGCCAGATAACTTTCCAATGCTGTAAAACTCGTAATAACCTGTTCCGTTAGAGAAGTTAAAGTTCCATTCCCATGGTGATTCGGTATCAGGATTACTTGCATTATTCCAAGAAACATTGCTACCCCAGCTGGAGTTGTCTGTTGAATAGCGGTAGTAGAGGGTGATGTTGTTCAAACTGCTAGCTGCTGTTACAGTAATAATATAAGGCGAATATGTCACAGCATACGGAGTAATTGTATCAACTGATGTATCAGTAACATTTTGTTCACTATCAACACTAATGAATGTTGACTGGTTTACCATATTGTTGTAACCCGTGTTTATCCAAGAAGCACTTCTTGCTGTGTCTGAAACCCTAAATTCATCCATTATACCATCAAAAGAGCTGTCACTCTCATAACCTAACATAAAAGATGTTGGAGTACCTGCATAATTCGCAAGTGCCCCGCTTTCATCGGTTCCATCGATATAAATTCTAGAATTTGATCCGTCTGAAATAAAAACAAAATAATACCATGTATCAAGACTTTTTGCTGCACTTACCCATCGCTGGCTTCCATCATACCATATTTCTATATCGTTTATATCTGCCCCATCACCAAAACCTATGAAAGGTTCGTCATTGTCTGGATTTCCTTCAAAGAGTGTGTCCCAATTTCCAACAGTATTGTCTCTATTATACCAAAACGAAATAGTTTTAAGGGCAGCTAAACCAGCTGAACTCGAAATAGAATCTGTTGTTATACCATCAAAATCGGTCCCCTTATCTATCATAGTATCCGTTAAGTCTGCAGCAGTCTTGCCAGCTCCCCAAGTTCCATTATTACCATTCACTGTGCTGTCTTGTGATGGTGAAGAGTCTTCATTTAAGTGCCAAACTACCCGATAATCATCATCCCAAACACCTGTTGGATTCTCCTGAGCACCTGAAGTACTATTACCATAATACATATAGATCTCTGTATCAGATATTGAACTCAGACTAGTGACATTCACCCATGCAAATAGCTCACCAGTAGTACTATTGAATGATTCAATCTCATGGTTTAACTTTGTCCCAGTGGAGTTAACAAATACAATATCATTACCGTTATCCTGTACGTCATCTCGTAAATCAGTATCAGTAATGTTTACAAGTATCGGGAAATTAGTAAGATCATCAGCAACCTGAGAAGAATTAATAGTAATTAGCTTCCGGTACTCAAAGCTTGTATTCCACCAGCTAAACGCATCGTTGTATGCGTATTCAACATCATCACCGAATTGAAATCTAAGAATATGCTCACCAGATGTAATAACCTTTGAGATTTCATAACAAGTCTTATTAGAAGAATAATTTTCGATAAAAACAGAGTTATTTATCCATTCGTAACTAAATATTTCATCACTATGTTTTAATTCTAAAAACTTTAGATCATGAAGCTCATCTGAATTACTCCAAGTTGTCCCATTAACTGCAGTAATAGTCAGGTTTGCTCTTCCGATAGTGGTAAACATTACAACCCAACTACCCCCTATTATAGGATAACTCTGAACATTGATTATAGTAATATCTGGGGGATTACTATCATTATTGGAAGTAATGACTGGCACAAAAGTGATAGATAACAAAATAATTGTAACTATTACAGCCAAAAACTTTTCATAGCCATCAGATTTGTTTTTCCAAAAACCATCGTCCCCACCCCATTTTTTATTAAACAACAAAGAACTCAATTCGTTGGTTTGCCCTTTCTTCAATCTACTTCGGGAGTAGCTGGAAACAGTGGATTTCAACAACTCATTCGGGGTTGACGGTTTTTCATCTAAAAGAAACAAGTCCAGGGTTTCATCAGCCTGTTTTTCCCCTTTTGCAGAAGCATTATGTCTTCTTAAAATCTCGTCTACATCGTTATCAACATTTTTTTCTGATTTCACTATTATTTTTTTCCGATCAGAACAGATAATATCTGGATCAAATAGAGATTTTTTATTTCCAATAGTAGGCTCAAATACACCAATTATTGCTGATAAGAAAAGGTTGAAACAACCTACTACTACAAAAGAAGGAATAGAAGATACTTCCTCATTATCCACAACAATCTTGATAGTCCAACGCCCGGGATTTGCCTTATGATCAATGCCCATATAGAAGAAGTAAGTATTATTCTCTTTCAAACACTTAGATGGTTTAATATATAACGAATCATGGCCACTTGTATCCTTCCAAACACCATGATCATACTCCCATCTATAGTAATTTTCAACAGAACGAATCTCAGGATCTGGCAAGGTGTCCCCATGATAAGCAATTATACAAACCTTCTCTTCATCAGCAGTTAGAGCAATATCAAAATATTGAAATCCGCCAGCA
>JAUWBM010000076.1 GCA_030601705.1 Thermoplasmatota archaeon
TATGGCTCTTTTTCAAAGCTAGCCCATATAAAGAATCTACCAATATATCCTGAATAGTCGTTTTGAAAAGTAAACTGCCCATACGTTGGACGGCTAGGTGGTCCTATATCTGGAGAATAGTCGTCGTATCCAAGGTTGCTAGCATTATCATATGTAACAGCCTTGACATAATAAGAATCAAGAAACGGGTGAGACGGTGCAATTCTATCACACCATACATAAATAGCATAAAAACTTACATTTTCTTCAGTAATCTGTCGGTTCCATATCAATCCGAAAACTCTATAATCAATATCAAATTCAAAAATCCACTCATATGGCTCATCTTCATCGTAAATTTGGAGTTCGTCATTCATATAGAACTCAACTCCTCCTTTCAATCCACTTGTAACATCATCACAATATGCTGAAAATATAACTTTAACACCTGTCTCATTGACAATTGACTCCCGCTTAAGTTCTACAGTCGGTGGAGTCTGATCCATCTTAATCTCAGCTGATTTCACCTCTTCCTCATTCCCAGCATTATCAACCGAATAATGCTCAATCATATAATAACCGTCACTCTCAAGTATAAACGGTTCAGTATACATCTCCCATGTTCCATTGTTTATTCGATAATATGTTGTGTTCACTCCAGATAAGTCATCTGTAGCATACAAAGTAACTTCTACATCACTTACATACCAGCCGTTATCACCATCAGGTTCTGGTGGGTCAAGTGTAACAGTTGTAACTGGTGGCGTAGTATCATCATTGAAGGCTATGATTCCAGTTGATGGAATAACGCTCACGCTAAAGAATAGGAGAATAACAGCAACTACTAAGGGTTTCTTGACATAAGTCCTGTTCATATCAAACCTCTAATCTAATCGTTCAATTTCAAGTATTTTTGCTATTAATCCCCACATATGAAAACTAACCTGATTCCATAATATTCTCGCTTTAAACTTCACTCGTAAACCATCTTCTTGAAACTCTATTGGTAAATTTATTGGGTCTAAAGACTTAAATCCAAAGAAGCTAGTGTCTGATATAATTCCATAGAATCCACCTTCTAAGTCGATATACTTCACTGTTCCTGTTCCTTCGATTATAGATTTTTGTATGCATCCACTTAATCCACCAAAGAGAAGAAAAAAGATTATTACAATAATCAAGAGACGTTTATTCATTTTCATACACCTATGTCATATGGTTCTTGTGCTGGATGCCAATCGAAATTAAATGAGAACAATCTTCCAGAAATCCAATAAGGAAGGAACCTCAAAAATTTAAATCGTAACCCTATCCAATTATCCCAATAGTTACTATCCCAGATGTTATCGTCAGAACTTCTAGCATTGTGCTTATTGCCTATGAAATTGTTATGATAGATTTTATTGTTGTCACATGGTTCACCATCTATGCTTGTAATATAGATTCCATATCTATTATTTGTGATATTATTTTCATAAACAAGATTATTCAATGCAGCACAATAATAGGCACAAATCCCTACACCTACACCACTCATATCTCCAAAATGATTTCTAATCTCATTACCAAAAATTTTGTTACCAGACGAAGACTCTAAGAGGATACCAAACTTTTTAGTGTCTTTGATAATATTATCATAAATAGTATTGTTATATGAACCATCTTCTCCAGGCGCATTGTAAACCCATATGCCCCTACCATGGGTACTATAACACTGGATCGTAAAACCACAAATAGTTATACTGGGTGCTATCAAAAAAATCGCAAAATGCCAAGTACTACTGCCTCCATCGATAACTGTTGTCTCTTTATTTTCCCCTATCAGATTAATAGATTTATCTATTCCAATATCCTCATAATACGGTGATGAATCATCATAGACAAACACCGTGTCACCATCACTTGCATCATCTATCGCATCCTGTATCCTTGTGTAATTATTAGGTCCACTGCCACCGACATATAAGGTATTACCATTAGAAGTAGGCATAGTTATCTGTTTTACATCTGTGATTCCGGTAGATGGAATAACACTCACGCTGATGAAAAGAACTATCACTCCAACTGCAAGTAGTTTCTTCATTTCACACTCCTATGTCATAAGGTTCTGATGCAGGAAGCCAATCGAAATAGAACCATTTAATGGAAACTAATATTTCTCCCGGATATTCCCATAAGATAATTGCCATTATTGACAATATGACCGTTAGAATAATTAAATGACATTCACCAATTATTCCCTTGGGACCTATTCCACTATAGTCATCCCAGTAATTTTTTATAAAGTGATTTCTCCTTAGACGACCCGTGAAACAATATGCACTCCACAAGAAAATATGAATAAAATCAACATCTTTAGTATTATTGATAAAATTATTTGAATAAAAAAGATTACTATCTCCAGTTAAAAAAATTCCTATTGCACTATTATTACACAAGGAATTTTTTGAAATATTACAAGAATATGCCTGATATAAATAGAGACTTATATGATTTCCATCAATACGATTTTTTCTAATCGTAATTCGATGTGAGTGGGAGATTCCGATACCTGCGTCACCAGTCCACTCTAATTCACTATTTTTTGTAATTATATTATTCTCAACTTTTACTAAATTACAATCTCTAATTCTAATCCCGTGTCTTCTATTATGGGTTATTTCATTATTACTAATGGAAATATTTGAGGAACCGGTAAGATAAATACCAAAATTATTGTTTATTATTTTATTACCACTGATTGTATTGTTATTATAATGAGAAAAAAAATTATTTTTATCTATTCCAGCACATCTCTCTTCGCTATTTTGGACTGTGAAACCACTTATCAATACATTAGAAGAATCTAAATAAATTGGAGAACCCTTTACATTTGCATCAATGATAGTTGTCTCTTGATTTTCACCAAGCAAATTCACTGTTCTATTAATATAGACGTTTTCCACATACAATCCAGAGAAAACAAATACAGTATCCCCACTACTTGCATTGTCTATCGCATCCTGTATCTTTGTGTAGTTTCCAGAACCACTGCCACCTACATACAAGGTATTACCAGAATTTGTTGGTATAGTAATCTGTTTTACATCTGTGGTGCCAGTTGATGGAATAACACTCACGCTGATGAATAAGAGAATAATTGCAACTGTTAGTGGTTTCTTTAAAATCATTTTATCACACAGACATTATTAGGGAATGAAACAGAAATTCCAGACATCAATTGATGCCACATTGCTTACTAATCCATAAATATCTTTTGCCCTCACTCTCAATCTGTATATACCAAGAGCCCATCCAGTCCATTGCCATTCATAATAACCAGTTTCTGGATTCCAAGTACCGTATCCTTTGGTTTCATTATTTATGAATAAAATTACCAACAGTCCTCCCATTTCATCATTATCTAAAGCATTGACTTGTATTGGTTTCAATCTGAACCCCCCAACCGATACAGTATCAGCAAGTAAATTCAGTGCAGTTGGAAACAAGGATATCCCAGAGAAATGGAAATATCCCTCTTTGGGGTTCATAATTTCTACAATGGGAGGTTGATTCCCAATTCCGACTGTTTTTCTCTTCATCATGGATAAACTAGAGTTATCAGTAACCTTTAGAGTAACTGGATAATATCCTTCAATGGACCATGAGTGTATGACAGTTGGACTTGTATGGTTTTCATCAAATTCTCCATCATTATCCCAATCCCATTCATACAACGTTATGTATCCATCAGGGTCATAGCTATCAGATGCATTGAAGAGAATAATTTCTCCAGGGTCAGGAAATGGTGGTGTCCAGGTGAATTCAGCGATAGGAGGTCTCTTTTTCCCCCACGACTCCATCAATGGATACTTATCCTCATTATTTTCATAACAATAACTACAAGGAATTTCATATGGTGTGTCACCAATGCCATCACTACCTGGTATATCTTGATTGGGACCTGAGAAATTATCAACTCCTGTATAATCAGACCAGAAGTTCCCGCCAGAGGGATACCCATCATCCCAATAATTTAAGGGTCCTCCCCACTCATGGGACTGGTTTTCTCCATTATAGATAAAGTTATTGTGATGTATGACGTTATTCTGTCCTCCTCCCATACACATATCTAAATGGATGCCTACTTCAGCGTTTGAAATAATATTGTTATATATTATCTGGTTATCAGCCGACATTATCATGTATATACCTCTTTTATTCCCAGACAGGTTATTGTTAAAGATGATATTATTGCTATGATAACCCCTCACAGTATGTTCAAAATGGATGCCATCATTTGTGTTTGAAAATATAGTGTTGTATTGGATGCTATTGTTTTCGCTATTTTCCTTACCCGGGTGTTGAGTACGAAATATGACTCCGTTTCTGTTCCCAGAGATATTAGTATTTTCTATAACACCATTTATTACATTGATGAACACTATTCCATCGGTGTTTATGCCACCATCGTGAATGTAACAGTTTCTGATTGCAAAAAATGCACTCACATTCCTAATGGTAATACCATTTGTAGAAGATGCTTCAATATCCCAGTCTTCAATTATAAAGGGGTTATTGGATGTCCCTGAACCTCCAGACACACCATTTTCGCTGGTGAAATCATCGTTTCCATTTATGTAAATCGGGTCATGTGGCGTATATAGAAGATTGACATATGATTTTTCTAATTCTACATTACTGGCGGTTGATGGAATAACACTCACACTAAAGAATAATAGAATAACAGCAACTGCTAAACCTTTCTTCACATTCATTTTCATACACCTATGTCATATAGTCTCCGAGAAGGGCGAAAATCGAAAATAAACCATGGACGAGAATCTCCCTCGGGGAAGGTAAATATTTCTCCTGAGATAATTTTCGGCAACAAACGAGGTCTCCCCCAATAATTTTTAATAAACCTCCCAAGAGGAGGTGCCATACCTACAAAATATGCGTCACAGCCGTTTTCAATAAAGTTGTTGCATCTAATAATAGTAAAAATAGCCATACCCAATACAATGCCGTACTCTCCATTATGGGTAATGTTATTCCTGACAACTATGGTGAAAAGACATAGTGCAATATCAATCCCCTCTTCCTTGTTGTTGCTAATGTTATTCCCACATAGGATGTTTAAATGAGCCATGCCAATAGTTACACCATACGAATTATTTATAATTGTATTTCCCCTGATGATATTAGAACATCCTTTAATGGCTATACCTGGGAACCCACCAAGGACAGTGATGCCCATTCCATTTTTCATAATAATATTCTCAGAAATAATATTTAAATTCGATTCATTTCCATAAACAGTCTTAATATCAAGAAGAATCCCATCCTCTTTAATGTTAATTATCTTGTTATCCCTAATTACATTAAGATTTGAAAATACTCTGATTCCATAAGTTCCACGCTGAATTGTAAAACCATGTAATTTTACAATATTTGCATTCAATTCAAAAACGCTTCCTGAACCGTTTCCATCTACAACCGTGGTATCTCGATTTTCGCCATGCAATTCTATCGATTTGTCTACTATCACATTCTCATAATAAGGAGATGAATCATCATAAACGAACACTGTATCCCCATTGCTTGCATTATCTATTGCATCCTGTATCTTTGAATAGTTCCCTGTTCCATTACCACCAACATACAAAATATTGCCAGAAGACATAGGTTTTATTGATTGTTTTTCCAAATTAAAACCAGTAGAAGAAGATATAGTCATCCCAAGAAATAATAGCATTATTCCAAGGGCAATTATCTTTCTCATTTTGCTTTCCCCCATATTAATAATGCAGAGGTGATATATTTGTTTATCCCTGCCAGAAGATAGCATTTATATAAGATAACACCTATGAGAATATGTAAAAGGGAGGATTAATATGAAAAACAAATTAAGGAAAGGTTGTGCAGTTGCAGTAATTATTCTGTTTCTTGGGATTGCATTTGCATCAAGTATCAATGCCAACATCACTAGAGAAAGTGAATTGGCTAGGAATACTATTTGGATTGGAGTTGAATATACTTTTTATTATACTTACGAAGATCCCGAGGGAGATAAATGGTATGTCATGGTCAGCTGGGGTGATGGAACTTATAGCGGTTGGATGGGTCCATATAGTTCAGGTGTTGCAGTAATACAAGCTCATAAATGGAACACTCAAAATACATACATTATCAGAGCTAAAGCTAAGGATGTTAATGGCGAGGAAAGCGACTGGGCATATCTTGAAGTCACTATGCCAAAAACCAAACCATTCATTTTTAACTTACCTTTACTTAGTTGGTTGTTTGAACGGTTTCCATTACTCTACCGATTATTAAATATCTTTGATTGGCGTCCTGCACAAGAACCATATGACATAGGAGTGTGAAATGAAGAAACTGCTTGTGGTTGGAGTGATAGTTCTTTTCCTTGGTGTGAGTGTTATCCCATCAACTGGAAACATGGTATTTAATGATGATACCACACCACCAGTTACAACATGTGCACTTGACCCACCAGAACCAGATGGAGATAACGGCTGGTATGTAAATGATGTTAATGTGACATTGAATGCTACAGATGATATGTCTGGAGTAAAAGAAATCAAATACAGGGTAGGTAGTGGCAGTTGGCAAACCATAACGGGGGACAATGGTTCATTCATAGTAGACGAAGATGGTAACGACATTCCGATTGAATACTATGCTATAGACAATGCTGGAAACGAAGAGACACACCAGATAGTTAAAATAGATAAGGACCAAACAAAACCTGATATAGCCCTCACTTTGGAGACATATAAGGAAAATGGAATATGGTATATTCTCTTTACAGCAACATGTAATGATGCTACAAGTGGTATGGATAGAGTAGAGTTCTATATGGATGACGAACTAGTGTGCACCGATGATAAAGCACCTTATGAATGGACTTATACCGTACCATTTATAAGTAATGTAATAGGATTAATTTTAAATCCACAGTCCTCTGAGGAAAACATTACCTTTTTTGCTCTAATAGTCATAATTACAAATGAACATGATTCTAGTTCTGTTTATTCAAAACATTTTAATGCCACTGCTTATGATATGGCTGGAAATTCAGAAACAGATGATATTTCTTCTCCATGTTATATCCCTCCTGGCATATACATGTTTCAACATCTAACATTTCCAAACAACTATACGGGGCATATGGGTAGATTCTTCATACGTGCAACTTTTGAATATGCATTATAATTGTAATATCCTTAGAGGCGTGATAAAATGAATAAGAAGATACTAATGGGTAGTATCATAGCAGTTGTAATACTGGTTCTGGTGTCATATTCATCGGCAATAGATGTAAAGACAGATAGTAATACAGGCAGTGGAAGCGTTGAAATAATTGACATCTCCTTTGAAGGGTTAAAAATAATTGCCACCATTAAAAGTATCGATGTTGGTGCGAGAAGTCTGCCTGTAGATTTCTACAAGTCACGTATTGTTGGTGGTAATCCAAGTAACCCGAAATATATTCGCACGATTTTATGGTGTATTTCGCCAGGAGAAATAGTAGATGTACCCTGTTTATGGATAGGCTTTGGGCACTATATTATTCAGGTTAAAGTACAGGAGATGGATGAGGCTTCTGAAGAAGCATGGTGGTTCCTGTTCGTCGGATGGGAAGTTAATTAATTGAAATTGTAATGAGAAATCCAAATGAAAAAAATAATATTTGAGGCAACAGCCCTAGTGATAGGAATAATGATACTAACATCAACAATAACACTAGCAACAACAATTACATCTCCCAATCAAAAAACAAATGAAGATATAGAGGATAGGATGCCACCACAATACTTTATACTATTATTTGGAAAATGCGAAAAAATCACTCTTAACAACCAAACAGATGCTTATGGTAGACTTAAAGGAGATTTACTCATATACAACAAACACGTCTTTGGAACAATCGAAAATTACTGGATATTGGCATTAGACAAATACAACAATGAAATACATACAAAACAGTCCTTACCAAAAAAATTCACTCTTATTGACTTTACAGGATATGGAATGATGCGTTGGATACCATTTCCACATTTGCCATGTTCACAATTTTTAATAATAGGAAACGCACAATATATGATTGAACATGAGTAAAAATATGAAAAACATTCTATCCACTCTTTTCCTTTTTTACTCTGATTTCATTTTCAACATTACTATACTTTTTTAGATTCTTCTGGCTAAAAACAAAATTGGCAGGAATATTATTTTATGGGAATAAAAAAAGAAAGAAGAGAGCGGGGAGAGATAGCAGATAAATGCCATCTACAGAGTCGCTATCCGACTAAGTATGTACACCGAATACAAATGGGCCGATTTTAAATGCTCTTTGTTGTTCTTCATCTCCCATTGCATTTTCTGGTTCCGCAATTATCTTTATTATAATTCGTCCAAATCCAATAAAATAGCCGCTGTCTATCGGCTGAGAAGACTTCGCCTCCAGGTTCACAATCGTCCCATTTGCCACTTCATTTTCAAACATTTTAAATGGACCCCACTGAACAATTATTTTCCAATGAATATATGTTACATTCAAGTTTCCGCCATTTGTTATTTGAGCATTTATTCCAAATCCACCCTGAATATCTATTTCTATCTCTGGTGGTGGCATCACAATAATCAGCACTGTTGTATGATTAAATGCCACATGATCAGTTAGATCTTTTACTGTCAAACTAATATTATAAAGCCCAGGTTTATCAAAACGATGCGTAGGGAAATATGGGAGTTTTGAAGTATGATTGTCGCCGAAATCCCATAGCCAATCAAGGTATGGCGGGTCTCCATTAATAGCATCTCCATGGAACTTTACTCCATAAAAATTATTCCAATCCCAAGAGATTTCATAAGGTACACCTGGTGAGCACTCAAAATCATCACCTGCACCATATACTATGATATCATCAATACTAAACTCTTGAGCATACATATATTCGAGACTATTACTACAATATTGGAAAGCAATCTTCACATCAGTTTCACCAGCATAAATTGACAAGTCAATGTGCTCATCAAAGTTTGTATCATACCACTTCCAACTAAAAAAATCGCCGAGGTCATCTTCATTCCAAATTGGGTTCCAAGTTGATCCACCATCAGTTGAAATGCTAACATTTAAATCAATATAGTCCGCCTCTTGAGATGTATATTGGTGCGTATACCACCAGAATGAAAGGGCAATTTCATCATAAGCGCCGAAATTTAGGCTAGGTGTGATCAGCCATTCATCTTGAAGCTCGACATCATTACCACGATGAACCGTGCCACAGTAAGGTTCACTATGAGGAAAGGTACCATCAATATACCATGTTTCGTTCTGATTAGTTTGATTGAGTTCCCAACCAACCGGAGGCATATTCCCACCTGTAAAGTTTTCCTCAAGAATAATCTTAGCGCCTCCACCAGACATCGGTAAAGTCTTATAAGATGGTTTAGTGGTTTGAATAGTCTGTGTTGACGTAACCATAGCATCATTTGCGGTGACAGATAGATTGGAAAATAATAGTACTAGAACAATCAGCAAAACACCAGCTCCTTTCAAAATATTTTCTTTATTAATTATGTATTTCATATCCTTTCTACCTCCCTTTATATTAAAATTGGGTAAAAGTAATATAAAATGCTAGGATTTAAATGTTTTCCATGATAATTTTATTGCAACATCTGTAACAATTTAGTGTTAGTGTACTGATTCCATTTCCACATTACTATGTGGAATTAAAAAAAGAAGAGGAGCGAAGTTGGTTTTAGATTGTAACTTGTGGTATGTCATAAGGTTCTTTTGCAGGATGCCAATCAATATTTATCCATGGTATCCATATTGAACCAATTTTTATTAGCCCAAAAATGAGTTTCGGTAGTACCCGTGATTCATTCCAATAATTTTGATTCCATTGATTTAAAGATGAATTAATAAAAAATGCATCTCGTTCATTATCAAGGAAGTTGTTTTTAAGGATGGTGTTGAAGACGGAATCCCAGAGGTATATGCCATATTCGTTGTTCGAGCTGATGTTGTTGCCCAAGATGATGTTGCTGCTGGACTCCCAGAGGTATATGCCATATTCGTTGTTCGAGCTGATGTTGTTGTCTGTGATGGTGTTGTCGTTGGAATAATCGAGGTCTATGCCATTCCAGTTGTTTGAGCTGATGTTGTTGCCACTGATGATGTTGTCGCTGGAATCATGGATGAGTTCTATGCCCTCATGGTTGTTTGAGATGATGGTGTTGTCTGTGATGGTGTTGTCTGTGATGGTGTTGCTGTTGGAGTCCCAGAGGCTTATGCCATCAATTTTGTTTGAGCTGATGGTGTTGTCTGTGATGATGTTGCTGTTGGAATAATGGAGGTATATGCCATTCATGTTGTTCGAGATGATGGTGTTGCCCAAGATGATGTTGCTGTTGGAATAATGGAGGCTTATGCCATTCATGTTGTTCGAGATGATGGTGTTGCCCAAGATGATGTTGTAGTTGTTGAAATCATAGAGATCTATGCCGTGACCGTTGTTTGAGCTGATGGTGTTGTCTGTGATGATGTTGTAGTTGCTGGAAACCCGGAGTCTTATGCCATTAAAGTTGTTTGGGCTGATGGTGTTGCCCAAGATGATGTTGTGGTTGCTGGATTTATAGAGTTCTATGCCGTCGTTGTTTGAGCTGATGGTGTTGTCCGTGATGGTGTTGCTGCTGGAATAACGGAGCCATATGCCGTCACCGGTGTTTGAGCTGATGGTGTTGTCCGTGATGGTGTTGTCGTTGGAATAATGGAGGTCTATGCCGTGGTAGTTTGAGCTGATGGTGTTGTCTGTAACGATGTTTCTGCTGGAATCCTGGAGGCTTATGCCTTCATAGTTGTTTGAGCTGATGTTGTTGCCTGTGATGGCGTTGTTGTTGGAATGTTCTAGCTCTATACCTTCTTCGTTGTTCGAGTTGATGTTGTTGCCTATGATGGTGTTGCTGCTGGAATAATGGAGCCATATGCCCCAATTGTTGTTCGAGATGATGGTGTTGTCCGAGATGGTGTTATAGTTTGAACTTATATAAATTCCCTTTTTCCCGTTCCGTATTGTAAACCCGCTGATGGTCACCCAATCAGCAGAAATATCCACAATCCTTCCAAAAACCGGGTATTTAATTACGGTTGTGTCCCTATCTTCACCAATAAGATTAATTGATTTATGTATAATTAGGCGCTCGATATACGGTGAACTATCATCATAGACAAAGACGGTATCTCCATCAATCGCATCCTGAATCTTGGTATAGTTCCCTGTTCCATTCCCACCAACATACAACGTATCCCCTTTTGCAGTAAGCACAGTAATCTGTTTCACATCTGTAGTGCCAGTTGAAGGGATAACGCTCACGCTGATGAACAGAATCATTATTGCGACTGCAAGTAGTTTCTTCATATCACACTCCTATGTCATATGGTTCTGATGCAGGATGCCAGTCGAAATTAACCCATGGAAACCCCCTAAAAGTCCCATAAATCGGAAATGGACCCTTATGCGGTTCATTCCAATAGTTACCCCTCCATCGAGCAAAAAGAAATGAATCATAATTAAAAAAAACATGTTCTTTATTATCTATAAAATTATTTTTTCGAATATCATTACGTTTAAATAAAAGGAAAAATGGCCAAAAAAACAATTTTTTAAATAAATTTTTCAAAAAATTTGGTTTGGTTATAGGTTGATAACAATTAGGAAAATGATAATTATGATAATCAATTCCCCATGTTATATTTATTGCACATGTATTGTTTTCAAAATCGTTTTCATAAATACTATTATTTTTACAGGCATTAAAAATCATAATGCCGTCCCAATTGTCCTTAATGACATTTCCTGAAATACTGTTATTATTAGAATATGAACGTTGGAGAATGGGATTACCAGATTTACGATATGTGTTTACCAATGAAATACCATGTAAAGAGTTGTTGCTAATAGCATTCCGGTTAATATTGCAATTCGAACAGTTAAGGAGTTCTATACCTATTGATACATCTGAGAGTGTAAGGTTCTGAATTGTAATATTTTTACAATTTGTAGCTATCACCTGACCTGTATCCTCTGGGACTATAAGACGACTCCTGTTTTTATAATAACGAATAGGCTTACCATTCGCAGTATTGTTCTCAATCGTATGCATATATGTGAAATCAATATCAGCAGAATAAAGCATTACCATTCCATCAGATTCAAAGATGTTATCATACACCGTTGAGTACATAGAGCAAATCAAAATACCCCCGCATCCATTGTTACGGAAGATATTTCCAGTGACAACATCATAATGCGAACTACATAACCATAATCCAAAGTTAGAGTTATTTTCAAAAACATTTCCTGTAACAATATTATTCTCAGTTGTAGCAGAAAAAATTAATAGCCCATCATACAAGTTATTTTTAAAAATATTGCCAGAGACCATGCAATTTTTTGATAAAGAAATGATGGTTTCGATTCAATGACCCCATTTTAAAAAATGAGGTCTCTAAACATTGAATCGAGTGAACTCTTGGAGTTCAAATATTGGTGAATGTGATAGTAAAAGAATATCACAAGAGAGAAACATAAACTTTTACCACT
>JAUWBM010000105.1 GCA_030601705.1 Thermoplasmatota archaeon
CAGTAACATGACCACCATTTCCAAAACTCGTAGTATAATCCAATATTCTTTTACCTACTCTACGCCATTTAGGCATCTCCGTACTTGTACCTGATCTAAAACCTATTGAGATATCATAACCATTATTCACTATATTCCCTAAAACAGTTGGTATCTCAGACGGATTATGCTGCCCATCACCATCAATTGTAACCACATACTCGAAACCATTAGCCAACGCATATTTGAAACCCGTCTTTATACCTACGCTCTTCCCCCTGTTCTCCTTATGCGAAACAACAAGTGCTCCTGCCTCTTCAGCTATTTTTGCTGTATCATCAATACTTCCATCATCAACAACCAGAACTTCGTCCACATGACGTTTAGTCTTTAATACGACACTACCTATTGTAGCCTCCTCGTTATAACAAGGAACCACAGCAAGGGTATTGTGATTTTTTGAATGAGTTTTTGATAGATTTTGATCTTCGCTCATTTTTTTAAACCTCACTAACAATGATGTTGTCAAATATAATATTTAAAAGATGTTGTACAGATGTTATCCGATTTCTTTTGATAGTCTTAAATCAAAGGTGAAGAATATATTTTTTAAAGGGGGAGATATTACGAAACTGTGGATCGAATGCTATGCCTGGATTATTGCCTCATCTAATAGCCGGTTGTGCAATGTTTATCGTCGGTAGATATTACTTCAAAAGCTACTTTGATGGTGACGATAAAATCAAGGAGCGGTTACTTCTTACAGTTATCTGCTTATTATTTAGCATTATACCTGATTTCTTTTTGGGAATACATTATACAACTCACATCTTGTCAAGATGTACACTTATGCCGTATCACAAGTTAACCCATCTTGTACTCTTTCCGATAGCTATTGCTGGTCTTTTCATATTAACATATCTGATCAATACAAAAAGAAAACCTGTATGGGTTATGGGATTATGGTCAATAATTGTACATTTAACAATGGATTTATTTATGCCTTCGATTAGTGTGTTAATTTAAGATGGCGCTTTTTTCATAGGAGACCACCGTTTAAATAACTGTAAAATATACAAAGCGGTAGTATATCTCACCTAAACACTCAGCAGTTTTTCCGATCGAATACTTTACTCTCCAACTATTATATCATCATTCACTACCTTAATAGAATCAAAAGAAACTACAAGATTCCCACCATCATCTAAATGATACAATCTTGAATCTATTTCTTCAGACGGCTCCACAAGAACGCCACGCACCACTCCTGTTTTTTCATCTACAAGAGAATCCCTTAAAACACCGAGATACAAACCATCCTTACTCATTACTTTTCTACCTCTAATATTACTCTCAGATACCTTCTCTATTCTTCCGTCCCTCATTACAATATACAGATATATTAAACCAACCAAACATACAATCCAGATAACAACAAGAAAGGCTATATCAGCATATTGTTCCCCATATCTATTGACATGTATGGTTACAGATTTACTCTCGCTGAAAAACGCAAGTATTGTTCTATATGTAATAATAAATAAACTACCAATGCCAACAAGATATCCTGGCACAATAAGTAGTTTATTTTTCATTTTAATCCACTTGCGAATAGGATAATTATTATTTAAATTTCCGGTTTAAAATCCTTTTTTCATATTACACTCAACTTCCAGATAAAAACAAGAATCATATTGAATCGTTATGGACGTATTTGCTGTCTCACGTGTTTTTAAAAAAATAAAATTCTGATAATTTTAAAGAATTTTTTGGGTAAGAACTGTCAAAGATACCTGGTAACAATCGTACAACAAGTCCTTAATAAGCGAACATACGAAATAAGGAGTAATAAAATAAAATGGTGTGAATGTTATGTCGAAAAAAGATGTATTTGAAAAAAATAAGAACCGTTTAGTTAAAAAGGCAGCTATTTACGCAATAACAATAATTCTCATAGCCGCAGCTTTTGTTCCTATCGCAAGTTCATGTCATACTCCAGGTATAAAGATTACAAAAACAGGCCCGATCTTTGGCTACGTGGGAGATGAAATCACATATAACTATAACGTCAGCAACGAAGGAGACGTACCCCTAAGTAGCGTTAATGTCATTGATGACCAGTGTGGCCCGGTTAGCTATGTTTCCGGTGATGAAAACGAAAACGATAAACTAGATACCAATGAGATATGGATGTTTACCTGTACCTATACACCTAGTTTTACCTTCCCCGATCCGTTGATAAACAATGCCACTGCTTCTGGAACATGGAATGATAAAACCGTCAACGACTCAGACAATTATATTTTATACCCGTTTATTTTACGAAAAAAGGTACTCCTTTACTGGGAAGGAGAAAACATTAACTACAATGATCCGGAAACCGAGTTCACAGTTAAGATGTGGAAGGGCGAAGATGTACTTGACACGTTTACAATCAGTGAATCATCAATAAAACGTCTGTGGCTAAGCGAAGGCACCTACCAATTCTGTGAAACCGATCTATCTGATGGATACGAATCTGCATATGGATGTATAATGTTTACACCTGGAGAGCAGTATCCTGATTGGACTCATATCAACGTGATCACCTTTGATCTAGCTATAGTGAAAAATGGACCAGAATGTGTTTACCAAGGTGACAATATAACTTACTATTACTATGTAACAAACGCAGGACCTGCAAGTGTAACACCAGTAGTAAAAGATGACATCTGCGGTGTGCCAACGTTTACCGGTGGAGACAGTGACGAAGATGGCAAGATTGATCCCGATGAAATCTGGACATATGAATGTAACTACACAGTCATCGAGGAATGTGAAAGTTTTCTAAACAACACAGTCAATGTCACCGATGAAGAAGGAGCAGGTATTTCACCTGATGAGTGGTGGCTTGGTGGCGATCGAAATCTAGATGATAACGTAGATGCCTGGTCAGTCAAAGTGTCTTGTCCAGATCAAGAAGATGAAGATGAATATACTCTTACCATAAATTACGAGGGAAATGGAACTGTTGCAAGGGATCCTCATCAACCAACGTATCTCCATGGAACATTAGTTAACCTGACAGCAAATGCTGACTGCGGTTGGATGTTTAATCATTGGGATGGAGATCTTTCTGGTTACATAAACCCAGAAGATATCACCATGGATAGCAATAAGACAGTCATTGCAAACTTCACTGAGATTGAAGATGAATACGAAGATGAAGAAGAAGATGACGAAGAGGACGATGACAACCCCATAGTAGTTACAATCAAAAGCTCAGGCAGAAGTTACAGTACAAATCTCCTACCAGTTGCAAATGCAAGCGGTTCTTATGAGGGATTAATTGACGAAGAAATCGAATTCGACGGTTCAAAAAGCTACGATCCAGATGGAATAATAACGAACTATAGCTGGTCATTTGGCGATGGAACTACTGGATTCGGTGAAGTGGTAACACACAAATATACATACGGTCGATATTTTGTGGTGGAATTAACAGTTTTAGATAACTCTGGAGCCAGGGATACTAACAAGACTGCAGTTTTTTTAAGCGTACCAAACAACCCTCCATCAATTCCAATGATAAGTGGTCCAAATGGTAGTAAAGACACTAAATACTCCTATGCCTTTGGATCTACAGATCCAGACAACGACGATATAAGCTATATC
This sequence comes from Thermoplasmatota archaeon, assembly GCA_030601705.1. Taxonomy (GTDB): domain Archaea; phylum Thermoplasmatota; class E2; order DHVEG-1; family DHVEG-1; genus JAGLML01. Next base: position 3,634 of record JAUWBM010000105.1, read on the forward strand.
ATCAACTGGGGCGATAATACTGCCAACGAAAGTGGATTCTTACCAAGTGGACACTTTATTTCCATGCTTCACAGCTGGGCTGAATCGGGGGAATACAACATAACAGTAACAGCATCTGATAACCAATCGTCATCATCATCTAAAATGACTGTTCTTATTGAAGATAACGTCATAGCAGATAACATAGCAATAATCATCCTAGGTATACTAGCACTCATAGCTCTAATGATAGCCCTGATGTACAGTAAAAAAGGCAAAAAGAGGAAGTAAAAAACCATAAAACTCCTCTTTTTTTATTTTTTAAACTCTTTTTTATATCTTATGAACTCTTCTGTGTAAGGAGCAATACATCTGCTAAATAGCTAAAGCATGTTGTTTTATGAATAAAATTAAGGTTTTTTGAAAATCATGGAGCAATAACTGGCAGGTTTTAGACGGACCTGGCGGTTTAGAAGGATTTTTCAGGAGAAAATCTGTATAGGGTGGGGTGTTTTTTGCGTTTGCCTGCTCTGCCTGTTAAAACAATACTAAAAGATTTTTTTCAAATATTTTTTTTCAAAAATTCAACTACGTTATCAAATACTTCAGTAGCAGAAGGTAAATCCGGTAGTTGATGTCTTAAAGATGCTTTCCAAGATTTTTCATAATTTGATTTTTTAATGATTAACTCGTCAATATCTGGTTCTATTTTTTTGAATTCACATTTCTTTTTAAATAGTGTTTTTTCAAAGGTTACTTTTTTGTTTAAATACCAAACATCGTAAAGATCTCTTGGTCTTGTCCGTTCAAAAAGTGATCTAACTTTTTCAGCAAATATTTCTTCCAACGCATAAACCATTATTTGTTTATCGAGTTTGTCTGAGTATATATGTAATATATCTCTTTTTTGAACTGGATTGATTATTTTTTCGTTTTCTTTCTTTGTAATATCCATCTTAATTTTCAGTGGATCTCCCGATGTTCTTAAAATTCGAAAATAGACTATGAATACATATCCATTTTCTACTTCTTCTGATTTAAAATCATCTATGAAAGAGATACCGCTTTCATTTCTTGTTTCAGTTATTGCTTTTTGTATTTTACTTTTCAAATCACCTATATTGATTATGCCAAGTAATGTAAAATCTAAATCATCAGAAAAACGATAGTTATCAACGTATGCTTTTCTTATTCCAGTCCCACCTTTAAATGCCATATTGGGAAGATGTGCTAGTAACCAACTCTGTGCGTAATCTCTTTCAATCGAACTGATGGGCACATTAAACATTCGAGCGTTTTCTTTGAATTCGACTTCAGATATCATTCAAGATCACCTAATTGTTCATTAATGATAAGATGCCATTTAGCATTAAGTTTATCTGTTTCAGATAGTATTGTATCAAGTTTTAGATAATTCCTTGTTTTTATTTTAGGAAGAACAATTGGAATTTGTAGAAATTCACAGATATAACCAAGCCTTCGAATAACTCCTGAATTACGAATTCTTTTCGCATACTTTACAAGTATGTCTTTATCATATTCTTCAGTTCGTAATGCTTTTGCTACCTCGATTATACCCCCAGCATATTGTGGTTTATCAAGACAATCAATAATTGTTTTCTCTCTACTTGTTAGATTAATTTTTATATCCTCGAACCATGCTTTTTCTACACCAAAAATCTTTCTCTCTTTCATTCTAATGATCTTATAGGGTACACCAAAAATTGTAACTTCTTGATGTTTCTTTCGAGATGTTGTCTGAATAAAAACTGTACGTGGTATTTGTTCAGTAAATCCATAATAATTCAATGCTGACCAATATGAAATAATGCAAGGGTCAACAAGATATGAACCAAGAACAAATTCATTTAGAGTATATTTTCCCTTTTCTGCTCCAAGTGGTATTACTATGTATTTCCCTTTTTCTATTCTTTCGATCCATCCTTTTTTTTCCAATCGTGATAGAATAACTTTTAAAACTCCTTTATTTGTATGACTAATTTGTTCTGCGTCTTCAATAGTGAATGCTTTCTTTTTGGACAATTCATCTAACAAATTAATTCTCATTCATATGCACCATAGTTAACAATATTGTTTACTTTAGTGCATATAATTGAGAATATTTAAGTCTTATGTAATTTTCTAGAAGATGTGTTATCCCGGAATTACTTCCTTCTAGAAAATATTAATAAGAAGATAACGAGCTTTCAAGAGTTAAACAGGTAACTACTGTTTTTAATACAAACCTAAATACTAGGGAAAAACAAAACATAATTAACAATAATAGATCTAAGAAATTAGGCAAGAGCAAAAGTGACTCCTGAGAACTACTTCTTTTTGTAAATGTTATCATGATGGTCAAAATCATCAAAGTCAATCAGATTTTCTTCTTTTTTATATTGAAATACAAGAACAAAATGTCCAATGTGGACACGTTTTGAATCTTTCATATTATGTCTAAGACTTTTGTAATGTTCAACATTTTCTGAATGTATCACTTCATCAATTTTTTTCAAAACTTGATTATAAAGATCATTATCTTTTTTAGATATCTTTTTCAGTATCTTCTGTAGATGTTCGCTTACTTGAAAATTATACATCGCATCTCTTCTAGCTCGTTTTTTTCTTTAGTTCATCAACAGAGTTGAATCGAGTGTATTTTCCTTTTCGAATTTTTTCTAGTTTTCCAATATATTCGGGTCGTAGTTCTGGTTCTAAAAAGGCAGATTCATATCTTTCTATAACGTGTTCAATAGCTTGGTTTTTATCCTTAAAACCATATTTTGCTTTTACAATGTTCAAAACACGATTTGCACGGTCCTTAATATTAATAACAGCTTGTACCATATTATCCCATGTATATACTAGTATATTTCCCATATATAACTATTTTGGTAACGTTTTGGAAAAAAGATTAAATTTATAATCTCAACTGTTTTGTTATCTCCTGATTGCTCCACAGCATTTTATATATTTTTTACTCCTTTTTCCCTCTGAACACAGGGAGTTCACATTGAAAAGTGCCATACCTAAGCATTTTGATAGGTACTTCTATATGGGGAAAATTATGCTATTTACATTTTGTAAAAATTTTGACGGAAGGGATACTACTAATGACACCATGAACGTTACAACAGCATCTCAATGCCAGATATTTATATTTTTAAATACAACACAGATGTTCATATCTGGACAAATCTAAAAAAATTCACCATTATTAGCTATATGCACAGTTGTTAAAAACCCCTCATTTCCAGTGCCACGATATGATATTGCATAGTAACCACTAGAAATACGGATTATCTGAGGGCTTTCACCATGTGCCGAAAACTCAAAAGCATCCACCGTTGGGTCAACAATACTTCCATCATTTGCAATCATTGCAGTTCTTACGTTACCAGCATCTCCGGCACCACTATATGCTATTGCGAAGATACTTCCAGATACATGAATGATATCAGGTTCCGTACCTTTATCACCATCAAACATCGTGGACTCAATCACGGTATTATTAATATCTCCGTTTACCTCGATCTCCACCGTCTTCAAGTATCCATCTTGACCTTGTCCTTCATATGCAATAGCATAAATGTCACCAGAGACATGAACCATATCTGGATCTTTCCCGTTATTAGTATCGAACTCCAAGGTGTCGATAACTGGGTCTGTGATAGCTCCATTGGCTGCTATCTCTACGGTGGCTAGAAAACAGTCATCGTCTTCCCCACTATATACGATTGCGTAGATGTCGCCGGTGATGTGACAGATATTTGGCGCTATTGCCCGATCTGTATCAAATTCTAAAGTATCCTGCACGGCGGTGATATCACCATCGGGAAGGATTTCTATTGTCTTTAGGAATCCATCTTCATCACCACCTCTGTAACAGACAGCATACACATTACCAGAGATATGTATTATATCTGGATTAAAACAATCATCAGAATCAAACACTAAATTATCCTGAATCGTGTCATTAATGCTTCCGTTAGCTGCTATCTGCACCGTCTTTAAGGTGCCATCACTACCCGGTCCTCTGTAACATATTGTGTAAATGCTGCCGGAGACATGGATTAGGTTAGGATCATTGCAAAAGTTAGGGTCAAACTCCAAGCTATCCAGAATAGCAGTAATGCCCCCATCAGGCGCTAATTCAATGGTCTTCACCCATCCATCATTACTATTATCGGTATACACTACGATTATATTTAAAGTGCCAGGGATACGAATCATATTACCTTCCTTACCGATTTCAACAAAAAACTCAAAGGTGTCACTAAAAGTCCCCTTTAACCACCCGTTAAATAGTAGTGAATCACTTTCTTCATCAGTAACCGATACCTCCACTTTTATCCCTGTCACATCTCCTACCGGATACATCAATCTCTCACCGATACTCCAAAAACCGTCATTCCTCGATTCACTATCTAACTGATTTCCAACCGTTGTATTCTGCCGTGTACCACCAATAGTTATCAGGACTTCTGTTTCCAGATGTATTCCGTCTCCCCCTTGATGTGTTAGTACTATATTGTCCCTTTCCAAAGTCCCAACAATTTCTACATATGGTGCAGAAACAGGTAATGGATAGGATAAAACATACATATACACGAGGGATAAAGCCGCTAAAGCTATCGCTAATAACAAAAGGGTTCCAAAAATCTCGGATACTGCTTTATCCTCTCTTCTATTTTTTATGCCCCATCCCTTCTATAATTTCTTTTATGCTATCTCTTATCAGGAAAGACCAGTTTTCTCAAGATGCACACCTTTTACCAGTTGCTGCAAATTTTTTGTAATATTAGTAATATTATAAACATTACGTTTTTGTCAGCAGCTCCGAAAGTACATTTAAAGTTTGCGAAATCGGACGATACATGTATATCGTAACTATGGTGGTAAGACCTGGATCAATGTATTGCCTATTGCCATCCACTAAGGACGAACGTTCACACCAATATCAAACAATGATGCTGAGTTGCAGGAAATTGCTAAACAAGAACACAGGAGCAT
>JAUWBM010000143.1 GCA_030601705.1 Thermoplasmatota archaeon
TCTTCCTTCTGCTACAATTTCTTAACATCTTTTTCTTTATAAAACTAATAGTTTGAAACATTGTGAGATATAATGGTAGAAACCTCAAAATATCTTTGGAATTATCCAATAATAGTATTATTTGGAAATTTTCCATTCTTAAAATGTTTATCCAACCAGCCAGAAACAACATCCTCTCGGCTGTCAAAATATTTAACATACGGTTTAATATCAAGAAGAGGCGTTCCATCTATCATGTCCACTTCGGTAAAATACAATTTATTTTCTCGAATGCACTTGATTTTTACAACGGAAAGTCCTATATGATTCGGGCGATGGGGACTCCGTATTGCAAATATCCCATGTTTATCCTCTTCAAGAAATGGTTTCCCCTCAATATTCTCTTTATCTGACTTGTGGAAATAAAATAGAAGTATACAATGGCTGAATTCACCTAAATCTTTTAGACCTTTCACATATTCATCTTTCAGTTCTACCCAGGCTTCTACACTATCATTAAACCCTCCCTGTATAGGAATATCTTTACTCTCTTTGTAGGGCGAATGGATTACCCCAATTGGGTGCAATGTTATCATATCCTTCATCATCATTCCATTATTTTCCTTTGTCATTAATTATTTAATAGCTTTCCGCAACGTATTAACTGCAAGCTTTGAACAATGCAGATGTTCCTCTGGGAGACCTCCCAATGCATTAATTAATTTCTCACTAGTAATATCAGCTGCTTCTTCGATGGTTTTTTCTTTTATCATTTTAGTAAGCATATTACCACATGCAATCGTTGCACCACAGCCATCTGTCCAGAAACGTGCATCTGTTATCCTTCTGTTCTTAATCCTAAGGTTAATCTTCATAGTATCGCCACATGGTCCTTTGATCTCTCCAATTGCATCTGGATTTTCTAAGACACCAAAATTACGTGGATTCCTATATTCGCGAATAACGACTTTGGAGTATGTTTCCTCTTCTTCATATTCGATTTTCCGTTGAATCTCTTCCAACCATTTCTCAAAATTATTATTCAAGCATTCATTCTCCTTTTTATCTTGTTCCACATCTCAAGAACATTTTTAGAAAAATCGTCCTTATCATATTCAATCACGTTTTTCTCATGAATCATAGCCTCTGTTACAATATTATCATAAGGGAGTTTTCCAACAATGTCTATGTTGTTACTTTTACAATAGTGCTCAATTTTTTCTGTATTATCCAAGTTGATATCGTACTTATTAATACAAACAACAGCAGGAATTTTGAAATGATGCGCCACACCAAATATTCTTTCCAGATCATGGATAGCAGAAAGTGTCGGCTCAGTAACAACCAAAACAAGATCAACCCCAGAAATAGAAGATATAACAGGGCATCCAATACCCGGTGGACCGTCAATAATAATCAGATTTTTCTTCTTCGCCTCAGCAATCATTTTTGCATTATTTCTCACAACAGTAACAAGTTTACCAGATGCTTCCTCAGCTGTCTTCAACACTGCATGAGACATTGGTCCAAAACGGGTATCGGAAATATACGCGAAACCTGAATCCCTATCAACCATCTGAACAGCATCAACGGGGCAAACATACTCACATACACTACATCCCTCACAAGACTCTTTGATCAGATGTATCTCTTCATCAATCGCTCCAAATCGACAGTACTCATAACATTTTTTACAGTCAATACATAGTTCTTTGTCAATAAATGCAATTTTCAACCCATGAAACCCCATAGTTTTTCTGATATCAGGTTTAAGAATAAGATGAAGATCAGCAGCATCAACATCACAATCAGCAAGTACCGCATTATCTGCAAGAGAGGCAAACGCCGCAGTAATAGATGTTTTACCCGTACCCCCTTTCCCACTTATTATGGTAAGCTGCTTCACCGTTCTATCTCCCCTTGTATCTGTTTGTAAAGCTTAATAAATTCTTCACGCCAAACCGATATTTCATTTACAAATGGTATGCCTTTAGAATAAAGCTGGGCAATTTCTTCACTATGAGGAATCTTCATAAGAATAGGAATCTTCTCATTCCTACAGTGAAGTTCAACTTTTTTATCACCAACCCCATCGCGATTGATAATCACTCCAAATGGAATATACAGATGTTTTACAACCTCAACCGCAAGTTTCAGGTCATGGAGACCAAACGGTGTTGGTTCTGTCACCAGTATGCAATAATCAGAGCCGCGTATCGTTTCGATAACTGGACACGAAGTCCCTGGTGGGGCATCCAAAATAACCTCTTTACTATTGTTAACCTTCTTTTTGAGTGCCTTTATCACCGGAAGGGCCATGGCCTCTCCAACATTTAATATCCCATGGTAGAAATCCAGTCCTTTTGCATAGCCATGTTCGATCCGTCCTATCGCTCTTTCTCGGTAACTGATTGCATCCTTTGGACAAACCAGTTTACAACCACCGCAGGAATGACACAATTCGGGAAACACAAGCACCTTTGATGGAACAACAGCCAAAGCATTATACATACAGAACTCAGAACACTTGTCACAATAGTCACATTTTTCCTCATCAATCTCCGGAATCATTATCGTAACATCCTCACTTTTCTCCATTTTAGCATTCAGGAAAATGTTCGCATTCGGCTCTTCAACATCGCAGTCCAATAATTGTACATTTCCAAGGCTCAATGCCATATTAATCGCTATAGTGGTTTTGCCTGTACCACCTTTTCCACTTGCAACTGCAATGTTCATATTATTTTTCCATCTCCAATGATTCTAGTCTATCTCTTTGAGAGAACTTGGAAACCTCTTTCTAGCAAGATCTGAGTATATTTTCTTATATTTAGCCCATTGTTTTTCATATTCTAAAGAAATCTCCGATACTACTTTTGCAGGTATCCCCACCGCAATTGCCTTGCTTGGAACCTTTTGTTTATTTTTCACAACAGCACCCTCTGCAACCACGGCCCATTCTCCAATTTCTGCCCAATCGCTGACAATAGCACCCATACCAATTACTGCCCAATCGTGTATGGTAGCATTATGAATTATAGCGGCATGGCCAATTGTTACATAAGTCCCTATATTGGTTATATCGTCTGGTCTTGCATGAATAACGACGTTTTCTTCAACAGCAGTGTTATCTCCGATTCTTATAGAACCGTAATCTCCCCGAATTCTAGCTCCAGGTCCAATATAACAATTTTCTCCAATAACAACGTCGCCGATCACGTCTGCAGACTTAAAAATAAATGTACCTTTTCCAATGCTTGGTTTCTTATTCTCAAATTCATAGATTGACATTTAGGATTCCCCCATCATAATACAACTATCCATCACTAATTTAACGTATGGAGACATCTTCTTGTAAGATCACGATGAATACCCATTTGTCAGTGACAGATCAGATACTTTGATTTTTAGGTTTATCACTCAATGACAATGACCGTGATGGTGTTCATCTCGAAAAGCATGCTTCTCACAGGCGTCATCCATACCAGCCTTCTGAAGCCTTCCTTGTTTGAACGCTTCGATCGCATCTTTTACAGTCCCAGATGCACCAATATATACGTTGATGCTTAACTCTTCAAACATCATGATTGCCCGTCTTCCAAGTCCACGGCAAACCATAACGTTGACTCCTTCTCTTGCCATAATCTCTGGAGGATTCCCCTGTCCACCCATATGCTCACTCGTGTTTGGAATCACTTTAACTTCATTCGTATCAAGATCTACTACAGTATATGTAGGTACTCTACCGAAATGCTCACCAACAAGATCATCTAACCCATTTTCGCCTATAGTCGGTATACATATTTTCATAGATTTCTACCTCTTCCAAAATCTCTATCCATTCCGCCCATTCCAAAATGACTGCTCACACTCGCGGCTTCTGTTTCTTTTAGTTCCCCTTTTTTGTATTTCTCAACTGCTTCTTTTATAGTTCCACTTGCTCCTGTAAATATTTTTACTGCCGCTGCAGATAGAGTTTGAAATGCATTCGGCCCTATATTACCAGTGATTACTGCTTTTATCCCTGCTTTTGCCACTGTTTGAGCCGCCTGTATCCCAGCACCACCAGAAGCCATTGCACTCTCATTTGAAATAGATTCAAAATTCATGGTGTCTATATCTACAATTAAGAAATATTGACATCGTCCGAATCTTGGGTCAACTTGTGCATTTAAATCTTTCCCTGTTGATGAGATTCCAATTTTCATATTTTTTCACCTCTTCTATCTTAACTTTCTTCCTAACAACTATATAGTATTTTATGCTCTTGTCATAGGGCTACCACATTTCGGGCATTTCTTATTATAACAAGGCACACCCAACTGATGTGGTTCTCTATGTCCACAGTTTGGACATATGCATTCGCCTCCAGGACCACGAGCGAATGCTCCTCCGTGACCTTGCATTTTTATTTCGCCTCAAATTACTTTCTTTTTTTGCTTTAATCCTGAATACTTTGGTCTGGTTGCTTTTGTTATTTCTGATAGTTTGCCTTCTTCGAATAGTCGGATAGCGTCATTTATTTTACCCTCTGCTTTGTATATCTTTACTCCACCTTGTTCAAATATTTCAAATGCTAATGGCCCAATGTCAGCAGTCATAACAGCGTCTATTCCTTCCTTTTCAACTGTATTCACTGCTGTGATTCCCACTCCATTTGGACGATCTCTTGCTGTATTCTCAATTACTTTTAGTTCTTTGGTCTTTGTATCTACAATCAGGAAAAAAGGCGCTCTCCCAAATGTTGTATTTATCTTACTTTCTTTATTTCTTCCAGTTGCACTTATTACTATTTTCATTTTTCACCCTCCTTTATTTACAATTTTTTCAATATTTTCTACTACCTCTGAAAACGCCTTAGCAGCATCTGATTCTGCGTTTTTAATAATAAAAGGTTCTCCAGAATCTCCCATGTTTACTATTTCTGGATCTATGGGAATTCCTCCAAGAAAAGGAACCTTGAAATCCATCGATGCTTTTTTGCCTCCACCTGTTTTAAAAATGTCGATAGCCTTGCCGCAGTGAGGGCACTTAAAACCACTCATATTTTCGATAATACCAATTACGGGCATATTCATTTTCTTTACAAAATTGATGGATTTTCTTACACTAAGCAGTGCTACATCCTGCGGTGTAGTTACAACGATTGCTCCATCGCTATCTGGTATCAATTGCGCTATACTCAACGGCTCATCGCCTGTTCCTGGAGGCAAATCGACAATTAGATAATCTAGGTTCCCCCAGTTTACATCACCGATAAACTGTTTAATAGCAGCCATCTTCAAAGGTCCACGCCAAATAACCGGCGAATCTCTATCTTGGAGGAGAAAACCCATTGACATGACCTTCAATTTCGGTAATGCAAAAACGGGATTTATACCAGCCTCAGAAGGCTCAGGTCTTTTATCCTCAACACCAAGTATTTTGGGGACACTAGGACCATGCATATCGCCATCTAGCAATCCTACATCATATCCTTTCTTTGACAACGAAAGTGCAAGGTTTACAGAAACTGTGCTCTTACCGACACCACCTTTACCACTTAACACGACAAGCTTATGCTTTATATTACTCAAGCTTTTTTTAATCTTAGATTCATCAAATGCCTTTTTTTCCATGGTTTCCCTCTAATGTTTTTTCATTGTAA
>JAUWBM010000170.1 GCA_030601705.1 Thermoplasmatota archaeon
AGCAGCAGTTTATTTCTCCAACGTGATTCAATACATTCCCCTTATGAATCCCATTATGATCTATTCGTTTGTTAAACATGGAACATCTATAGCAATAGGGGATCTAACAATTGAAGCAAAGGCCTTAGAGCCTCTTCAAAAGGTTGAGTTCTACCTTGGCAATAGACTGGTGCACACTGATGACTCGGAACCATTTGAATGGAACTGGACTGGTTTTTCTCTGGGAAGACGTAAAGTGAAAGCAGTGGCATATGACATGGATGGAGAACAAGCAGGGTATGACGATACTATTGTGTGGAAGTTCTTCTAAATTCAATCAGCATAATACCTATGAAAAAACCCTTAGGGTAATAAACATTTATATACCCTGCCATCAATAGATATTATGAGCAGGGGAGGGCAAAATGCAAAAGAATACCCTATCTAGGAAAGGAATTGCAATAATTGTTATTGTTTTATTTATCGGAATGAGTGTTGTCCCTATTTCTGGAACTCTTAGCATAAAAAGAAATGTTATACTTTCTTCTTTTGGTAAAACTCTCTATGTTGGGGGTTCAGGGCCAAATAATTACACCAAAATTCAGGATGCAATTGACAATGCATCTGATGGGGATACGGTGTTTGTCTATGATGATTCTTCGCCGTACTATGAAAACGTTGTAGTCGATAAATCAATAAATCTGATTGGTGAAGATAGGAATACAACAGTTATTGATGGGGGTAACAACAATGACACAGTTTATGTTACAGCTGATTGGGTAAACATGAGTGGATTCACGGTGCAAAATAGTGGTGATAAAGGACATCCTGGTTTTGATAGTGGGATAGAACTAAACAATGTAAGTAACTGCTGTATAGAACGTAATCTTATTCTTGACAATAAAAAATATGGTATTTTCATCTATAATGGTTCTTCAAAAAATATGATTTCAGGGAATTCTATCATTCATACCAAGCATCATGGTGTTTGTGTAAGATATGCTTCATTAACTTTGATAACTGGGAATATTATTACTGATTCGGATGATGGAATTGGTATTACTCTTGGAGACGGATCAAAGAATAATACAGTTTCTGATAATTTAATTCGGAATAATTATTATCATGGAATCTATATAGGTATCAGCTTTTTTAATCCTGGTCCACACCCATATGGGAATTTGATTGTTAATAATATTTTAACTGGCAATAATGACGGCATATTTCTTATCTGTACACATAACAACACTGTTATCGAGAATAAAATCATGAATCATAAAACATTCGATGGTATAAGCTTAGATTTATCCTCTGACAATAATATTTCTAGTAACTTGATAATTAATAATAGGAAAAATGGAATTATTCTTGGTGGGCTCTATGGTTCATGTAACAACAACCTAATAGTCGGAAATACGATTTTTGATAATGGCATGAAAGGGATATGGATAGATGAAACTTCCAAGAATAACGTAATCTATCACAATAATCTCATCAACAATAGCATTAATGCTGTTGATAATGGCAGGAATATATGGGATAATGGGTATCCTTCTGGTGGTAACTATTGGAGTGATTATTCAGGGGTTGATAACGATGCAGATGGGATTGGTGATTCACCTCATCCTATTCCAGGTGGGGATTGTGAGGATCGGTATCCCCTTATGGAACCCTATGGTATCCTTGGTCCATTATTTCAAGTTGAGGTTCATGGTGGATTGGGTTTGGTAATAAACATAAAGAATGTTGGTGATGTCGATGCATCAAAGCTTCTATTGGGTGTTCACATAGCAGGAGGTTTCTTAGGTTTAATTAATTATGAGAGAAGTGGAGTAATGGTCGGATTATTTTCTCCTGGTGAAGAATATCGTGAAAGGATACTATTACTTGGTTTTGGTCCTATTGAGATAGTTGTCACAGTGAGTGCGATGAATGCAATAGAAGTCACCAAAACCATTAAAGGGTTCATGTTTTTGTTTTTTGCAATTATTTTATGATAAAAAAATCGAAAACCGAGTTTACCCTGCACAAGAACCATATGATATTTCATAGTAGATAATTCAATTTTGTTAGTAAAATGCCATTCCTTCGTAGATTTATGTCAGCAGAATTGCTAAATACAGCTTAGTCCTTTTGCCCATTTCCCTCCTGTTGAATGACCGTTCCTTCGTAGATTTTTACATTCGGAACTACTGTGTGTGGGCCCACACCAAAGCCTTAACTATTGTTAAATATATAAACGATGATTCTAATGACGAATATATGGTAAGATCACCCTGTGAGTACGTATACTGGAATGTTTTACCTTCTATCCGAAAAGAATTTGTTCGAAGTTTAATGAGGAGTAATGGTTTTAATCAAAAACAAGTTGCCGAAATATTAGGAGTAACTCCAGCAGCAGTTTGTCAATATCTATCTAATAAACGAGGAGATTTTAATATAATTGATGAAGATATATTAATTGAAATTGATAAATCCGTAAAAAATTTACTCGAACACGGGTCTTCAATGTTACCTAATGAGACATGTAGGATTTGCCGGATTCTAAGGTCGAAGGGAGTATTTTCCTTTCCATCTGACCCATGGTTTTAATGCATAATGTTGAAAAGTAACAATATCAGCAATATGTTCATTAAAAGACTGAGCGAACCAAGTATTGCTATAATGTTATATGATGTTCCTCTACTCATTAATTCTATTTTTGTTTTCCTGCTTATAAGTGGTTTGTTGTACAAGTGTTACCCGTTATCTTAACCCACATATCGTGTTAATGATTGTCAGTTGAAAATTATCACGGGTTAAATTTACAATCCTCTGGACAACTTGAGATCCATTCTTTTTTATATTTGCAGAACTTATATTCTTCTCTAACCCCAGCATCTCCATTCATTGTAGGGTGGAATGTGTGGGTTTGGAATCTTTCGGGGATTTCTCAAAGACCCCAAACCAAAACATACGTTGATTTACAATGATAAAAAGGTTTCTCAACACAACCTTATTTTCCCTCCTCCAAATCTACAATTTCATAATATTAAAAAAACTCCTTAAATTTCTTAATTTCAGGGTTCGTTATTCCACCTTCCCTTAATAGGAAAATAAATTCCATAAGTTCGACTTCACTTAACAAATTTGCCCCTTCTGCGACTAGGATTTCACTGAATTTTTTCGCATGTTTAATATCTTCGGCCGTGAAAACAATCGCCACATCATACCTACCATGAAGATAGCCAACAGATAGAACATCTATTCCAATTTCTCTTCCCCTTTTTTCAGCTATAAGGTTAGTTATCTTATTGATTGCATCGCCTAATGGTTGAGAAGATCTTTTAATAAGCATTATATATCGTGTTACATCAAATTTTCCATCATCTACTACTGCATGGTAACCCCAGATTGTCTTGTCTTTTTCAAGACGTTTAATGACCCTCCAAACCTTTTGTCTGGAAAAACCACATCTTTTTGCGATTTTATCAATGCTTTCTTTTGCATTGCTTTCCAACACCGCCAGAATCTTTTTTTCATCCTCATCGATTTGTTTTCTACTGCTTTTAGGCATATTTATTCGTCCCTAACTCTTTTGTACATTCCCATACTGTTCTTAAATGTTGCCTAAGTTTTTTCAATATTTGATACTTTTGTAACATGATTTCTAAAAAAAAACATAAATATAGACAGCATCTATTACAAATGTTCTATTTAAGGATAACATTTATATACTCATCTTAAATGTATATTAATTATAATGGGGGAATAATATTTTTGGGATAATCCTTCCTCCTCCGACCTCCTCACCATTCCCCCATTTTCATTTCTACAATCTAATGGTTTGGCTTTGTGGGGAGAAAAAAAAGGGATTTTATTGATTTGATTATAAAAATTCGACCATACTTAAAAATATAAATATCCCCAGAAGATTCGTGATGGAAGCTTATGGTGTATGTTTGTAATATTGAAATAATCAAAGATGGAGAAGAGTTCGTTGTGAGAGTTCATTTAGCCAATGGATCGACCAAAG
>JAUWBM010000123.1 GCA_030601705.1 Thermoplasmatota archaeon
AAACTTAGGAAAAATCTGCAAAGTACCTGAGTGTAACAGAAACGCCAAAGTAAAAGGTCTTTGCTATTACTGCTATAACAGTCGGAATAGAAAAAAGAGGAATAAAACAACCAGATAACTTGATAATCGTTAGTTGCCAACATTAACACGATACGTGGGTTAGGTTTATATGGTATGAAAATAATGCAACTTTTTAATCTCTTATTATATATGGTTAGAACCGAATAGTCTAACGTAACGCAATATACTTTAATACCTTTCTTTTACCAAATATTCAGATGGTAAAGAAAATGAGAAGGGTGAGAACCTTTGCAAGAACAGCAACAAAATCTCAAGAAAAAAACTTAATAGAAAATGCTAAAAAACTACGAGATGACCCCTTTATTATTTTACCAGAATGTACAGAGGATAGTTGTAAAAAATATTTTGTAAAAATAAGAAAACGATTAGAAAAGATAAGCCGATTTAAAGATGACGTAGATAAGCTTGAAAAGCTGTCCAATAAAAAAAGTTTAGAGGCCGCTCTCGCAGGGACACTATCACTTGCAATATCTGAAAAAGCTCCTTATCTTGGGGTTGTAAAGTATTCTACGGGGGACATTACCTATGCTCAAAGGGGGAAGGCAGAGAAAGAAAAGTTGATTGCCGTACAGCGCTTTGATGATCCTATATTGAGATTACTTGGGATAAAGGATTTGGCTTTTAAGAAAGGGCTATATGTGTACTCATGGGACAAAGGATTTGTTTGTACAGGTGTAAAAGCTAGTCCTCCAAAAGAATTTATTGATTTTATAGCAAGTAAACTTGACTTCTCATTCAAAAATAATGTAATTTTCTGCAAGCATGTTAATCCCGAGAAAGCAAAAAATAAGGAGTTTCTTAAAAAATATTATTTAAGAATAAACTGGAAGTCTGCTGGTACGGTAATTGCCATTTGTGAGGATTGTGCAAAATCTACAAAAAATACTATGTTTAACATCTCGAAATATATGTTAGTACCAGATTTGTCTGATGATTTTGAAGTTGATGTAGTGGCGCAAGTAGTAAAACATAAAGACCCTTACCCTAAACAGAAGACTGAATATCTGCAAGACTATCTTTCAGGAAAATTGACAGATTACGATTTTATAAGTAAAAATGTTAAGAATCAAGAGGAGGCAGTAAAACAATCAGAAGAAAAAATCTTGGTATTGAATGGCGTATCTTACGGCTCTGATGTACAAAGATTTGTAGATGCATTAAAACCCAATAAATACGAAAAGTTAGCGCTTGAGTTTATATTGGAAAAAATCGAGGAGCCGTTGGTGGTTTCTGAGACAAGTCCAAATAAGATCTTGGAAATGTACTGGGATCAGAATGGTAAGGAGTTTATTTGCTCAGTGATTGATGATGAAAGCATGGCTGATTCTTTGTTCAACCTCGACGATACTCCTTCCAATATTTTGACAATGGTTTTTGAGTATAGAGGGCGACAGGAGATATTATCACAACTTCCTCAATACAATTCGTTACCGCCACTTGCAAATTTTGCTGATAACATAGCAAGAACATACAAAACATTTGGAAAAAAGAAAGCTCTTGGCGAAATAAAGAAAAGACTAGACATTTCAAAAGGTAGGTCACTTGCCTATGCGTTTTTATTGGCATTTGAGAAAGGCGAAGACACAAAATGGCAGTATTCGAAAGAAGAGATTGAATATGGGAAATTTTTAAAGGAATATGCAAAAAATCTCCTTGATGCGAAACCCAAAAATTATAGTAAAACTCTTCAGAATTTGTTAACTGTCAGCGGCTCTGATGAAAAAATAAGTTAAAGGAAAATAATTTTGCAATTATACATATGGGAATTTTGCCCTAAATTTTTAAAAAGAAAAGAAGAGAGAGAATTGGTTTTATTGTTAATTTATATTCCCAGTATGTGTCTCAGTATCGGAAATACATATGGAAATCGTTCAAACAACCAACTTAGCAGGTTAAAGTTGAAATTGAATGGTTTGTTTTTCGGCATTGTTACTTCTAATGTTGCCCAATCACTCTCAGCTCCATATACATCAATAAGTTGGGCTTTTATAGTGTAATCTCCTTTTTTACTCCAGCTATGTGATAGAGTAAAAGCCTCACCTGATTCAACAAGACCTTCATCAATACCTCCATCACCCCATTCAACATGATAGTTCATATCATTGCCATCTGGATCAACGCAGTTAGTAAAATTATAATCATAAATAACTCCTGGATTTCCATTTGTTGGACCAGTAATTATAGGTATCTCTGGTTGATTATTAACCGGACGTGAAGCAGTGGCGAGATACGTATGCCTTTTCCATTTCTCGTTGATATCGTGTCCCGCGTTGTAAGCGAGAATGTATCGTTCGTATTCCTCATCGATGAGCAGGGTTGGTGTTCGCTGGAATCCCTCAGGTGGTACGCCTTCGGGAAACTGACCCGGGGCGATGATCGGATTGTCGGGATGGCTAATCCAGGTATCGCCCCAGTCGGGTGACCAGTAGTAGGCGATGTGTCCGAAGCCCGCGTAGTTCTGGTTCGAGACCATTAGGACCATATGGACGCCGTCGGCGCGCACATCACCTGTGCAATGGGCCTGCCATGCGCCGCGAAAGGAAAACCCCTCTGGCCATGGCAACGTCCACTGATAGGCGGGATTGCTTGGATCCGAAGGGTCGAATGTCGGCACCGGGTTCTTCGCCCAGCCGGTCTTGCCATCCTCGCTGTCTGCATAGGAGATCCGCCAGTTCCAATATGAGCCCGGGGAGCCGTGCAACCCCCGGTAGAAAAGCCGTACCTTGCCCTGCGTGCCCAGGTGGGGCACCCAGACCGGCGTCGGTTCGGACAGACCGCCCTTGATGACGCCGTTCTGATTCCAACCCTTCTCCCACCAGTACTCAGCGATCAGCATGTTCTCGTAGGTCTGCTCGAATGGAACACCAATTGCGGGCGGCGTCTCGCTGGTCGCCACTTGGATGGCGCCCTCCCACCCTGGCAGGTCCTCCCACTCCGGATGCAGATACTTCGTGCCGGGCCGCACGGTGTTATAGAGCAAATGCTCGCCGGTGATCGGGTGCTGAATGTAGCCGGGTGTGTTGGTGTGTTCCCACGCGGGGCCTGGGTTCGGTCCTCCGCGTTTGGCAAGGGGCGTGTATTTGATCTTCGTTACCGGGTCGTATCCAAGCGTCCAGTTGTCGAGCACATTGTACTCGTACGCTCTCTGCGTCATATAGGTTTCGTGATAGCTGTGGTACAGCAGCTTGATCTTACCGTCCTGCAGAAAAAGGAACTCTTCACCGACGATGCCCCCCCAGTCGCCATAAAGATGTGTCTGATACTCGGGATCATCGGGATGGGGAGCCGTGATGAAACCGATGGGGGTAAAGTCCGGCCATTCGCCCAGCGGACCGTTTGCGCCATCGGTCTTGCTGAAAACTCCTTCAATCGAGAAAAACCCTACTTCTGCAAGCCGTCCGTTGTCGTCTAATCCGGTATATTCAGTGTGATGACTATCTGAATTGTTTCCTTCTGTATAAAGGCCACTAATGGTAGGTAAAATACTTGATCCAATAAATAATATTATTATTCCAAAAACAATGAGTTTTTTATACAAACTATTTTCCATTGAATCCTTCCCATAAAATATAATTTAGTAATAGTTATTATCAGTTAATTTAATTTAAATGTTTGGTAGGAGATAAAAAAAGAAAAAGAATGATTTTTAAACAAATACAAGATACAGAATTTGAGGTAAGGAGAGATATGACGAGATTTAATGTCATTTTAGATTTAGATTTAGAATATATTTGGGAAGATTAGCATAAAACCAATTTTTTCTAGATTGATTTCATTTCTACGATATAAAAAAATAAATGGTTTTAACCCATGAATCATAAGATAGATCCAAAGGTTTCAGTATAATAAAGTATATAAATAAAATGTGTATTCGGCATCAGAATTGTCAGACAATTGGTGTCTTTTTCATTTCTAATTCAATTCTATACTGATTTCATCTCCACATTACTATTTGGAATTAAAAAAAGAAGAGAGTATTACTCAGCAAAACCCTTTTTTGTTTTTGGTTTTATAGCTATTATTGTTTCTGTATTTAGTATATATGTTCCACGTTTTGAATCGATAAGAAGCAAGCCATCTTGATGATTGATACCTTTAACCGTTCCGACAACTGCATGAGCTTTTTCTTCATTAGGTTCTTTGGTGACGATTTTACAGTAATTACCTTTTAATCTATCCAAGGTTTTTTCCCTCATCCTAAAACCATGATATTATTTGTCAATATCAGTATATATACCTATCGTGTCAAAATGCCAATATATAAAAAGAGAAGAGAGAAGATTGGTTTAGTCTGATTTTATAGCCCTAGCATGTGTCGTAGTATCGGGAACATGTGTGGGTGTTGCTCCAGGAATCTTAGGAACAACAGGTCTATGTTGAATGCTTTGTTTTTCGGCATGGTTACCTCAAGTGTCCCCTCT
Source organism: Thermoplasmatota archaeon (assembly GCA_030601705.1). Lineage (GTDB taxonomy): Archaea > Thermoplasmatota > E2 > DHVEG-1 > DHVEG-1 > JAGLML01. The sequence continues at coordinate 4,503 of JAUWBM010000123.1, forward strand.
GGACCCTCATCGCCAGATTCATCTTTGGCTTTAGCTGTGATGATATAGGTATCCTTTACAGACCAAGTATGATTCACAAGTACTGGTGTACCAGACACAGAAAAGCCAGTCCATTCTGTGTTGCCATCTCCCCAATCTATGAAATATTTGACATCATCTCCATCTGGGTCTGTTGAATTAAAAGTATATGTGTATGACGTTCCTGCATTTCCACTAGTTGGACCTGTTATTACTGGAGCGATTGGTGGTTGATTTGTATAACCAAAAATATATGCCGAACCTGCATCAACTCCATTGCCGTTATCTTCGGCATAAGCACCAGAGATAGCAGTGTTACTACTAATTGAAACTCCCCAACCAAAATAATCACCATCTGCAGCATCACCTGATGTCAATTTTTGTTGTTCTGTCCAAGAACTACCAGAACGGTAGAAAATATATGCTGCTCCTCGGGCTGCACCAATATCATCTTCGTCAGGTGAAGAAACAATTATTCCATCCTCGTCAACTGAAACAGATTTCCCAAATCCATCTCCGCCTTGGTTATCACTAGCAGTAATTTTTTGCGTTTCTGTCATACTGGCCCATCCAGTTGTTGGTTTTTCAAATATATATGCAGCTCCTTCTCCACCTGCAGTTAGATCATGACCTTGTGAACCACAGATTGCATAGTCGTCATCTATTGCAACTGATATGCCAAAGAGATCATCTGTCACGCCGTCTGAGGCTGTTAATGCACCTTTACCATACCATGAAGATCCAACTAATTCATATATGTGAGCAGCGCCAACATTACTATTTGTTCCATATGCTCCCATGATAACACAAGGTATGCTAATAGAAACAGACCAACCCAACTTGTTACTGCCAGTAGCACCTATCTTTGTCATTTGAGTCCATACAGTGCCTGTTCGTTTGAAAATATATGAAAAACCTTGGTCACTATTTTTTCCTGGTGCACCAATAATTGCATATTCTCCATCAATTGAAACTGATTTACCAAAGTAATCGCCATCTGCAGTATCACCTGGTGTCAATTTTTGTTGTTCTGTCCAAGAACTACCAGATCGATAGAAAACATATGCTGCTCCTCGTTCTGTACCACTACCATCTTCTTTATGTGCTCCAACGATTGCATAGTCTCCATCAATTGAAACAGACCAGCCAAACTCATCATTGGCTGCATAGTCTGATGCAGTCAATTTTTGCTGTTGCGTCCAAGACGCCCCACCATATACAAAAACATATGCAGAACCTGCATTTGTTTGACCACTAATATCATCAAAATAAGCACCTACTATAGCATCATTACCATTTATTTCTACAGAACTACCAAAACGATCATCACCTGCTCCATCTGAAGCGAGTATCTTTTGTGTCTGTGTCCAACCACCTATTGTGCAGACTTTGTTACTGTTAACACTTCCAATTGTTGGTAAAATTGCAATGCCAATCAACAGCATACATACAAAAATACCTAATATTTTCTTTTTCATTTTTTGCCTCCGTTCATCCAAATAAAAATATTTGATAAAATAGATATATATCATATAGATTTAAAGTTTTCTGTAAGAATTTTATTGCAACATTTGTAACAAAACAAATAGTTAGTGGGCTGATTTCATTTGCACATTACTATGCCCTTTTAGATTCTTCTGAGTTAAAACCAAAATTGGCAGGGATTATTTTAAGGGATTAAAAAAGAAAAGAAGAGAGGATTGGTTTTAGAGTTGGTTTATAGCCATAGCATGTGTCTTAGTATCGGGAATGCATTTGGAAACCGCTCAAACAGCCAACTAAGCAGATTGAGGTTGAAATTGGATGCTTTGTTCTTTGGTGTTGAAAGAGAGACATCTATATGACAGGCGTCTTCAGGATTCTCCTTGTTCTCTAATGTTATCCTTCCGCTGAACTCTTCATTTTTTTCATCTGGTGCAATAACAGTTACATCTACTGTTAATGGAGCTCCAGGTGCCAGATCATCTCCACCGTCTGGATTGAATGTCCAGGTTCCCCAACTTGGTTCATCTGCAATCTCCCAATCAAGCAATCCACCGCCAATATTTTCAACAGTAAAACTACCCGTTAATTCTTCACCAGTTGATACATTTACCCAACTTAGATCACCATCGCAGTCTAAATCAGGATCTAGCTCATAACTAACACCAGTAACAGAGAAATCATCTAAAAAGAACGCAAAATGATCGTAGGAAACAACGTGGATTCCAATGTATATATCTTCCCCTATATAATCTGTAAGATTATATGTATACTCTGTCCATACTATTGGTACATCAATAATAGGACCAGAAACAATTGTAAAACTAGATGGATCTGTGTCCGTAGTAGAAATACCATACTCGATTTCTTCTAAACCATATGCATCATTAAGTGATCTTCCCCAGAAAGAAAGCACACCATCCTCTTCCATATGTAGTTGAGGAGAAAACAGCCAATCATCATTTGGTGGTGTAATTGCATCCCAACATGATGCATATTTTTCTCCAGTATGCGGAGGATGACTAGTAAATGGTGGAGTTGTTGCAGATGGAGTGATGTTCTCTCAGGCATAAATGCCTGAGCTTCATGTGGCTGGCAGGGCCGGATGTGGAAGGTCATCCAAAGAGATTTGTTGCAGTTGGTGATTTCTAACATACTGAGTTACAGTCTCAATATCTGCATCGCCGACGCT
>JAUWBM010000090.1 GCA_030601705.1 Thermoplasmatota archaeon
ATGAGTTTACAGCAAGTCTACGGGATAGAAATATAACTCTTATAAAAAAGATTGGAGAGAAAGATAATTTAAATACAAACTTAAATAATAAAAATGTATATCTCAATGATTTTATTGACAATTTTCTTGATGATGCTGGGAGAAGAGAACGATCAAAACTCAGATCGGAAAGAAAAAAAATAGATCAAGAGCGGGAAGAATGGGTTGAATGGGGTAAAGAGCGAAGTGAGGAACAAAAATTAATGGATGAGCAAAAATTGAATATTAGATTAAAAAGAAAAAAAATAACCCAAGAGCGGGCTGAATGGGATAAAGAGCGAAGTGAGGGACAAAAATTATTAGATGACCAAGTAGTTAAACTACAAATTGAAAGAAACGAGTTGGAACAGGAGAAATATGAATTGAAACAGAAAGGAGGTGCAATCGCCGCTGAAAAAAAGGATCTGATGGCTTTCGCTGGGGAGATTGGCAGGGATCTTTTAGTACTTAGCAAGGTAGAGCAAGAAATTGAGAGGAATAAGCATCTTTCGTTTTTAACAGCAGATCCGAGCAAACGCGTTCTTTAGTTCTCTAAATCTTGAGGTTGCAGAGATCCATTGATAATTTCAAATGGTGTAATCATAGATGGTCATAACAGATATGATATTTGTATAAAGCACAATCGCTCTTTTAAGACTAAGGAGAAGAAATTTAAAAATGACGATGAAAAGATTATATGGATTATTGATAACCAATTAGCAAGGAGAAACCTCTCTACATATGATAGAATTAGACTGACATTGAAACAGGAAGAAGTATACAAGAACCAGGCAAAGGAAAAAATGAGGTTATCTACTGGTAGAGGGAAAAAAGGTTTGGCAACATTGCCAAATGTTAAAGGAGGGCAGGTGGGATTAGCGGGGACAAACAAACCACTAGATACTAGACAGAATGTGGCAGACATAACAAAAGTTGGAGCCAGAACAGTAGCTAAGGTTAAAGTAATAGAGAAAGAGGCTGATGAGAAAACAAAAAAGAAATTATCAGAACAGAAAGTGACAATCAATAAAGTGTATAAAGATACAGTTAAGAAAAAGAAAAGGGAAGCCATAGGTAAAAACAACAAAAAGGTGCCCCTTCCGAAAAAGAAATACAATATTATTTATGCCGATCCACCTTGGAATTTTAAACATTATTCCGATAAAGGACGAGCAACCGCTTTGGTATCTTAATACCACACATAGGATCTTTCTTTAAATCATTAATTGCCCTTGTGATAAACTTATAAAGATGCTTTTGCTGACAACCTCATGTTAAATCGTTGACTGCACGACTTTTCACACCTTTTTTGAAAAAACACGTTCAGTGATTCTACTCCCGTTAAATGGTCTTTAGTGAACGACTTCACGCCTTTTTTTTTCCTTCCCGCATATAGAACAAAAAAAATCCATATAGTAAAAATAAATAATAAATATATAGTAAGTAAGGAAGGTAAGAAAAAACACGTTAAGTCGTTCAATTTCGCTACTTTACTCCTGTTAAACAACTGAACGTGTTTATGTTTTAACCTCCCCAAAAACACGTTCACTATCATTTTAATCCCCATTTTCATTCAAATCATCTGCCATTTTTGATGAAGATGAAAAATTCAGTTTTTTGCCCAAAATGCTTTCTATGAAGATACCAGCTTCGATTGCTTTATTGATCTTATCCTCACCATATTTAGATGTCAATAGGGTATAGTTGTCATCTGGATTCTTCTTTATGATCTGTTTGATATCGTTTTCTTCTGCTTTTGTAAATATTGATTTGGCAGAGACACGAACTTCTTCATCAACTCCCACACGACTTGGCGGGGCTTCATCATCTTCCTGTTCGAAAGCGTCGTAGTCAGGCTCAGGTTCATATTCCCCTTCTTCCTCACCAAATGTTTGTTGTGGTCCTCCCTCTTGTTTTTTTATTTCTTCATCCGTACCAAAATAATGATTTATTGTTGAATCCGTAAGAGAACGTACACCCAACCAGACGCGTTGCCGTTCTCCATCTGCTGTTCTTTGCTTCAGATAAATGTTCCCGTGCTCATCATTTACTCTTCTTGTAACGTCATGCTGGCTGTTTGGTTTGTCGTATCCATGTAGTTCGCAGTATTCCAACACAGCATTGTAGAAATCATCTTTTGTGATCCCCCAATCTTCGTTGGTTCTTTCGCATTCGTCGTCAATGTATGCATGAACAGGGTTGGTTTTTTTGATGTATTCCTCCCGTATTTCATCTGTACTTTGAATAGAGCTAAATCCGTTATTTTCCAATAATCCATGCAATCCATCCAATGCAAAGTTTAAGATCCCCGGTAGTTCATCAAACAATATGCATTTTCCTTCTATCAGATTTGTATCAGCCTTAAATATTGTCTCATTATCGACTTTGTTGTAATCTGGTGGCTGAACAAATTTATTTAGAAGCGTAATTTGTAGCATACGGCTAAAAAAAGCATCTGACCAATCGTAGCTCTCTGGAAGTTGATTGCATGCAAACCAGGGTTTAGCAATGTTGGTAAATCGTATGCCATCCTTGTGGTTTTTGATATCTGCCCACATGGGGCTATTCCCAGTAATCTGTTTTATGACGCCGGTATATTTTAATGGTCTATTCGGCAGATCATCTGATATGTTGGCTAATTTGCCATAGAGTTTCGATAAAGCAAAAGGTCTATTGTTTAAATCCTGTAGACTAACGCTGGCATTGTTTTTTTTACCTACAAGCATCTCAACAACAATCAGCAATACTGTTTTTCCATTGTCTCCGCTACCGTCTAATACAAGATATTTTTTGAAGCGATAGGAACGATGTAGTGTGTATCCCATGTATTCCTGAATGGTTTTTTCAATATCTTTTCTACGTTCCGTTTGTTTCATACACACTTCTTGTAAAAACTTTTCAAACAGTGGGCATTTAGCCTCTGGGTCATATTTTATCGGAATTTTGTTTAAAAATCGGTATTTTGGTGAATGAGGCAACAACTCTCTTGTTTCAATGTTGTATGTTCCATTTTCCAAGTTGATAAGATTGACGTCCGGATTGATGGTATCCCGATCTACATAATTTTTATCCCGTATATGCCCTATGACTTCATTTTTTATGTATTCTTTTGATTGATCATCCAGGTAATATTCTACCAAATTGGAGATTATGGTGTCTCCATTAGGTTCATAATGCCCTCCATTATAGAAAAAAATACTTTTGTTGTCTCGCATGGTGAAAAAATAGCGGCTATGTTCATTTAGGATAATATCTGCAAGTCGGGGGCAGTTAATTTTCCCTGTTTTTATGAGTTTTCCTGTTTTTTTGTCCTCTTTTGTTTCAAACACACCGTATGTTTCTAGCAATTCTAACCGTTTCGATGTTGCGCTTGTGCTTTCATCTGACCCAAATTTTGCATTTTCTTTAAGATATTCATACGGGCTGTCTATATGTTTGCATATCTTATCGGGTTTGCATATATTCAATTCTCCCATATGCAGGTGGGGAAACCCACCACCTTTTTTCCTTATCTTTTTACAGCTCGGGCAGTGCATTTTTTGAAACCAGCTTTCAAAAATGTTGCTCTCCGGTCCGCCCAAGCGATTTGATACTTTTTTGAATATTCGTAATGATCCCTCTCTAGAATATCCTGCCTGCCCCAAAAATATGGCGATAAGGGTTTTCATTCTCGTAGCACCATTTATTTTGCTTGCTCCCTGTTGTCTTTTTGTATTTATTATTTTTTTAATGCACGGCGAAAAAAATTTATATGCTGCTTTTTTACTTAACTTGGGGACGTCTACAGGCTCATCATCAGGTATCGCTATGTCGGCTGTGTCCTCGTATTCCTTTAACCTTGCCATGAGATTAGGTGCTTCATTTGCATCATATGTCTGCATCCACTTTCTCCCCTCACCGATTATCTCCTTGCTCAATGGCAGTGTAGCGTCTTCAAAATTGATATGGATATCTTTTACATTAAGAGGGACAACGGCAAATAATCGGGTCTTATGTACACTAAAGACTGTTTTAAACACCCGCTTTTGGTTGTTTATCGCGTCTGCCTTTACCTTCCCCTTATGCTGCGGATATTTCTTGAAAAACTGTTCCTCCAGGTCTTTTATGAAAGTATTGTAGCATCCTGCCAATATTCTCCAGGATATTTCACGATCACTGTCTTTTTGAAACTCTCTCATGAAAATACCATGATGGATGTAAACGTATACTCCTCCACCGCTAAAACAGGTATACACACTCTTAGGGCAGTACTTTTTGAGTGTTGTACAGTAGAACTGTGCCATTTGCTCGACTGCTTTTTTTACTTTAGGTTTTGTGATATCTCCAATTGCATCTATGTCAATTCCTAGACTTATCGTATTGGTATTTGAGAAGTTGCCTATGCTTATCTTGTTGCCCTGTTCATCGTGTAATGATTTAGGGATCTCTGTGAGTTTTACGTTTGGGTGAAAAAAATTCAAACTCCAGTAAAGGGTTCTGTATTTGCTTGTAATCAGGTCATAATCTTTTCCATTTGATCCATCGTAAAGAGTAACGTTCTCTCCCCTTGACTTGTACCAATGCGAGAAATCACCATTTAGGCAACGGAAGGAATCAAATGTAAATGTTGAATGTCGGATTATTGCATTTTTTATGTCTTTGTTTTGATAGTGTTGTCCGATAAGTTGATCTTCTTTTTTAGTCTCTTTCTCAGGTTTCTTTTGTGTTAATCGGGTTTTTTCAACCAGGTTTCTCTCTTCCCTGTCTTTTAATAGTTTCCATGCTGTTTCCTTGTCGCATTGCTTTTCCTCCATGATCTTTTTTATCTCATTTTCTTCTTTGCTCGCTTTAATCTTTGACTTTTCGACATACTTAACGACACCCATTTTTATATAAACAGTATGATGTTTTTCATCAACATCTATAATTTGCCCCCTTTTGAATTTTAAATCACCGTCCTCGAAATCCTCGATTACTTGGAGTTTAAGGGTTTTCATGGTGCATCCTCCCCTTACCTAACGCCACAATCTCTTTTATCCGATTGAATGAAAGTACCATGATCCGGTTATCTGTAAAAAATTCTATGCAATCATCATGAATCTTTGTAATTCTCCCCCAAATGACGAAATCGTCATCTTTGACAAGTCTTACTTCTTGATTCAGAAATTGTTGTAAGCTTTCTTTCACAACACCGCACCTTCTTTACCAATTCGCTAACTCTCAATCATTAACTTATCTCCTAGACATCACTAATTTTTTGCTTTTCTTTCTAGCTCTTTTTTCTCTCCTCTTTTGCATTTTTATCTTATTTCTCTCTCCTCCATATTAACTTCTAGCTCAAATTTATGTTACACTTTGTTTTTATATCTCTCCTCAAAAGTTATAAGATTCCCCGTCGCTTACACTCAGCAATTAATTCTTCAGTTGTCATGTCTTCGTAATTGGTCATATTGGATTCTCCTGTTTCAAAAAATATTCGTTTACTAGTAATCGTATGGTTGCGCTTCTCGAAATTGAATGTTTATGTGCATATTCATCTAGAAGACTCTTTGTTTTTGCATCTAGTGTTATAGTCGTTATATCTACTAATGTCATTATCCTCATAATCCTTATATAGTAGTTAATATATTAACTTCATCTTAAGTTAATTTAAAATTAAGTAACTTAACATTATTAAATTTATGTGACTATACTGGTGATATATATGGAGAAAAATAACGAAAAAATTGACAATTTGGGAAAAAAGATATATCTGCTAATGTACAGCAGACCACGATACAAAGCTGAAATTTCTAATATGATATATCGACGCGAATGCAAAGCCATTTACCCCGAAATTAAAAAACTTGAAAAACTAAAATGGATAAAACAGATTGATTATAAAAAACCAACTGATTATAAAGATCCTAAGCCCAACGCCGGAAAGCGGGCAAATAGAAGACAATATTATATTGCTAAAATCGATCCTATCATGGAAGTAATATCGAGGAAAGTAAAGCTTGATGACTTCGATAGATATGTATTAAGAAATATATTAGAATCCCGAGCTTTCCGGGGAGTTATAGATCAGTCAGATATAGATTCAATACAAGATCCAATTAATTGTATCCTTGGACCCTTAGATTCTTTTAGCGCATTTCTTGATTCTGAAAAAGTTAAAAAATACTGGAGATTTAAAGTCGAAACAAAAGAAGAATATGATGGCGTATTATCTATATTTAATAGGTTTTTTTGTACATCAGAGATAACAGAGGCTGTGCTTAATGGTGTGCCAGTTAGTAAAGAAGCGGCTGAATGGATGAAAAACTCGGGAGATTGGTTTAAATTAGTTCTTATCCCAAAGTGTGTTTTGGAGAAAATAAAAGGTATGACATGGATTGGAAGATCTTATCCATTTTTTGAAACAGTATTTAATAGTATACCTTCGACAGTGGAGTTTCAAAAAGTGATAGGGAACAAACCTAGTTCAAAACTTGAGGAGATGATGAAAAAGCATTTTTTGAGATGATGTGTCAGTATTGTTAAAGATATAAAAGAAAAGAAATAGCAATAGCTAATGTTCCTTTCTATCTTTTTCTGTTAATCTGTCGACCATTAGTTTTCTTAGATCTCTATCCATTGCTTCTAATCTTTCGTTAAGTTTTTTAATCTCGCCATCTTTCTCTTTTAACTGTTCAGAAAAAGTTTCAATTTGTCTTTCATGCTCTTTGAATTTTGGTTTGTATTTGGAATCAATCAGGGACATATCTGAAAATATAGAAAGGCAATCACAATATTCTTCATATGACTCCTGTAATTGCTCAGGTCTGAATTTACCATATACGCGATCCATTTTGTTCTTATCTTTATGTCCTACTATAGTATCAAGATGGTTTTTGTTGATCCGTGTACTCATCATCTGGGTTTTCATGAATTTACGTAAAGTATGAATATGATATTTGTAGTGTGGGTTTTTCAATTGTGGGTTTTTGTCTTTCTCATTGAATGGTTTTCCTGCTTCTTCTAACATCCTATTCCACATTCTAATTGCTGTGGAATATTCGAAAGGAAAAATCCTTTTATCTTCTTTAGCAATAATCTCTATGAAATCATCAAAATCGAGTTCCTTATCATCTTTGAATATGTGCCATATTCTTTCAACTATTTTTCCATGGGCATCTTTTATTTTTTCCACTTTAACCTTGTAACCATTATCTGCATATTGTTTCCTGACATATCCAGATTTTACAAATTTTCTCTTAATATATTCTAATCTTACTTTCAGCCAGGCATCTATCTTTTCTCGTGCTTCTAGTGTTATGAAGGTGTGTCGCTTGTGTTTCTTTTTAGTATCATGGTATTGTATTGTTATATGCCTATCCTGAATGTTATCAAACGTCAAAGATAATGTTTCTTCAATGCGTTCCCCTGAAGTCGCATTTGTCAAGAATAGTGCCTGTTCTTTGATTGTACCATGTTGAAGTATTTGTTTCAATTCTGAGTTGTCCGGTACTTTTTCTTCTACTATTGTCAAATCCCCTTCCAGATTGTTTCTTATCCTAATCTGCTTCCATATCCTTGGTTTTAACTGCACATCGTTTTCCAGGAGAAAATTCCTTAGAACACTAATTATTATCTTTTGTGTACCAGGTGCATAATTATCCTGTAGATGTACAGAAAATTCTCTCACATCATTAGTATAATCTCTGTTTGAATCGAAATACTTGTCTGGATCGGCTTTAAGGAACTCAAAATATTTCTCAAGATATATCCTATAATATCTCTTTGCGCTCTTGCTTGGTAGCCATTTAATAAATTCATCTATTTTACTCATTTTTTCACCAGACATATATAGTGTCATAGTTATATAAACTTTATTGTCAGCAAATACTTTAACGGATTAGCCTTTTATACAAGTTTCACAATGCCGCCCCGAACACCGATAAGGCAGGCCCACGCTCAATTTTTTCTCATCTGGTCTGCCCTATCCCATCCTAATTCTTATATAGCTTCGTTAGACCACTTTAATTTTGCTAGAATATTTAAATCTAAAGATATACATGGTGCCGAAAGCGACTGGGGAACACTTGAAGTGTCCATGCCAAAGAATAAAGCATTTGATTTAAATTTTAATCTACTAAGTTGGTTGTTTGAACGGTTCCCAAATGCGTTCCCGATACTGAGATACATGCTAGGCCTATAAATTTAATTCCTCTCCTCCTTTGAATTTCTTAGAGCAATCGGAAACTAAACTACTTCATTATAACTTGTTTTATAACAGATTTTACTTTTTTATTTTATACAAAACATTTAAATTACATAATTGCGTTACAAGTTTATAATTTTTGGGAGATAGAAAAAAATGAAACTTATATCTTATAGAAAAGGCTTGGTGCTAGTAATAATAACTCTACTTTTTGGAACTGCCTTTGGTGTTGGCAATGTCCCAGGTATTGGTGAAAAGATAGAAAATGAAGAACAACTAGGTTCTATTTCTGAATATTATATTTCAATAGAACAAGCCCAAGAAATGATTGAAGCTCAGAAGGCTATTTTGTTGGATGTACAGGACAAATATATTTCCTATCATATCACGGGAGTGACAACAGTTATATTATCAGATCTTGGATGCGGAAGTTGTATAGAGAAAAAGCTTAAAGATTATGAAAATGTAATAGTCTATTCAGAAAACAGTACACTTAGAACTCAAGCTTCTCATATTCTTAGGGATCTTGATTACACCGTCTACGAACTTGCTGATGCTCTACCCTCTGATGATTTTCCACTAGCATATCAGACGTTTAACTCGAACATCGAGTACGATGATGTTGGGTTTCCAAATGAGGAACATTCGCCGATTCAGATTAGTGGGACCACAGCCAGGGTCAGCGCATACAAACGTGAAGGTCGGATTAAACGTCTGTATGGCGAGGCTTTTTCTCAAGGCGAAAGCCCTGAGGAGAGTGCCGAGACCTTTCTTCAAGCCAATGCATATCTGTTTGGCGTGAATCCAGATGACCTAGGCGACCCATATCTCCAACCGATTATGTACAACCGTGATACCGGCGAATACAAGTTCATTAGTATAAATTACGTGCAGTATACGGAAGGCATCCGCGTCTTCCGATCACGACTTATATTGTTAGTGCGAAACGAGGAAGGATATCCACTTGTACTAGCCTCAGTTGATCTACATGACCTCAGTGGGTTCATACCAAATATCGAGCCGGGCAATCTAAACCCTGAGGAGGGAATTAATAATGTTTTAAAGGTATCACCAAATCTGGTTCACTTTACACAACCGGAATTGGTAATCTGGGCTGGCATAAATGATATGGTCGTTCAGCCTACGTTGGCATACAGTTTCATTGGTGATAACGGATATCAAAGTGGTGACAGCTCCCCTGAGAAATACTTGTTTCTCACTGATGCAGAAACTGGCGATATTTTATACATTGAGAATCTTATCCTTTTTGTGAATGTGTCTGGGAACATACAGGGTAAAGCGACGCAAGATAAAGGTGCAGATATGTGCGAGGACGAATTAGCAGAATATTTGATGTGGGCTCGTGTAAACATCGGCAGCACAGTTGCATATGCTGATGAAAACGGGAATTTTACGATCCCCAACTCAGGTTCTTCACCAGTTACCGTTGAATCACGGCTTTGGGGCAAGTGGTTCCGGGTTTTCAACCAGGCAGGGGCAGACACAGTTCTAAGCAAGACAATAACACCACCAGGTCCAGCTAATTTTATGCATAATAATCTGAATAATGACGAGTACAAACGAGCTGAGGTCAATGGTTATCTCCAGGCCAACATTGTGCGCGATTTTACACTCACCTATAATCCAAGTTATCCGGGTTTGCAGCAAAATGCATTTCCGGTTAACGTAAATTTAAACGACAATTGCAATGCGTTCTACGATTACAGCTCGATTAACTTTTTCACATCAGGAGGTGGATGCCCTAACACTGCCTTTTCAACTATTGTCCATCATGAATATGGCCATCATCTAGTATCGATGGCTGGCAGCGGACAAGGACAATATGGCGAAGGTATGGGTGATGTAATGGGTGTACTGATTTTGGATGAACCTGGATTGGCTTATGGTTTCTTTGGTGATTGTAATACACCACTTAGAACTGCTAATAATACTTTGCAGTATCCTTGCGGTGGCGCAATTCATTATTGCGGACAGTTGCTTTCAGGTTGTGTCTGGGATACTCGTAATGAATTAGTGATTACTAATCCTTCTAATTATAGTGACATAATCAGCAACCTTGCGGTTAACGCTATTCTGTTGCACACTGGTAACCTGATCACTCCGAGTATAACTATAGATTATTTGACACTGGATGACGACAACGGCAATATCTCCGATGGCACACCACATTACCGGGAAATCGCAGCTGGCTTTGGAGCACATAACATGGATGCTCCTCCT
>JAUWBM010000193.1 GCA_030601705.1 Thermoplasmatota archaeon
CAACAGTCATTTAACGGGTTCTCACACGTTTTCTTTGAGTATCACAGCTCATTGTATTCGTAGATGTCAAAACCTGTCAGAATTGTTTAAAATGAATATATTTGGATATTTAGAGAGGCATACAGAAATATATATCGTAAATATCTTTATTAATCAAAGCGTAGTTACTGATATTGGGGGTTATTTTGGAAATGATACGCAAGGAGTTTTGCATAATCCTTTCCTCCCTTAGACCCCCTTTTACTCGTTTTTGAATATTCACTCTGTTAAAACTTTGTTGATAAAATAGTAATGATAATTAGAACAACATAATTTATTTATTTTATCGTACTCAAGTGTATTTTTATAAAAAATAACTGGTGGTCATAAACCGTAGGTTGCTCTGTACAAATTATCTATTCTTTTCTCTTCTAAATGCTTTGTATAAAAAATATGCAAGACCACCATAGAGAATTACTGATCCAAAGATGAGCATTGCAATTGCAGAAAGCGGTAGTCCCATCAGGTTGCCTCCGTATGTTTTTTTATCTTCATAAAGACAAATGAGAGTAAAAATATTGCCAGGCAGGGAGTGACTCCACCGAGGACGATAACCCACCACGGATATCCTAAGTAGGGATTTATGATATTATCTATAATTGCTATTGCTAGAAGGAGGAATAGTACAAACGGTATTACGTATTTAATGAGATAATCCCACCATCTACCGATTTGTATTTCAGATGTTTCATTTGCATGTTCTCGTAGTTTTGATAGTGTATACATCCATCCCAGGATTAGACATTCTACGAGTCCTATCATCACTAGGCCAAAGTTTGCGATGAAATGATCTACAATGTCAAGCCAGTGCAGTCCACTTCCTGATGCAAAAACGAGGCTGATGAAAAAACCTATGATGCACATAATCCCTGTTGCTTTTGCTTTTGTAATCTTCCATTTTCCATGTAATCCTGAAACCATTGGTTCTACCATCGAAAATGCAGAGTCAATTCCAAATGTGAGGAGCGCAACATAGAATATCATCCCGAAAAACGATGCAGCAACAGGAAGAAGTGATATTGCTGTGGGATAAGTGATAAAGGTGAGGGTAGGACCACCTATGCCAAGCTCTGTTACTCCTACTCCTTGTGAGGCAGCAAGATAGCCGACAACACTAAATACGGTAAAGCCTGCAAGAAACGATGTTCCTGCATCTGCAAGTGAAATGATAAATGCATTGTTTGTTATATCTGATTTTTTCTTAAGAAAACTTGCATATGTTATCATGATTCCTTGAGCAACACCAAGGGAGAAGAATACTTGCGCATAGGCTGCAAGCCAGACGTTTACATCTGTTAGCCGTGAAAAGTTGGGTGTGAGATAATAGCTGATACCTTCAATTGCTCCCGGTAGTGTTAGTCCTCTGATTGTAAGAATTATGAGAAGAATGGTTGGGATTGGTACAGTGATTGCCACAATTTTGCCTATGCGATGAACACCTTTGTAGAGAATAATAAAGATACACAACCAGATGACGATAAGGCCTAAAACGACTGGTATGCTGATACTTCCAAATACTTCCGGTGTTCCCGTATCTCCAAGGAAGTTTTTAAAGAACACATCTGCTTGTGATCCCCATCGTAGATCAAGTGAATAGATCATATATGAAAAACACCATGCCATCACCACAACATAATACAGTGCGATGACAAAGGGGACAAGTACTGCCCACCAGCCTGCCCATTCCCATTTCCTTCCGATTTTTTTAAACGCCTTTGGTGGAGCGTTTCGTGCCCAATGACCGACGGAAAATTCAAGGATCATAAGTGGTATTCCGGCGGTGAAGAGTGCGACAAAATACGGGATGAGAAATGCTCCTCCACCGTTTTCATAACATACATAAGGGAATCTCCAGACGTTTCCAAGTCCCACGGCAGAGCCTATTGCTGCCATGACAAATGCAAATCGGGTGTTCCAGTATTCTCTTTTCGCTATGGTATCTACCTAATGATAATATAATTCACAGGTTTATAAATATGTTCTAATTATTATATTATCCACTATGTTTTATTGAAATGCAAATAAAGCGCCAAATACCCTTCCAAAGAAGGGATGGAATCCAGAATGGAATTGAGGAACTAACTGTTGCTCATGACCCTCTATTTCAGGGAGAATTATACAAGACCGCGTATCAGGGCCGATATGCAAGGTATTTTCTGCAACGGCATAGGTTTCATTTTGTAATATACCATCAACCGTATTTGGATTATTCAAAAACCGTGGATAATTCGATGAAGAAACCGTAACCCTGATTTGATGACCCGTATTCCAAATATAAGAGGTACTCCACAAATCAACCTCCACTTCATAGATCTCCCCAGGTTCCATAAACTCCCAATGATCAACTCCATTACGATTTCTCATACGAAGAATACCATCGGTTATCAGCATGGATCTCCCATCAGGATAAACGTCAGTAAGTTTCACGGTAAAATCAGTATCGGGACAGTTGGAAGAAACAAATAAGCGTGC
>JAUWBM010000162.1 GCA_030601705.1 Thermoplasmatota archaeon
ACGAAAAGTAAGAAATAAACCCATCTATAAATGCAAGATCCATGAAACAAAACCAAATGAGTGCCGTGAATTTTATTGTGGTCAACGTTTTGATTCAAAAGATAATGAATATGGGAAGGATTTTTTCGATGAAAGGGAAAAATGGATTGAAAAAAATCTTAAAATAGAAAGGGGAAAAAATGAAAATAGACATGCAAAAAATAAAAGATGAAATCGGAAACTTAGATTTGACAATTGAACAGGAGGCAAAAGCAATTGTAATGTGGTCATTTAGAGGTTGTCCAACTCTTGAAAGTATTCATGCAGGTGAAGAACAAGATATACCTGAAAATATTAGTAGGATTTCTGAAGAAGAAATGAAAGAAATTATGAAATATGCTGTAGATGAAGTTAATTTCTTTTTATGGTTAAAAGAAAACAGAGAACTTGTTTATAAGTCATCTATCATTTTGGGTTCTGAGATGACTGCACATTGGGATAAACCTAGAGATCCTGAAGAGATGTTACAAGAATTAGCACAAATAGTTAAAAAGAACGGTAAATAAGTAGTTGCCAACCATTAACACGATATGAAGGCTAAGAAAAAAGTATATAAAGAACGGTTTTGATGCTGTATATAAAGGTTTGTTTTTTGATGGGGTAAATTGATATGAAGAAAGATATAAACAATCCGTGCAATAGTATCTATAATGTGATACTTTCGCGGAGAAGTATAAGACGTTTTCAACAAGAGTCTATAGATGTTGATATTCTAAAAAAAATTGTAAATGCCGGAAGACTAGCACCATCTGCTGCAAATCTTCAACCATTAGAATATTTTATTGTTAATGAAAAAAAACTTTGTTCTGAAATCTTTGAAACACTTGGTTGGGCAGGGTATATTAAGCCAAAATGGTCTCCAAGTAAAGAGGAGCGTCCAACTGCATACATTATTGTACTTATTACCGATATTAACAACAAGTATTATTTGAGAGATGTTGGTTTTGCTTCAGAAAATATCGTACTTGCAGCTGAAGCAGAAAACATCGGAAGTTGTATTTTGTGCAAAATCGAACGAGATAAAATACGAGACATACTTAAAATACCTAAAAACTTAGATGTAGACTCAGTAATTGCCCTGGGCTATAAAGCTGAGCAACCTGTCGTCGAAGACATGAAAGACTCTGTTAAATATTGGAGAGATGAAAACATGGTTTTGCATGTTCCCAAAAGAAAGCTAGAAAACATCATACATATAAATTGTTATTAAAGCATATATCACCAATTTAACTGTTTTATTAAAAATTATTCTGTTGATAAAATAATTTTATATTATAATGCTGTAATACTTTATAATGTGTGGTTTTATCATGTGTTCTAACGCCTACAAGTAAGATAAAATCTTTTTTTGAGAAATTGCTAAGGAATGAATCTTTATCTATACTAATATTTTTATAGGTGAAGTACATATAATGTTATCATGCAAAAAAATAGGGGGATAAAGTTATATAAAAATAAGATGCTGATGAACATTTCTATGGTTGCATTGATTACCTTTGTGTTGTTTGTGCCAAACGCCTTTGCCGAATCAATTTTATCTGCCGAACCCGAGATCACATCTATGGGAGATCCTCCCAGTTCATTTGATTTACGAGATGTAAATGGTGAGAATTATGTCACAGGAATAAGAGATCAAGGCCCATATGGTACATGCTGGACCTTTGGTACTATGGCATCATTGGAGGGAAATTTACTTATGACTGGAAACTGGGTAGCAGCAGGTGAAACTGGAGAACCAGATCTATCTGAGAGACATCTAGATTGGTGGAATGGATTTAACACACATAATAATGATGATGACCCTGGCGGCGGTGGACTAACTCCTCACAATGGCGGAGATTACATGGTTTCTTCTGCATACATTGTAAGAGGTGAAGGAGCAATAAGAGAAATTGATGCCCCTTATTCTCAAATTTCAACACCACCAGCAAGAGATGATCCAAGTTATCATCGTTACTATCCACGAGATATCGAATGGTATGTAGCAGGATCTAATCTTAGCAATATTGATACTATCAAGTATAAACTAATGACAGAGGGAGTGATTAGCACTGCTTTGTGTTATTCTGGCCAATATATCGAAAATATGGGAGGCTATTATGCTCATTATCAACCACCGGCTACATCTTCTCTTCCAAATCATGGTGTTGCAATTTGTGGTTGGGATGATAGTAAAATAACACCTGCTCCACTGCCGGGTGCATGGCTAATTAAAAACAGTTGGGGATATTGGGGCCCAGAAGATGGATATTTCTGGATTTCTTATTACGATAAATGGTGTTGTCAAGAACCTCAAATGGGCGCTGTATCTTTCCAAGATGTAAAGTATGAACCTTTAAGAATATATTATCATGATTATCATGGATGGCGAGATACGTTAACTGATATAACAGAAGCTTTCAACGCATTTACTGCACCAGCAGATGAAACAATTGCATCTGTGAGCTTCTTTACGGCTGAAGATGACGTTGATTATACAGTAAAAATATACGATGATTTTACTAGCGGTCAATTACAAAATGAACTCTCTTCAAAAACTGGAACTATTGAGTACACTGGATTCCATACTATTGATCTCGATAACCCTGTAAACATACTTTATCAAGAAGATTTTTACATTTATCTGTCTCTTTCTTCAGGAGGTCATCCAATTGATCGCACCTCAGACGTTCCAGTACTATTGGGGTCATCTCAACGGGTAATAGTAAAATCAGATGCAAACCCTAGTGAGAGTTATTATAAGAGCGGATCAACATGGTATGATCTTTATGATTACGAATTTACTAATCCCTCATGGAATGAAACTGCAAACTTTTGTATTAAAGCATTAATTCCAGTGGTACCGGATCTAGAATGTGAAGGTGGGCTATCATGGTCAAGTGTAAAAGCAGGAGAAGAAGTTACAGGAAATTTTACTGTTGAAAATATTGGTGATCCAGGTTCATTACTTGACTGGGAAGTATCTGAATGGCCCGATTGGGGAAATTGGACATTTACACCCCTTAGTGGAAATAACCTGAAACCTGAGGACGGAGCGTTTACTGTCAATGTAGAAGTTGTCGCACCTGACGAAAAAAATGAAAATTTCAGTGGAGTGGTGAAGATAGTCAATAAAGAGAATAGCAGTGACTTCTGTACCATAGATGTGTCTCTTGCTACGCCTATGAACCAGCAATCAAACATTCATCCTCTGCTTCTAAGAATTCTAGAACGGTTTCCAAACATATTCCCGTTACTGAGATACATGTTAGGGCTATAAAACCAGATTAAAACCAATCTCTTCTCTTTTTTTTAATTTCAATCTTTTTAATTTGCCAATATTATATCTCAAAATTTTCCATTTTGACATTTTTACACATTAGCTTTATATATAGTTATTGACAAAGTTTGGCAAGACAGTTAATATCACGGAATATGGATATTGTAGAGGTGTGAAGAGATGGCACTTGAAGGATTTTCAGGATGGGCATCTGTATTTTCAATGAAAAATGTATTAAGTGGCGACCTTTCTGCAATTGTACCAATTTTATATTTAGTGGTATCGATTGCGATTTACTCGATACTCATATGGCATTTTTATAGATTTGTCGCTAGAAGAGACAGTTTTAAATTTACTACAAAAAAACACCCTAAGGCTGTTGGATTTTTAAAATATTCCTTCATGTATCCATTTGTTGCTTTTCTTTTCTTTGCCGGATTCTCCCTAATGCTACTATTCCTCACAAGAACTTTAGAAATTACAGAGGTTCTTACAGCATCATTTGCAATAATTGCTGCAATCAGAATTGCTGCATATTACAACGAAGACCTTTCAAAAGATGTAGCAAAAATGCTACCGTTTGCGTTACTTGGTGTAACTTTGGTCGAGCCTTCATATTTTGTATTTGGAGATGTAATTGATAAAATATATTCAATGCCTGAATTTTTTACAGTGTGCATACAATTTATATTGCTTATAGTCTTAATGGAATGGATCTTAAGAATAACACTTACTATAAGAACGGAATTAAAGAATATTAATAAAAAGAATAAGAAGATAGAACATCACTATAGACCAAATCTTGATATTTAAATCCCGCATAATCTGCCTTATGTTCAAACTTATGGAATAATTATTGCACAATAATCCCTGCCAATTTGTTTTTAGCCAGAAGAATCTATAGCAGAGGGTAGCATTTATATATTATATAGCTTATATAACTATGGTAAATGGGAGGAAACTAAATATGAAAAAAATCTTGCCATTATTGACAGTAGGAATTTTAATCCTTAGTGGACTTGGAGCTGTTGGAATATCTAGCAATAACACCATAGTAAATACTTATGAGAATGACGCTGCTAATACACTTGACGATTTAATTCTATATCAATATCAATCTGAATTTGAAGATGAAATAATATCCACTGATTGGGGGATCGTAGCAACG
>JAUWBM010000031.1 GCA_030601705.1 Thermoplasmatota archaeon
TCCTTTTTTGTAAGCTTTAACTATACATTCCCTTATTTCAGGTGTGAGTGATCCCATCCGTTATTCCCAAAATTATGGATGTGATCGCTCACATTTCAAAATTTGTGAAAAGAAATGTTGGCGATGTCACTTTACTTTACATATTAAAAAAAGGGGAGGGCGCTATAGAGCGATTCTGACTAGATCCTGCGAAGAGAACCTAAACAGAACCTGAGAGAAATATGGAGAGGGCGAAGAGAGCCTGAAGAATAAGACTTGGCAATAGAACTTGGCAATAGAACTTGCAATAGAACTTGCAATAGAACTTGGCAACAGAGCTTGAGAAGAATTTTTACTGCCTTTTTTGTAACGACCTTTCGGAAGTTTCATGAGATACTCATCTTTTCCGTACCATCAGATGAAAATTAAAATTGGCAGTTATTTCTGTTAATACCCTAAACCGAAAGCAAAGTTTCCAACTTCAACCATATTCTACTTAGTTGGCTGTTTGAACGGTTTCCACATGCGTTTCCAACACTAAGGTATCTGCTAGGACTGACGTAGATTAAGAGAATCAGGAATTAGAAAAAAACCCTGTTGAAAATTATTATTTAGTGCCAAAGCTTTATCTGTTACAAAGATTTATATAAGATTATTCAGATGTATTAACCGTGCTATAGTATGGCATTTACGGGAGGTTATAAAATATGAAAAAGAAAATAATTGGAATATTTGTTTGTATGCTGTTGATTGCCACTGCTTTACCAACAACCAGTATCATGGCAGTTGAAACAGAAAAGGAGACGCAAATCGTAAAATATCTTACTATCATGTTTGCCAGAGGCAAGGTTGAGAATATATCAAATGAAACAATAAATGATATAGAATGTTATAATTGCACAGCAGTAGATGTCAAAGTACTATTCATTCATTGCATATTTCTTATGCCTGTTGGTTTGCAACGGGAGCACCTTGAGAACTTTGATTGTTTCTATATTCCTAAGGAAATGTTTCGTGGCATACTTAGAGAAGGATTTGTATTTGGAATTATTCAATGGTGGGGAGAGTAATAAAGAATCATATGGTATAAGATAGGAGGTTAGAAAATGAAAAAATATTTGTTAAGCAAAACTATGGCAATAGGAGTTATACTCTTATTTGTTGGAGCAAGTGTTTTATCGAGTGTTAGTGGAGATATTAATAACATTGAAAACGTGAGCTATTTTAGAAGTAAAGATCTAAGATCGTATCAGATGGAGAGAATGAACACTTTTAGAAATAAAGATTTCAGCTCAAATCAAATAGAAAATATTCTTCCAATATTTGATGGTAGTCTTCGTGGATGGTCAATTACCGAGGTTGTATCTACAGAAAGTACTGAAACTTCCTATGATCCCTGCGTAGCGTATGATTCAAATGGAGATATACATGTGGTATGGATGGATGAGACCAATTATGGTGGTTCTGGCAGTGATTCAGATATTTATTATAAGATGAAGCCAAGCGGAGGTTCATGGACAGCTACTGAGGTTGTTTCCTCGGAGAGCGATATAGATTCATTTTATCCATCTTTAGGGATAGATTCAAATGGAGATATACATGTTGTATGGGATGATGCATCCGAAACTGATGATGAGGTTTATTATAAGATGAAGCCAAGCGGAGGTAGCTGGACATCTGTGGAGTTGATCTCTACCGAGGGTTCCGATTTTTCGGGATTGGCTACTTTAGCAGTTGAATCAGATGGGACTGTACATGTAGCTTGGGATGGAGCAACTGGTAGCGGCTACGATATTTTTTATAAGAAGAAGCCTAGTGGTGGTAGTTGGACAGATGCTGAGGCTATTCCCTTAGAAGAATCTAATTATCCCTTTCTTCCTATGCTGGCTGTTGAGCCAGATGGAACTTTGCATTTAGCATGGGATGATAGTACTGGTTATGGTGGCTCTGGTAGTGATGAGGATATTTTTTATAAGAATAAGCCTAGTGGTGGTAGCTGGTCTGCTACTGAGGTTGTTTCTACAGAAAGTGCTGAGTACTCCTATCATCCTACTTTGGAGGTGGATTCAAATGGAGACGTACATATAATATGGGAGGAACTTGGTTCTGAAATTTGGGATATTTGTTATAAGAAAAAGCCTAGTGGTGGTAGCTGGACCTCTGTGGAAGTTGTCTCCCTTTATAGCGGTGCTTTTATCTCTGATTTAGCTGTTGAATCGGATGGAACCGTGCATGTGGCATGGGATGAACTGAACATGGAAGGTGACTTTATGTTCGACATCTTTTATAAGAAGAAGCCTAGTGGTGGTAGCTGGACAGATGCTGAGGTTGTATCCACGGAAAGTGACTTTTGGGATGCCATATACCCCAACGTAGCAGTTGAATCAGATGGAACTGTACACGTTGTGTGGGTCGATATGAATGATTATGCTGGTTCTGGTGAGGATTTTGATATTTTCTATAAAAATAAAGTTGGTGAAAATCAACCTCCAGAAACGCCAAGTATAGATGGTGAAACAAGTGGGAAAGCAGGAGAGGATTATGAGTATATATTTAACTCAACAGACCCAGATGGTGATTCCGTCATGTATTTCATAGATTGGGGGGACAACAATACTGAGTGGACTGAGTATAGCCCATCTGGTACAGAGGTAAAGGTAAAACATTCGTGGAGTGAGAAAGGAGAATATACAATTAAAGCTAAAGCTAAAGATATTCATGATGCTGAGAGTGATTGGGAAACACTAGAGGTCACTATGCCGAAAAACAAAGTATTCAATTTCAACTTTAATCTGTTAAGTTGGCTGTTTGAACGGTTTCCACATATGTTCCCAATACTAAGGCATCTGCTAGAACTATAGAGTAGTCCACAAACCCTCTTCTTTCTTTTTTAATGCATTAAAAACCTGTTTCTGAATCCTTTTTTATCTGCCCCAAACCAAAAACATTATCTTTATCTACCAAAAGGCTATAGTGATAATGGGGGTCGAAGTAAAGAGAATGAACTAGGCACTTACCATGCCTATCCCTTTCATTTTCCTTGCCTCCCGACCCTCTTACTCTCTTACATGCCCTGATGAATTGGCGGGAGTCGGGTGGTAAAAACACGGTGTTGAACAGGAGGTGGTGAATACAAGGGTGGTTTTATTTCATTGCATTATTTATCTACAATCCACTCTCTTGCTTCGTCCATATCGTCAAAAAATCCAACATTGTATATTCCCTTAGATGCCCAGTTACAAAATGTTACGATTTTCTGGTACAATTCTGAATACGTTGCTTGATATTGCTTTGAACAAAATCTTAGAGTACTGAAAAGGAGATAACAACGTGGCGACACTCCTCCTAGTACTACGAACATTCCAACTTAGTAAAGAAGCAGAAGAAAAAAACTTGGAGTAAAAAAACTAAGTGTTTTTCCGGAAGATAACTTGGGTTTCATATCTTTTTGGTTTTTCATGTAACCTGTACCTCACAAAGTACATTTAGGTTTCATACCAGAAATGGCTCGCACAGGTATTTGTAAAATCAGTAAAATCAAATAGTAATACGTTTCAAAAATTTAAATATCCCCTCTTTTTCGGTTAATTATCATAACCGAATTTTTTTAGGGATTTCCAAATAAACAACGGTAGTTTAAAGATGAATCAGGCAGAAAATACCTATTCTCAATACTTTTTAACAATTAACAGTTAAGGTTTTCTCAACATATAGCTGGGTATGTGGTCCATACCTGACAATAATCGGGATACAGTGATTAGAAGCTAAGACAAGCATTATAGCCTCTTGATGCGAGTCCTGGTATCTAATTAGAGTTTAAGTATTCCATTTGTTTAAGAATTCTTCAGATTTTGTTTTTAAAGTTTTTCTAGAGCTAGCAGCATGTTTTTTTACAAATGAAATAACCTCATCCTTATTTTCAATTTGAGGAAAAAACATATCAATAGATTGTATTGCTTTTTCTGCGATAACCTTTTTACATTCATCTGTGAGATGCGGAGTTGTTTTAATATTCTCCACTTTTAGAAGCTCTTTTGTAATCTTAGGAATAAGATGGGGTTTGACAAGTGCTATCTTACCAGAATGACCAACAACATTTGCTACTGTAACCATATATTCATCATTGAGAAAGCTGTAATATTTGTCAAAAATCGAGTCAAATTTCTTATTTTTATCCACTTTTGTGAGATTAGCTATGATAAACATTGCCTGCCAAGTAAGAATCCTATATTTACTACTTAATAACTTTATAAAAAAATCCATATATGGATATAGTTTATCAGGATATTCTTCACTTAGATCCATTAACACCTTCCCACACCCATATCTAATTGTTGCCTTTCCAGAAGATACACCATCAATAATTTCTGGAAGCAAATCAAAATTCTGTTTTACCTTTTTTAAAAGTTCCTTTTTGGTAATTGATTTATCCACAAGTTTTCCCAATAAATCATGTTTCATATGAAAACCTCATTACCAGATATTGTCTCTCTTTTTTTAAGTTTTTATAACACGTTCTAATCAGGATACAGTGATTAGAGGCTAAGACAAGCATTACATCCTATGATTAGAGTTTCTACTCCTTATGACCTGATTTAATGATTAGAGGCAAAATGTTTATGATTAGGTTCATTCTAACAACCTCTTGACATATTCTGTACAAATTTACGATAATTCTTTTATAAATGAATGTATGTTACAATATTCTGTCCGAGGGAGGTTAAATGAAAATTATTAAAGAACTCGAACTAGTCAATTATAGAAATATTAAACATGAAAAACTTTCAGATTTTAAAGATTTTAATATCTTAATAGGGCCCAATAATAGTGGTAAGTCTAACATTCTCAATGCGATTAATTTGTTATCTGATTTTAGTATGCCTAATTCAAATCTTATTTGTAAGGATTGTGAGGGAGTTAAAGGAAGTTATCCTATTCAAGAAAATATCGATATTAAATTTGAGCAAAAGACAGATTCATATTTAGGAAAAGGAAAAACAGAAATAAAATTTTCTTTTGATGAAAAAGACATTAATAGTATAACCTCAAATTTATTAGAAGAATTAAAACCTCAATATGAATCTAAAAAAAATGTTGCACCACATTATGAAGAAGTTTACAAATTAACTCTAATAATCAGAAGTAATAATTCACTTACAGGCAATCATCTCTCTGTATATCTGCACCCAAAAATTTTGAATTTCCTGAAAAAAAATCTACTTTTTTGCCCTGACACAAGACTTCAATCGTATAAAGGCGGTAACTTTTCATCATTTATTAATAGTAAAAAATTTAATTCAAATACTTACATGAAATGGGTTAAGGCAATACAAGAACTTGTAGATCCCAAAATAATTGACAATAGATCTGCTGATTTAGACAGAAAATATCCCGAAGGAACACTAACTACAACAATTGAGGAACAGGGTTCTGGAATCAGATCTTTAGTTTGTTTATTAGCCGATATAATGGATGATAAAAATCAAAAAATTATATTATTAGATGAACCTGAACTAGGATTAAATCCTTTTGCAAAACATAGTCTTTTGAATTTTCTATTAAATATTTCAAAAGAAAAACAAATTTTTATAACAACACAAGACCCAACCTTTATCAATCCTATAATCTGGCAAAATAATAGTGTCGGTTTATATCTTTATTCGTCACATAAACAAAATTTCGTTAAACCAGATATTGAACAAAGTAAAAATAATCCCGATACATTTGCTGGTTTTTTACCTCATACTGTTTCACTTAAGAATATTCATTTATATCTTGAAGGAGCATCTGATGTTTACATTTATCAAATATTCTTGAGGAGGTTTTTAAAAAATAAATATGATGAATGTGAAAAATTAAATGATGGGGACCCTAAGAGAGTCCTTTTTTATATGAAGAGGATTGGAGAATCTTGGATCGACGTATTTAACAAGATTGGAATGTATCATTTGTGTGGAGATTTTTGGGAACATCTACTATATACTATTCCAAAAGAACCTTATAATTGCATGATACTTTTAGACGGTGATAAAAAGACAAAAGCTAAAGAAGTTATCAATGATCATAACAACGCTATGATTAATAAATCGTATCTTAAATTTTGTAACAACTTAAAGGAATTAAGAATAACCTATCATGCTCAAAACGTTCATCCTGTTTATTGTTTAAGGAAAGATTGCATTGAGAAATATCTGATAAAAAGGTTTAATCCAAAGAAACCACCAAAAGGTTTTAATAAAAAAATTGATGGTCCTCGAAAAGCAGATGAGTTATCCAAGATACCTGAAGAAATAGTGGAAATATATGATATTATTTGTTTTGATAAACAAATACCTAAACAAGAGGTTCATGAAGTGAAATAGATTAGGATGATTTTATGCATAGCACATTCTGTTTTCTTGTTTAAAGGAATCTTCGCCAAACTCTATCTTTAGACTATTTTCAGATTGTTGTTTTTCAAAATATTCTCTTACCATATCATCACTAACATGGTCATATCTGAGTGTTGTCTCTACCTTTCTGTGCCGTGCTTTTCGCTGTATGATTTTTGGATTAACATTTTTATTGAAGTCAAGAGTAATCGATGAAGGTTTGATAATGTATGGTGCTACGTATTTTGTTATACCAGCTTTTTGGGCTATTTGCTTTGTTGTCCTATTGATGAACCCTCCAAATGGTTTTGGTACTTTGCCTTTGTATGTTCCATTTGGAATGATGATAAGATACTCTTCGTATTCTGGTTTTGGATTTCGATATGGTAGATAGTTCTTGATTGCTTCAGTTAACCTTGGACTGAGGATGATATAATTATTCCCAGTTTTCGTATTATCAAGGTAGAATGTCTGGTTATCAAGATCCATATTACTGATTTTAAGTATGCTGAACTCACTAGGTCGCAGTAGCCCACCTATCTGAAAAAGAGCGATAACATGCCAAAATGAGTTCTCTTTATTTGCCTCTAAATAATCATTGAGTTCCTGTTCACTTAGCACTATTTTGTTACTGTGCTCTTGAGCAGGTATAGGTATTTTGAGGTCTTCTCTTACAAGCCATTTGGTAAAATGATTTGCAGACGCAACTCGTCGTGAATTACCATTTTTCATATATGTATGAAGTAGATATCCTCTCCAGTTAAGCATGTCATCTTTTGTAACATCTTTTATTGGTTTTTTCATCCATTGTAGAAATTTTCTTACATGATAGTAGTAGTTTTGTATGGTTGTTTTCTTCCTATAATTCAGATTGAGATGTTGATGATATTTTTCTAAAAATTCTTGATTTTGTTCATCTAACTCACTTAAATTGTTTCTTTTTCTAGGTTGTTCAACTATATCAGAAACAACATATTCTTTTTGCTCGACAAGTTCCCCCAGCCTAATTTGCACAAAATTATTTCTACTATTTTATCCATCTATCTCATTTGGGATCATAATATTCACCTATTATGGTCCTAGATTACTGGGTGTTCACGCACCCGGTAATCAATACCATTTTATATGGAGAAACATAAGGAGTTCCTCCTTATATACTCCTGTCTATGCATTACCCACATCTTTTCGTGTATTACGTAATTTAGCGAGGTTCTTATTCTAAAAACGATTGTGAAACCAGGTATAAAATGTGCTTAGCGAAACCAGGTTCTTAGGCCATATTTATGGTAAATATATGGCAGCTATTTCGACGTGATGGCTCAGGAGAAAAAAGGACTTGCGGGTAACGCATAGATATACTCCTGTAGGGAGTGACTGAAACTACTCCTGTTGGACAGGAAAGAAAATCGGACCTTAAAGATATTTTTTTAAAGTGACAGCCTTTATGAATTTTATTTGAGGGAGGACTATGACAGACGAAAAATCAGAATATTATAAATTAAAAATATCGGCAGGGCTAATTGGAATATTAGCCTCGATTTTCATAATCATTGGTGTCATAGTAAATGTTTATACTTATCTTCCTGAATGGCTTATATGGTCGGTGTTCATATTTATAGCGATAGTAATTTTATGGTTGTTATCACATCCAGTTTCTAATTTTATTAAAAATAAAGGTGAGATAAGGGAACTGAATGTTCTCGCAAGAAAATATTTTGGCGAACTTAAAACCCTCTTAGAAAGATTTGATGAATTCATCAGTAATAGAAATGACAACATTCCGCACGTTTTACAAGATTTGTCTAGATCTGTAACTACAAAAGTTGTAGATGGACCTGATAAAAGAGAATTTGAAAAAATATCAATTTTACGAGTTGAACCCTTCTACGATCTATTTATAAATCTTCAAAAGAGATTTGAGTTTTTTAATGGAACTAAAGGAGATTTTTTGCTTCTTGCTCAAGAATTCGATACTATACTTAATATTTACAATAGATTCCATATATGTAAACCAGTAGAAGAAATTAGAAAAATTGGTAGAAAAAAAGTGCCAGAGGAAATCAAGGAGAATTACAATAAATATAAAAGAAAGTATGAGCGGTTTATTGAGGACTATACTAACTTTGCTAAAAAAATAAACAATAAATTTGGATTTGGAGAAAGAAACATTATCACAGCATATTTGGAAATGCCAAAAGAACTATAAAATATTAATAAAAGGAAAAAAATTTAAGCTAGGTGTAATTTCATTATGCAAAAGATACTGCGATCTTATAATGGAGGTTCTAAATAACATGGCTAATCAGCAACTTTTCAAATCTACTTTTCAAGAGATAAACAACAATGTTCAAGATGAAGAATTTTATTTTCAATGGCACATCACTGAAAGATGCAACTTGAGATGCAGCCATTGCTATCAAAATGATTACTCGTCTCCATCGGAACTTTCTATCGAAGGCTTAAAATCTATTGCTGACAAAATTACCGATGCTCTCATTATGTGGAAGAAAGACGGACGAATAGCCATTACAGGTGGAGAGCCCTTTATCAGAAAAGATCTATTTAACCTACTTAACTATTTAGAGCAGAAGCCAGAGATTAAAAAAATTGGTATTCTCACAAATGGCACTCTTATTAAAAATAATGTTCATGCTTTAGAGAACCTTACTAAGCTTCATTATATCCAGCTATCTTTAGAAGGCGGAAAAGAAAAAAACGATGAAATAAGAGGCAAGGGAGTATTTGATCGAGTTATCGAAAGTACCAATCTTTTGAAAAACGCTGATTTACCTGTTAGGTGGATGGTCACTCTTCATAAAGGTAATGTGGAGGAAGTGCCTCATATTATTGATCTTGCTCTTGAGAACAAGGTGGATTTTCTTACTTTTGAACGTTTAATTCCTATAGGATCTGGAAAAACCATGGATAATAATGTGTTATCTCCACAGGAATTATCAGAAGTATTTGAATACGTAGTAAAACGTTCTAATGAAGAATATTCCAAAGGTTCACCGTTAACCATACTTAAATTACGGGCACTGTGGGTTTTAATTGACCCGAAAAGTGCTGAGAAAAATGCCCAGACGCCTATTCAAAAAGAGGTAGGCGCCTCTTGTTCCATAGGTAACGATAGCATTTGTATTCTTCCAGACGCAACTGTGTTGCCTTGTCGTAGATTGCCCATTCCAATTGGTAATCTTAAGGAGGATAGTCTTTTTAAGATATGGTATACATCTCCATTGCTTTGGGAAATTCGTAATAAAAACAATTTAAAAGGAAACTGTAAAGATTGCGAATATGTCCCACGATGTGGTGGATGTAGAGCAATGGCATATTCAGTAACAGGTGATTATTTAGCGGAGGATCCACAATGTTGGAAACAGATAAAAGTGATAGTTTAAGAATGAATCTTAATGATAATCTCTTTTTATACCAATTAGATGACTCGTTAGCTTGGCTATTTAATATAGATAATGGAGAACATTACAAGTTAAATGACAGTTCGCATTTCATTTTATCTCTATTTGATGGTAAAAAAACGGTTGGTGAGATTCAAAAAATTTATTTGAAAAAGTATGTAAACGGAGGTGTTGCAGAACCGATATTATTAAAAGACTTTAATGAATTGCTTGACCGTCTGATGAGAAATAATGTTCTAAATATTTTAAAAAATAATGATGAATAATAAAGGAGAAAGAAAATGAAAGAAAATGAAAAAAGGGTTACATATGAAAAGCCACTTTTTGAAAAGCAATCCGGAATGGACTTTCCAATGCAAATAGTGGAAAAATTTAATGGTGGGCGTTTCTGTCTTCAGTGTAGTTCATGTCATGGTTGCAAATAATTTGATAGAGGGAGGATGTGTCGATTAATGCAGAAAATATTGATCCCTTATTAGTAGAACCTCAAGATAATTTCAATAAAAAAACTATATCAATCCAAAAAGGAATCCGCTCTTTACTTCAGATAATACAAGATTTTTTTAACAAAGGAATTGAGTTGGAAAGGATTTGTAGGGTTGCTATGCTATTATACCAAAGTGGAGTTAATAAGAACAATTCTATTTTCCAGAAAATAGCAAAGCGTTGCTTGGACGAACAGAATGATGATGGAGGGTGGGTTGGCGTTGAGGATAGTATATGGTGTGTTGCATTTTTAAAGAATTTTGAAGAATATTCTCAAGGGTATAAACGTGGATTTGATTGGTTGAAAAAGCAAAAACTCTCAGATGGTGGATGGGGAAAAACAAATAGGGATAGTGGGAGAATTCCAATAACAGGATGTTTATTTTATTTGTTGCCGGAATTGTCTAACCCAGGCAGCTTAAAATGGTTGGAAAATGAATGGAAAAAAGAGTTTAATTTAGACCAGAAGTTAACCTATAAATGTGCCTTTACTTTAATGGCATTTAATAGGAGTAAATATCAATTTAATAGCAGCTATCTTTTTTCTGATTCTTTAGATTGGCTAATATCTCAGCAAAACGACGATTATGGATTTGGTCCTTGGAAAGGGCATTCAATGGGTAGTGATCCCTGGTGTACAGGTATTTCTCTGATTGGGCTTCTACAGTATCCAGATAAAGTCCCCAAACAATTAATATACAATAGTCTAGAATGGCTTAAAGAAAAACAACTTCCAAATGGACTTTGGTCTTACCATTATATTGAGGAAGGTAGCATCTGGGCTCTATATGCTTTGACTGAAGGATATCGATTCTTATGCAGGAAGAGAAAATAATTAAAGAATTAGAACAAATAATTATTGAAAATATACAAGAAATTCCTGAAATTCCATTATCGTTTTTACTATCCGGGGGAATTGATTCTTCTTTAGTATTAGCTTTGATTAAGAAGGTATACCCCAAATTGCAGATTCATACCTTTTCTTTGGCAAGGAGTGAAAATTATCCTGATGTTGTATTTTCACGTGAAGTTTCGGAAATATTTGGGACAATCCATCACGAAATTATATTATCAGATTTAGAATTTGAAGAGTATAAGAAAAAGTATGAGAAATTTAAGAAATACGACTTCAAAGGTGATGTCAATGTATATATCCTCTGCTCCATTGCTAAAAAATACTCAAACGTAATTGTCACTGGAGATGGAGGTGATGAATGTTTCGGTGGTTACTGGCTTCATCAATATCCCTTGGGACATCGAGAAACAGGAAAAATAACATGTTTTGAAGATATTCACCCTGAAGTCCAAAAACATTTAGAGCAAATGGTCCAATTAGGATTCAGAAATTTTCATTACAAAGCTAAACCCGCAACAAAAGATTATGATACAGTATGGGAGTATTTCGTAGAAATTCTCTTGTCTAGACATCTAGAACCACTTTTACATACTGCCAAAATCTTGGATATTAATGTCTATACTCCTCTTTTTTCAAAAAACTTGGTAAGCTTCATAAGGACACTCCCCTATACAGAAAGAATCAATAGAAAAATCGAAAGAGACCTAGCCTCAAAGTATCTACCAAAATCAATCATTGAGAGAGAGAGTATAGGATTTGATGTAGCTCTAGATAAAAATATAATCATCAATTTATAGTAATTTGGGAGAGTAACATGAGTAGTAAAGAATATACCAGTGATGAAATGCTAAAAGTTCTTAAAGAACATTTTAGGAACCAAGGATATAAAGTCGAGGAGTACAATGATAAATTTCTCCCCGCCAGGGTACCGCTATATTGTAAAAATGAAAGCAAAGCAGATGAGATAGTAATTGATTTTACAACAACCAATATTATTTCAAAAGAAACTTTCTTCCCAACAGACATTATCGATAGAGTTAGAATACATGAAGCCGCCCCCGTTAGATTTTATCAATATTATTTCATAAAAGCGAAAACATATCTTGCATATCCAGATTATGTTGAAGAAAGTGAAGATTTTAACGACTTTAAAAAAGTTTGCAAAGATAGAGGCATAGGCTTACTTAAAACATCTGAAACTAAAATTGAAGAAATTATCAAACCACGCACATTGTTTGAAGACATTTGTAAAAAACTTGGTATAAAAAACTCTGATACAAAAATGGAGCTAGAATACCATCTAAGGAACTGTTTGCATTATTTTGTTTATTATCCCGAACCAATATTCAAAAAAAGGGCGATTACCGGCCGTACTGAACAAAACATTCCTTTTATCCTGATAGATAAACTATGTGAACTTAAGAACGTCGCTTATAAAAAAGAACTTAATGCTCTAGCTTTTAAATATCGGAAAGAGGCTCGAGATGATTACGATATCGCAGAAAAGTGTATTACTCAACTTTGGAAAAAATATCTAGGTTTAAAGTATCCCAACATCCAAAGACGAGTGGAAAATATTTTACAAAGAGATGAAGAATATAGAGAACATTTTGTTCATCAATTCCAAGTATTTTTGATTGGAACATATATTTTAGATTCGATTTATCCAGAAATTTCGGAGAGTTTTAAATCGAAATTTAAATGTAAAATAGAAAATGTATGGTTACCTGCTACTACGTTCCATGATTTTAGTTATGGTCTCCAGAATTTTGATACTTGGCTAATGCAATTTTTTGAAGAAACGTTGAGAGTCAAATACGATCAAACTAAAGAAAATTTAAATTTATTAAATTTGGATGCCGCGATGGTTAGAGAAGCATTATATGAAAACATAAAAAAAATGGTCAATCAACTTAAGAATAAGTGGGAAAAAAATGAGAAGGAAAACCTAATCCGATTTTTTTATGAAAAGGCAGTGAGAGACAGAAATCACGGAGTTCTAAGTGCCATATCATTCCTTCAATTATATGATGCTGCGGATAAAAAAAATGTAAAAATAAATGAGAGGGCAGTATTGCAAGTTGCGTTAGGGATAGGTGGCCATGATGAAGATATTTGGGAATCACTCTGTGGATGTCAGGGATATCGCAGAAGTCATAGAGACCTTCCGACAGAGGAGAAATGTATAGCTGAGTGTCATAGGGCACTGTGGTCACCAAAAAAAAATAGAATATATAAAGAAAAAATTTCTGATATAGGCGCTAGTCATAATATTGAAGAATATAGATGCGAAAAATGGGAAAAAGCAGTAATGGATAAAAGATTGATGGAGAAAATTAAATTTAAAGATGATCCAATCCTTTTTCTTTTAATATTTTGTGATAACATTCAAGATGAAGGAAGAATTACAAGCTCTGATGAGAAGATTACTAACGATCGCTCATCATTAAAAGGTATTAATATTGAAGAAAAAGATGGTAAAATCAGCATTTGTGTAAATCTTCAAAGTTACGAAGAAGAAGAAAAAGATAAGGAAATTGAACGAATGGCCTGGTGCCTCAAAGATGATAGATTTAAAGTATATATAAATGAAAAATTAAAAATAATGAACGGAAGCGGAGGAGAATGAAAATTTGCTTTATATGCAAATATCCACCTATTGAAGGTGGAGTTTCTTCAAAGGTATACTGGCTTGCAAGAGCACTAGGTGAGCGTGGGCATGAGGTTCATATTGTTACTAATGCACTAGAAGTAGAAGATGAATACCGCGAAACGTTGGATATCAATGATCCTAATTACAGTCCTAAAAATGTGTATATTCATAGCACAGATCCTTCACCAACAATTGAAGCAAACCCAAGCCACATTCCCTTTTCAAAGATGTATTGCGAAAAACTTGCTAGTCTAGCTATTAAAGTAATCGAAGAGCACAATATCGAAGTTATTGATTCCTGGTATCTAATACCATATTGTGTCTCAGGTTTTATCGCTAAATCCTTCACGAACGTTCCACAAATAATACGCTATGGAGGGAGTGATTCACAGCGGCTATATCCTTCACCATATCTAAATAATCTGCTCGACAAGATTATAAAAAGCGCTGATACAACAATGACTAATACAATATCTATGCAAAAGGTAACCGTCGATATACAGGCATTTCATCCAAAAGTTGTGCCCATGAATTTATCATCATATATTACTAATCAAAAATATAGTCCTGGCATTCCTATAATATCATATATAGGGAAAATAACTCATCATTTTGAAACCAAAGGCTTAATCGAACTGGTAGATGCCTGTAAAAATATTGAAAATGACTACCTCTTGTTATTTGTTGCTAACGGTAAAAAACTGAACGAGTTCAAAAAACTAGTTAAAACGCAGATCTAGCAGAAAAAACAATTTTTTTAGATTTTGTTCCTCCATGGCAAATTCCATCAATACTACAAGCGTCTACATGTGTATTAGCATTAGAAAAAATAACATCCCCGGTATTGCAATATCATACACCTGCATTACCTGCTGAGGCTTTGGCAACAGGCAAGTGTGTTTTGATGAGTGAAGCATTACATGAAAAAGAGCCATATAATAAATTAAAATCCGGAAAAGAAATTTTGACAGTTGATCCAAACAACACAGAAAAAATCAGAGAGATAGTAGAAGGATTAATAGAAAATCCAGAAATGGCCAAAACTATAGGTATAGGGGGTTACAACGCTACTTCAAAATATGATAAATTTAATGAATATCTTAAAAAGACGATTGAACTTTACGAATCAACTCTAGATATCGCCTGTGTGACTTTATAAATTAGCTATATAGTTTGCCCAGTATCTAATCATAGCCTTTTGATTAATTGTTATTCTATTTGGACGTCTAATTCTGGGTATTTTAAAGCATCTGGTTATCTAGACAATTTCAAAGATGAAAAGCTCAATAGCAGTAATTACTATTGCCAATGCTACTCCACCGATTTTGATAGAAATGTTGCCTACGCGAATAATTATATAGCCTGAAGCGCCATAACCGCCAACTCCGAGCAAAATACCAAAGATCCAATTTAGTATACCTATCATTTTTTCTCCATATTATAGAGATTTGATAGTATATAAATGTTAAGATCGTATTCAACAGGAGAAAATCGTTTAAATTATTTTTAAAACACAGAATTTCTGCGATTTCAGTAGTTCCTTTTAAAACTTCGACTCAATATCATACCTTGCTGATTTCATAATTATCTTTTTCTCAATATGGAAGATGCGACTATTCTATGTTACTCCAATATCTAATCAAAAACATGATTAGAGGCTTAATTTCTCCTTAGAAAATAGGCTAAACTCTAATCATAGCCTCATGATGCTAGTCTTAGTCTAAAATCATTAACGATGATTGGAGCAGAATTAGCTATTCCAATTATCAAGAGATTTTTATCCATGTTCAATTAGGCCACCTGGCGGCATTTTTTAAGTACTTCTTATAGTAATTTTTATACAAAAAGAAACCATCCATATACTCATTTCGGTTTATCACATAAACCGATACTTTTAGGCATTTCTAGTTTATTTTATCTGAATACCCCGCAGCTTGCTGCGGTTGGGATGGGACAACTGCAGAAAGACGTTAAATCTGTTTTGTGTATTACTGATGTTGATGATTGGACTTTTGAACCGTTTAGATACCCCGCAGCTTGCTGCGAGGGAGCTTCATTTAAATATTTTCTACAAATATATTTATGCCATATCTGTTACAATTTATAGTACTGATTTCATTTCTAAAATTACTATGAAATTTAAAAAGAAAAGAAGAGGATTATTTAGGAGAACACTAGACAATTGTGAAGTTCTGGTGGTTGATTGATAAACATTACCCGTAAGTTTCTGTCAACTAGATTCGGCTCATTCTTAATAGACTTGTTCTTCTCATAGACCTTGTTCAGTGAAGGTTGCAGTAACACATTTATCACCATCAACTGTGATACTCTCCTGGCTAGCGACCGAGGATAAATCTCCCCCAGATGATTGGGATATTTACACTGGATGGGGACTAAGTACAAGCTGACGATATGGGACGACCAAGGAAGGGGAAATAATACAGATGTATATGCAGAAAAAGTAATAGACGGATTTATAGTGTTGTTTTTTATAATAATATGTACTTATATCTATTTAGAAAAATTTAAGTAGTATAGATTACATTCTATACACCGGAAAAATATGTTCAATTCTAGAAAGGTCTTAACTTTGGTTATGATTATACTTATTGTTGGGCTTAGTATCATTCCAACGATGGGAGTCATAGGAGGAAAAAAATATGTCCCAGAGCACCTAGCATGGAAGTCCAACTTGGGTGATGACAATGATACAACGCCACCTGTTACTAACCATTCTATCAATGGAACAATACATAATGGTATCTATAACACTCCGATCTTCGTTACTTTGAATGCAACGGATGATGAATCGGGGGTGAATGTAACTTATTATGATGCCCCTAGTTCTGGAGGTTTGAAGGAATATAAAGAGCCTTTTACAATAGCAATGACCGGAGACTTTAATTTTGTGTATTATTCGGTTGATAATGCTGGAAATGAAGAAGAAGTTCGTTTTTCACCTGACCTTCAAATGGACCTTGTTCCTCCTGAAGTAGGTATACAGTGGGAAAAAGTTATTGGTCCGATGGGAATGAAATTATTTGCAACTTGCGATGATTATGGCAGTGGTCCTGATTTTGTAGAATTTTATGACGATGGTGAACTGATGTTTACAGATTATGAGGAGCCCTATGAGTGGAATTGGACTGCCACGACTAGTGGAAAGCACACGCTCCGTGCTGTCGTCTACGATGTGGCTGGACACAATGGTTACGATGAAATAGAGATGGAAACTCCTTTTCCAGGAATTAATATTATTGGGGTGATCAGCAACCCCGAGATTTCTGCAGAAGAGGTATCTTTCTTTGCGATAATAGTGTTTGGATCTTGGGAAGGTGAGCTTATGTGGAGATATAGTGCATTGAGAACAATAACATTTTCATATTACTATGAGGGATACATAGGTAGGCATTTTGTTGCGGCAAAATTTTGGGGTATGGAATATTGAGTTAATGGGTATCTAGGGTCCCTGTTCTAAAAGATTACACTCTGGATAGATTTCAAAGACAATTTTATACATCCATTAAAAATCCTTCTTAATCCCCCTGTCTCGGATTCATTTCATAAGCACATCATGAATGAGTTTCATAGCTTTATTGGCTATGAATTTATATATGAGTTCCATATAACATTTGTATAACAGGTTCTGTTTATTTTTTATATACCATACGCAAAGATGATTATTTCTTATCATGGATTTGGACAGGGATGGATGGAAAGGAATAAGTGACCATTCATCTTTTTATAATAAGTAAAAATTTAAGAAGATTTTTAAACTATTACTATATATATTGAATAATGGATGTAATGGGTGTTGGAAAGAAATAATATTTTAATAAGTAACGCAGTTTAAAAATAAAAGAAAGAAAGGGGGAGAAAAATAATGGAAATAATTAAAATGAGTGTAGCGGTTCTAATAATCTTTGGCATTTTGGCAATTGCAGTTGTCATTATTCCATCTGCAGAAACAGCTAATGAACACGAAATTATATTGGATTTTTCGTTCACTGAACCTGTAATAACAGAGGTTAATGTATCTAACACAACGTACCATAAGGTCGTTATGAATGAATCGCAAACTTTTGGAGGTTTTGGTTTACCTTTATTGCCGGCTAAAACAATGAAGATTTTACTTCCACAGAAGGGAGTATTGAAGTCAATAAGCATTGATTTTAGCGGAAATACATCTTTTGGTGAGGGGTATAATGTAATACTATGGTCTGAATCAGAAAACTTTTCGGAAGGTCAAAATGAATCTAACGAGACTTATTTTAATGCAACATTACCTTTTCCGGAGGAATTATACGATAATTTTGGGATTTCTAATTTTCGTGGCTATGCAATACTACTAGTTAATCTATATCCAGTTCATTACATAGGTGATACAGGTGAAATTTATTATTATGAAAATATGACAATAAAAATCAAAACCGAGGATACTGGTAAGATAAATCCTTTTTTTCGAGGGCTTTCTCAAGACGAAAAAATCATGAAACAAAAAGTCGATGATTATAGTATGGAGTATACGTACACGACTGTATCAACTCCTCCAGGTAATTCATCAATAGTCGATCCTTCTAAGAATTTTACTATGGTGGTTATCACAAGAGAAAAATTTGTTGATGCAAAACCTCCCTTATGGTATAAGCGAAATTGGTGTACATTTCAGAACCTGGTAAACCATAAGAATAGCATAGGTATAAATACGACTATCGTCACAATTGAGGATATTTTAGAATGTCCAGAATACCACTGGAACGGAATTTACGGTGATAATGAATCACTCAACAGATCTTATTATAACGATTCACTTATTGAATCTATTTTTAATGATACCCAATGTCACATAAGGAACTTTATTAAAGATGCTTATCTAAATTGGAATATCTCATATGTTCTTCTTGGCGGAGATACAAGTGATTGGATTGGAAGGGAAATTCTTCCTGCAAGATATTTATGGGCTCATTGGAAGCCTTTTTGTATGCCACCAGTACCAGAAATAATAAACTTGCCATCAGATCTCTATTACGCCTGTCTCGATGGTTCTTTTAATGATGATAATGATAAACACTATAGTGCTTCAACACCCTATTCATACTGGGGCACTCCACTTGACGGCGTTGGAGATTTTTGGGAACCTATTCGTCAAAAAAATTACTATGCGGAGATTGAATCTTCAAATTACGATAATTGCTTTGGCGTTGGTTTATCTACACCACAAGTAGATTTATCTAATTATAGTTCTGTACAATATTTTTATATAAACTTCACTTATGATTTCGAGGCACCAGCAGAGGATAACGTTTATGGCAATTTTAGCATTTATTCTGGTGGAAATAATGTTTCTACTAGCCACCATGACTATTGGAAAAAACTAAATAAAGGAAAAAGATTTTTCACTAAAAGATATGGATTATCTGACATCACCGACATAAGTAAAGTGTACATATTGTTTAACTATACAGATAACATCAACAGCATCAAGGCTTCTTTTAACGTTGACAATTTAAGTATAGAAGTAGATAACGAGGTGGTTTTTGAGGAGGG
Organism: Thermoplasmatota archaeon; assembly: GCA_030601705.1. GTDB lineage: Archaea > Thermoplasmatota > E2 > DHVEG-1 > DHVEG-1 > JAGLML01. Next base: position 19,312 of record JAUWBM010000031.1, read on the forward strand.
TTTTGAAGATCCATGGGTTGAAGACGGTAATGGCAATTTAGCTCCTCCGGGATGGGAACAGATACTATACAGTCAAAATGAAGGGAAATGGATTCAAGAGCATTATTGGGAAGGTGTTGATCTTGACGCAGAGGTTTATGTAGGGCGGGCCCCTGTGGGAGGTAAGAAGGAAGTTTCCAATTTCGTCTGGAAAACAATAAAATATGAGAATTTAACTAGTAATGACCCATGTCTTGCAAAAGTTTTATTGGTTGGAACCATTCTGATATATGATGAATCACCAGACAATTGTATATTTGGTGGAGATTTTTGTGATCAACTGATAGATTACTATAATTCTAGTGGTTACAATACTACTGGAATACCTAATAACACATATAATATAAGCAAATTGTATGAGAAGCTTTGGCCGGATTATTGGTGGCCAAAAAATAGGCTGCTAAAGAATTTAACTGGAAATCTAAATTTTATTCATAACGATTGTCATGGTACCACATGTGCAATTATTAGTAAAAAATATAAATCTGAACTTCAGCGTACAGTTAACAAATTAGGAAGGTTTGATGCAATAACTCTTGGAAACGATAAGCCCTTTTTTTTGAGTTCCCAATCATGTTTAGTTGGTGCATTTGATAATTATTACCTAAACGGACCATTCGGATTAAGTGGATCACCTGGTTTTTACCTCCTGTTCGATTGTCTTGGAGAATGTCTAACAGTAAAAACAAAGCAGGGTGCTTTTGCTGTCCGTATGAATGCTCGATATGGTATAGTGGGTAGTAATGAGTCATCTCAGATATTAGATCGACTGTTCTTTCATGAAATATTTAATGATTACGTCAATAATGGTAGCAGTGTACATGAGCTGGGTCGGGCAAATCAGGATTCAAAATATCGAGTTATTAATCGGGTCAAGGCTCAGGCTACCCCTACCAATAAAATTAATCAGGATTGCCGTGTGATATTTTTTGGTTTAAATCTTTTAGGCGACCCTTCGGTTGTTCTCAAAATTCCCGACACAAATAATTCTGGTTCAAACAAACCTGCAACACCAAAATATTCAGATAGTTCAGAAAAGTTGTATACCTTTTACACAAATACCTCTGATCCTGAAGGAGATAAAGTAAGTTACAAGTTCAAATGGGATAACCACGAATGTCTTTGGACTGAGTATTATAATTCTGGCGAGAATGCAAGTAAGACCATGTGGATTCCATCAGGAACTCATCAGATCAGAGTTAAATCAAGGGATATTTTTTTAAACGAAAGCGACTGGTCTGACCCGTTGTCTGTAACGGTACCGTTTAATTCAAACATGGATATGGTTTCATCACCTGTAGTGCTTGGGAAGGAAACCCAGTTTTATGGACAAGCTTTGCAAGGTGCCACCCTGCCTGTTCTAACGTGGAATTATACTTTCGGCGATGGGAATTACAGCGAACAGCAAAACACAAACCATACCTATGGTGCGGTTGGTACTTACAACGTTACTTTGACTGTTACAGATAGTCAAGACATTACATCAAACGTTACAAAGATCGTCAAAGTCGTGATTCTCAAATCAGACATTAATTCCTCCTCTGACCATGGAGATCCTACTGAGACGATTTCTTTCAACGACTTATCGGGCGGGCATTACAATATATCAAGCTGGTATTGGGATTTCGGCGACGGAAACACTTCAAACAACCAAAATACAAGCCATGCATACGCTGGTGAAGGCGTATATAATGTGTCGTTGAATGTTACTGATGCCGAGTCGAATACCAATGTCTCCTATCAAACTATCTATATTGATGCTGGAGACCCAGAGATAGCGTCTCACTCCAGCGACCTAGATGAGATCGGCTATGGGTATAACATAACCATTACCGCTAATCTTTCTGACAGTGTAAGCGACATAAAAACTGCCACCGTCAATGTCACCTATCCCGATGACACTTATGGTAACTTCACCATGAATAACACCAACAGCAGCACCTATGAGTATACGTTTAACGATACATGTCAGCTGGGTGGATATAATTATAAAATCTGGGCGGTTGACCATGCGGAAAACCTTGAGAGTTCCTCTTCAAAGAACTTTAATGTTCTAAGGAGCTTCGGATGCCGATTGATTGGCGGTTCAAACCAGAGTATATGGGATACGATTACCGGTTCAAGGTTTAAGGTGAATTTGAAAGGCGTTGCCGATAACATGTCAGTTTATATAGACCCAGGTAACGCCACGTCTGATTCCCATTATCAATGCGTGATCTATAGGCATAATGATTCGAAACTGATGGGCATCTCCGAGGAGAAGAATGTTACCAGCGGGAAAGGATGGCAGACGTTCAATTTTTCAGTTCCAAAACCAGTGTTGATAAACGACACCGAGTACGTCTTAGACTGTTGGTCGGATAACTATACTGTAAAGATGTTTTATGATGATGCAAACGAAGAGGAGATGTTTTATGATGATGGATCGAGTACGTTAATTGGACATTACTTTGAAGGAGTCTACAACTATACTCCCGATATCAACAATTTTGAGCATGAAAACGGAAGATACTCCATCTACTGCCGATACACGCCCGATAACACTACACCAGAGATAACAAATGTCTCCGATACTCCTGGTACTGTTGGCTTTGGATTTAACGTTAATATTACTGCTAATGTCACTGACAATGCAAGCGGTGTAGACACAGTTCAGGTTAATATCACGTATCCCGACAGTACGACGGGAAACTTTACCATGAATAACACTGGAAACAATACGTACGAGTATGTATTTTCTGACACCTGGCTGGTCGGGCAACACGATTACACAATCTGGACAGTTGATTATGCAGGCAACATCAACAGCAGTTCAGGGTACAGCTTCACTGTCTCAGCACAGGCGACCTTGAGCATAGCCACCTTGAAAGACAGTTATGGTGCTAATGAGTACATCAACCTCACTGATCCGCCTTCGCCGCCACAGGATTACTATCTTGTTGGCCGTGGTCTGACGTGGAATGAATACTACAATGCCACCTCGGACAGAAACATCCTTGAAGTCTACACCAGTCCGGTTAACTACCAGAATGAAAATGGCAGCTGGACACCAATCGAGTGTAACATCTCATTGATTAACAATAGCCATCCTGCCTACAGTTATGGCTACCGGGCTGGCAATGATCACGGTTTGTACCATGTGTATTTCAAACCAAATGCTCAGGATAATTGGCCTGTAGCCTTTGCCTACAATAAATCCAGTGACCCAGAAACCCATGTTATCAGGAGTAAACTCCTTGGCGTCGGCTATCTTGACCCCTCGCAAGGCTGGGCATATGAATACCTGCAAAGTGTTCAGAGCAGCCAAGGGCAGATTGACGGTAATTCTGCAACCTATGAAAACGTCTTTACTGGTACCGATGTAGTGTGGACATATGGCAACAGTGGTTTGAAAGAAGAGATTATCATGAGCAATGCAACCAAAACAGTGTTACAAGACCATCCGCCGTCGGAATACGGCCTAAGCAACCAGGACTCATACTTGGTATTTATCACCAAACTGGATTATCATACCCTCCAATTGTACAACTCATCCGGTGTTCTCAATGGCAACTTCACAACATCTGATGGACGGATCGATTTCAAAGACGCCCTCGGCCGTTTCAAATGCACTCTGCCCATTGGTGAAGCATATGAGTTGTATAACGAATCGGTTCGACACAAACTGGTTTACAGGGTCTTGCAGTACAACGGCAACTATTATCTATTGTCGGGTTTGAAGGCAGCTGATTTGAATGATATGACGTTCCCTGTCGTGATAGACCCATCGTTAACCGTGTATTCTAGTTTTAGCGATGGAGATATCATGGGAGAGGGTACGCCGTATGCATCCGTCCAAAACGCAGCTGAGGGGTCGCCCAGAGATATGGAATCGACATTTACCATAGGCCAACGATGCAATTTCGGACCATACTACTTTATCTGGCGAGCTTTTGTATTCTTTGACACCTCATCGATTCCATCAAACGATCTGATTGACTCTGCGACGTTATCATTGTATAAGGACAGTGATTTTTCATTAACCGATTTCGACATCGTGGTTCAGAACGGGCAGCCTACGTATCCTCATATTCCGCTGCTACCCTTTGATTATGATAAAAATCGTTATTCAGGAAACGGCGGCTCGTTTAACACAGTGGGTTTTTCCAGTGGGTACAATGATATTTCGTTGACCGACTATAGCTGGATCAATACGAGCGGCACGACCAAGCTCTGCCTGAGAAGCAGCAGGGATATAAACAGCAACACACCGACCGGTGATGAATATGTCACGGTGTATTCAAGTAACTATCCGTTAGGGGGTCGTTCGCCGAAACTGGTGATCGAGTACAGAAACCAGTCGAAGATCAAGAACACGGGTTCTACGGATATTAAAGGGTATCTTTTTATGAAGGTGGAATACTATAATATATCCGCAGTGTGGGCTTCTGATTATGTTGCCGTGGATGATACCACACCACGGATTATTAACAGCAGTGAGCAGCTCGCTCTTGATTTGGTTTTCAACGGTCTGGTGAATACAAACGATCTCACACATGGAGATGGTACATATCGTGTCTATGCAGCGTTCAGAGACCCCAATGGCAACATTCTGCAGACGAATGATGAGAAAGATATGGTTTCGTGGTATGCGTTTGAAGTGTCAAAATAGGTGTAAATGGTTGAATCAGGCAGAAAATGCAAATGCCTGATTCTTAATATTTTATGGCTTTACTGGGTTGTTTAAGCAAACTAAAACAAACCAAGACAGAAGCTTAGTATGGCGCAAAGAAATGGATAATCTTATATCCATCCTAATGAAGGATCAGATGTTCACTTACTTGAAAATTATACATCTTGACATTCTGACAAATTCCAACTCCAATTATGATTCCTTTAATCAGTAAGTACCAGCTCATTATCAAAAAACAATATGTTTAATATCCAGATTGAATTATGGAAATGAGCTATGATAGAAACTTCTATTTCCATCGCCGATATTTTTCAACTTATTATAACAGGGACTCTTGTTTGCATAACCGCTTATTATGCTTATCAGATTAAAAAACAAAGACAATATGAGTTATTACCTTATTTATCATGTAAGGTAAAGACTTCAGTATTTTGTATAGAAGGGAATAAAGAATTAAAAGCTACATTTACAAAACCATTGATTATTCAAATCAAGAATGTTGGTAAAGGTCCCGCTATTCAAATATGTTTTTCCTCAGAGTTTGATGGTATCGAAATTCCTGATTTAAATCCAGGAGAAATATATGATGTTAAATTACCAACCGGAGAAGAGATACTAGAAATAAATACAGAGGGAGAATTTACCATAACCTATAAAGATATATATTTGAATAAAAAATCAGTCATTTACGAATATCATCTTATTTTCAATGAAGAGATGATATTAAGGCAGGTATAATAAGCTATTTAAATAGTGTTAGTACATTGGCGTTAGTCTCCCTGGATGATATCTGTTCATTTCCTAGCCTTTTTATCCTTCGCGGGGAGATCCTCATCATCGATCAAGCTAAGATCTTTTTTTAGTTCCGCAATTCTTTTGTCCCTTGCATTCTGGATGATCTCTTTAATCGACAGCACAAATTTCTCTGGAAGCTTATCCTTGTACTTCTGCATGTAATCATATACAAGGGCTAAGGCGTCTTCAAATCCGCGGTTGTATTCATTCATGCTATATCACTTCCGTATTTTATTAAATAAAGACAGATGGCCATGGTATGCCCGGTCTGTTACACAGGGGAGGAAACATAATCTTATCAGGAGAAGCATTGGAGTTCACCTACAGTCCCACAACCATCTATCCCTAGACAAATATAAGGATCAACATCTGCATAAAACAATGAGACAGCATGTTTCATAGGAAATCCAAAGCCACTTGCTTTAAACTCCCAATTACCCGTTAAATTCCCAGCATAATTGAATGCAATTATCCCTCGTCTATTGTCCGTGAATATTTTTCCGTCGGGCTGTCTAACAGTCAACAGTGCCTTTAAATGTGCCATACTGGAAAATGAGAATATTCCACCTCTAGTTGTCGTAATCGTCTTTTTAAGATTGTCTGCAAAACTCAAGCCAAACGGTAAAAAAGGCAAAAACCTAAAACCCCTGTAAACACCACTGTCAAACTCGTTCTTCCACCCAGAGAAATAACCTATTTTGTCGTGCCTCTCCAGTGGTACGAGTTCCATGCATGGTTTGTCTGATTTCAGCTGTAGTGTTATCTCCTCTTCTTTGATGCTGCGGTAGACCCCAATAGTTACATACCAGTTGTCCCCTGAACTAACGGAGAATGTTGTACTAGTTTTTTTCTCATATCCTATTCTTAGTAGTTTATAGACAAGTCTTCCGCCGATTTGGAAATGATTTCTTTTTGTAGATATG
>JAUWBM010000158.1 GCA_030601705.1 Thermoplasmatota archaeon
GCTTTTCCCACTTCTTTCGGCGAAACAGCGTCTATATCAGGCATAACATTCACTATATCTGCTGTTGCTAAAAGACGTGTATCATTTATCTCGATATACCGTAAAAAATCATACTCTGCCTCAAGTTTTTTAATCAAAGAACTTACCGTTAAAATAGCATGTTTTTCGTCTGTCTTTCTCCTGATTGTATTAATCAACGTATTCAATACCTGTTTAACAACTTCTGAATTAGTTTTTTGAGGCGTTATAAACTCTTTAGAGAACATATCCCGTTTCCTCTATCTAATAAGTTATACTGTTGCTGATTCTATATAAATATATTGTGCTAAAATGTCATGAACGAAGAAATGTCACATCAGAGTTGTTATCTAAGAATCACCCGATGATTCACCACCCGACACCCGCCAATTGGGTTTTCCAAATTGGCAGGAATTATTTTACCTCAGATTCTGAATAGGCGAAAAATAGGCTAAAATGGTATCATCATGGCTTGGACATAGCCATTTGGATATGACAAAACGGTATGTACACATGGCAGGAGAATATCATTACCAGGATCAAGGAAGTTGGTTGAAACGTGCCATTATATCACCCTCAAAAACAAAGGTGAGATGTAAGCACGTTAAAAACTCTAAAAATCAAAAGTCACCCCAAAAAGGCACTTTTGAACACATTTTCTCCTGTAAGACACAACGGGCTTGGAGGGATTCGAACCCTCGACCGATCGGTTAAGAGCCGATTGCTCCACCTAGCTGAGCTACAAGCCCAAAACAAGAAAGATACCTGAATTAAATAACATTTATTAATTTTTTTCTTCAGATTGCTTTATCTCTGATTCGTCAACTTTAGATATATACTTAGCATCAATCCTATCGGTAATATAGACATCTTTACCGGCATGATATATTTTTATTCCGTCTTTTTTTGCTTTTGCACCATCTATTTTTATAATAAGTGGTTCCTCTGTTCTCACCCTTCCCGCCTCAAGTGCTTTTTCGATGCTTCCACTAAGATGCACATTTTTCCTATCGATAGGGTTTAATCCACCCTCCAATATTATGTCTATTTCTTCTTCTGTAACAGGGTAGAAAAATTCATCTATATCTGCGAGAGGCAAATCATCAAGATTGACATCAATGGTGTGACCGTATGTTGCACGCACCATTCCTCCATCAAGCTGGTATCTCCCTTTTGGATCGGTAAGTGCAATAGCATCAATATGATGGTTACGGAGCCAATGAAATCCTGACCTACTAATACCTATGGCCTCAACAAATTCAGAAATGTCTACCCATCCATGGCCATCGATCATTACTCCAAGTTTCTCTGGAAAATGACGAAGCACCCCTGCAATAATGCGCCCCAATGAATTAAGTTCCCTATCATTCATTAAGAATTTTCCTTTTTCACCACAAACTGGACATGATTCCCCACGGTAATACCCGTGCTCTTCACATTCGCCTAACATCTTCTCTTTCCCGTAATAAGAATAATAAGTATAAGTTTTTGTATGCGTTTATTATTACACATTTGGTGAACTATTGGAACAAGAAGATATGAAAAAGATGGCAGCGGAAAAAGCAGTTGAACATGTGGATAATGGAATGGTCATTGGACTAGGGACGGGATCAACCGTAAAATATGCAATAAAAAAATTGGGAGAAATGGTTAATACCGGGCTAAAAATAGAGGGAATTCCAACATCTTTAAGAACAAAAAAACTGGCGACAGAATACAATATTCCTCTGGTGGATCTAAACGACTATACGGAAATTGATTTAACTATAGACGGAGCTGACGAAGTTGACTCTCATCTGAATTTAATTAAGGGTGGCGGTGGGGCTTTAACACGGGAGAAAATAATCGCATATCACTCGAAAAAAGAAATAATAGTCATAGATGAAACAAAGGTTGTCAAAAAATTGGGAATTGACTCCCCCGTACCTGTTGAAGTTACAAAATACGGCTGGAATGCTACTAAAAAAACCCTGGAAGAACTTGGCTGTACGGCAGAATTAAGAACGATCATGGATGAAGTATATATTACAGATAACTCAAATTACATATTAGATTGTGATTTCGGGAAAATCAATGAACCTGAAGCCCTAGAAAAGGAAATCAATTCGATACCTGGTGTTATAGAAAACGGTTTGTTTATAGATTTGGTAGATGAAGTGATAGTAGGTAGCAAACAAGGGATTATAACACTGGAAGAACGGTGCCTTCAATAATCATATACTTACCAGCACAAAATTCATTTTTTATATCTTTTTTATTTAAATGACAGACTGTGTTATTAAAAAAGGGGCAAAACCCCATCTTTAACGAAATAAACTTATGTAGTTTGCAATATTACTTGATTCTAGATATATCTCAGTGAGTTGTGCCGCAGTTGTCTCGTCAAGTCCTTGATTGATGAGTTCTTTTTGAAATGTACGCCCCCCTTTCTTTGCTTCTCTTTTAAACCGCAGAAATACGCCGCCAAGTTTAAACATGAGTGAGGGAAGAGAAGGTATAACCATACCGAAAAAACGAAAACCGTTTACCTTCTCTTGAGCCTCAACTTCTTCGGTCATGATTTTTTACCTCTATTCATCGTCTCTATGGCCTTTACTTTTGTGGTGTCCAAACCCTTTCACCATTTGCCCAAGATTTAATGTGGACATATACTGGCGTGTGAGATCATATGCTTGCTCATCAGTCATACCGGCATCTTTTAGTTCTTTGTAAAATGTTGCCACCGCAACACCAAACTGTTTAGCTTGGTTTGGACTATAAAGCACATCACTGAGTTCCTTGAGAAGTCCAGGTATTTTCTCTGACACGACATTCAATATTTCCTTTATTTTTTCTGGATCTGGTATTCCTTCATGTTTATTCATTTTTCATATACCTCCAATTTTTAAATTTTAAACTATAGTAGAGTGGCCAGTTTATATATTGATACCGAGCAGTTGTGACCACTTTCTGATCACTTCCTGAGATAAACTGTATGCATATAGTGATCCTTTTTGCTTTTTTTGGATAATGTTTTTTTCAGTCAACTCATTAACTTTCTCACGAACTATTCTTCGCGAAGCAGTACCACGTTTACTCCTCACAAGTTCTGTAATCTGGGAGATGTTCTGTTCACTTCTATCAAGAAGGGCTCGAACAATTTCTTTTGAAATTGGATCTTTCACTTCTGGAAGAATAAGATCTGGAGTTAAACCGCCGTGCTCAAGTGAAAGCTGTAGTATCTTCAAATAATTTGACGTTGTATCTTGTACTTTCTGAAAAGGTTGAATCAATAAAGAAAGCATCCTTTCAAGTTCACTAATGCGCTTGTTCAACTCTTTTATCTCATCGGTTAAATCTTTACTCACATGAAAAGCATCAAAGAAGAACTAAAAAGAATTTTTGATAAAAATCTAAAGCTACATTTGCTAAATACTTTTAAAAACAAGTATATCATCTGAAATGCAGAATATGGGAAAACCTAAAACTGGTAAACAAAGAGGATTAAATCGGCAATTTGAAATGATGAAAAAAATCAATTCTATAGAATTTGATGCTCACTTATTTAGACGGGTTTTTCACACGTTTGCAGCTTCCTTTTTAATTTACTATTCACTGCCCAACGAACAGTGGATCAATGCATTAAAATTTTACATTCCTGTTGTTATTGTACTTTTTGCCTCGTTCTTAGAATATTTTAGAATAAAAGGGAGAATAAATCGCGATCATTTTTTTGGACTTAGGGCTTATGAAGACAAAAGACCTGCAGGATACCTATATTTTGGTGTGGCGGCACTATTTTTACTGCTTTTCTTCCCACAACAAATAGCAATACCTTGCATTCTTTGTGCTTGTTTCTCTGATCCGATAATTGGGGAGTTACGGTATCGTATGGGAATAAAAGAAGCATATATAATTGGTTTTTTTGTTTGCGTGTTTTTCTTCTCAGTGATATGGTTTAAAGCTGACATATGGATAGTACTTTTAGTTTCAATAATTGGTGGAACTGGGGCGCTAATTGGTGAAGCTAAGAAATTCTGGCTAATCGATGATGATTTTATGATGCAAATACTACCAGCAATCTTAATTTTAATCTTATGGCAGGGATTAAAAGTAACTGGCCTTGATATTTTGCCAGTAGAGATGATTCTGCCCGTCTAACACTGTGATAAAATGTCAAACAAAAAATCAGAATCCGGTAAAGGGAGTAACATCACGAGATCAATGAGACCCGAATTGTGGTTTGCCCCTTTACTTATAATCTTGCCGATTGTTGTATCTATTTTTTTGATAAGAGATTGGTTTTACAGAGGCTTTTCTCTGGGTATTTCAACATATGATGGTGAACTTTTTTTAGCGATTATAATTCTAGTTGGAAATATTATATTTGATGTACCATTTCTAAAGTCGCTCATATCTCGCAGATAAAAATAGTATTATTTGACAAATTTTAAACTATAAAACATCGGCAGAATTAATACTGCCGCTACAACCGAAGAAATAGTCATAATTATAATAACTGTTCCAAACTGTTGTATTACAGGGATATCAACAAAATAAACTGAACTTAAACCTGCAATCGTAGTACAAGCTGCTTCAATAAGTGATAAACCAGTTTTTTCGATAGATTCCCTCGTAGCTTCCATTTTAGATTTACCTTCTGCCATCTCTTCTCGAACCCTTTGGGTGAGATGTATGCCATAATCAATACCTATACCTATCATAATAGAAGCAATAGAAATAGTAACAATAGATAATGGAATATCAAGCATTA